>CAUJEL010000092.1 GCA_963169875.1 Candidatus Zhuqueibacterota bacterium
CATCAAAAATTCCATCGTCATCAACAGCAGCACCTATGAATATGCATGCCGCATTTATGGCTTGAATTCATCGGTCCAAGGCCTGCTGTACTGGAATTGTCCCAAAGCGATCGGATTGGAAGAAGGCGCAACCGAAGCACAACTGACCCTCATCCAGGCTGAAGTGGATCCGATGATGGTTGATGTCGCCAACGGCAATTTCACCCTCAGCCCCAATTCGCCGGCCGTTGGTGCCGGGGTCGACGGCGCCACCCTCGGCGATCCAAGATGGTTTCCTGATCTAACAGCGGTTGAGGATCCTCCAACAGCAACGGTGACTGAATTCAGTTTGGGACAGAACTATCCCAATCCATTCAACCCGAAGACGTCCATCACATTCGCCGTTCCTGCCAGAGTGGCCGTAAAACTGGAAATCTATTCCTTGCTCGGGCAAAAAATTGCGACACTGCTGGACGAATCCCGCGATGCCGGAATCCATACAGTAGATTGGAACGCACGGGACCAGGAAGGTCAAAAAGTCACCAGCGGCATCTATTTTTGCAGACTTCATGCCGGGGATTTCTCCGAGATTCGCCGTATGATTTTATTGAAGTAACTTTAAATGAAAAACAGCAACAGGCCCGGGTAATCCATTGGTTTACCCGGGCCGTTGTCATGCAGCCCTGTCAGATTATGCTTGAATAGAATGAATAAAAGCGATATATAGTATCGCTAAAGTCTGAGGGCCAAATTCAAGTCGTATGATAGATATTCACGCACGCAATGTCTTTGAAAAACGAATCAACGATGACATCACCTGTTTCCTGGAGCTACGAATAGAGCATGACAGCCGATTCTGCACCAGCCTTTGAAAGACAGCTCTACCGTAAAGTGACGTGGCGTTTGATACCCTTTTTGTTTCTTTGTTACATCTTGGCCTATCTCGATCGCGTCAATGTAGGTTTTGCCAAACTGCAGATGCAGCAGGATTTGGGAATCAGTGATACGGTCTATGGGATCGGCGCCGGCATTTTTTTTATCGGTTATTTTCTTTTTGAAGTGCCCAGCAATCTTTTAATGCAAAAAATAGGCGCAAAAATCTGGATCGCCCGCATCATGATTGTCTGGGGAATCCTGTCCTCGGCCATGATGTTGACAAACAGCACCACCACCTTCTATGTACTCCGTTTTTCTCTGGGAGTGGCTGAAGCCGGCTTTTTTCCTGGTATCATTCTCTATTTGACCTACTGGTTTCCGCGCACACATCGAGCCAAAATGGTGGCGGCATTCATGACGGCCATTGCGCTTTCAGGCGTGGTTGGCGGCCCTCTCTCCGGATGGATCATGGCAACCATGTCTGATGTGGCTGGTTTGCGTGCCTGGCAATGGCTTTTTCTGCTGGAGGGGATCCCATCGGTGCTCATGGGCATAGTGGTTCTGTTTTATTTGGACAACAATCCCCAGAGCGCGAAATGGCTCTCCAGCGAAGAAAAAGAGCTGTTGATCTCGCGATTACACAGAGAGGAAGAAATAAAAAAAGCCGCGGGGGAGTTCCGGCACCGTTTCAGTGATGCGTTCACCAGCAACAAGGTCTGGCTGCTCTGTTTGGTCTATCTTGGTTTTATCATTGGCAATTATGGCATTGGTTTCTGGCTACCACAAATCATCAAAGAAACGATTACCGCGGATGTGTGGTTGATCGGCTTGCTCACCATCATCCCATGGGGCGTGGGCGCGATAGCCATGGTATGGAATGGCCACCACTCCGACAAAACCGGCGAGCGACGCTGGCATATTGCCGGAGCCGGGATATTGGGCGCCCTGGCCTTTGCAGCAAGCGCTTATCAGGACATTTCCCCCTTTTGGGGTTTGCTGACCCTCACCCTGGCCGTATCCGGCGTCATGTCCGCCATTTCAGCGTTCTGGACATTGCCGACCTCATTGCTCTCCGGTACGGCCGCGGCGGCCGGGATCGCCTGGATTAATTCGGTCGGCAATCTGGGCGGCTATGTGGGTCCCTTCATCGTCGGCCACATTCGCGATACCTATGATGATATGACACCGGCATTGCTGATCCTCGCGCTCTGTTGCCTGCTCTCTTCCTGGGCGGTCATCATCGTAACGGCGATGAAAGGAAAAAAGCAAGGGGATAAAACTCCTTAGGCCACTCGATGCTTTCTCGCCTCAACGCATGCTGTTTCACCCGGCAGAGGAAACCTGATTCTGTAAAGATAGGAAAATGCATGGTTAAAAATCGCTACATGGTCGTTCTGCTTATGGGGTTAGCCCATCTATGTTGCAGCGGGCTCATCAATCAATCGCTGGCCGCGCCATCATCACCAGGAGAATCGTTTCAGGGCTGCACCGAAGATGGCGGATGGTGTTGCTCTTTTAAATATTGTGCGGCTTATTCATCGGCCGACAGGCCGAAGACTGCCCCTGCGCCTTTATCCGGAGAACTGGAGCCGGACTCGATTAGATCTGTCATGGCGCGTGTCGCAACATGGCAGCTCGCTCATCCCGGCCAACATCATCCACGCGACTGGACCCAGGGTGCGCTCTATGCCGGACTGACAGCCTGGGGATTGATGGCGGATGATCCAGTTTATCTCGATTCCTTGCGGGCAACGGGCGAACGCAATCACTGGCAACTGGGTGATCGCAAGTACCACGCCGATGACCATCGCGTGGGCTGGGCCTGGCTGAAACTCTATAAAAAATTCGGCGACGAGCGCATGCTGCAGCCAACCAAAGCGCGTCTGGACTGGCTGCTGGCCAATCCATCCCATGCGAGCCTGCAGTTCAATTCTTCGAACTGCCTGGATCGTTGGTGCTGGTGTGATGCACTGTTCATGAGTCCGCCCGTCCTGGCGCAACTAGCGGCCTTGACTAATGACCGTAAGTACCTGGATTTCATGGATCAGGAATTATGGTCAACAACGGACTATCTCTACGATCAGCAAGAACATCTTTATTACCGGGACAGCCGCTATTTTACACTCCGGGAAGCAAATGGTGCCAAGGTATTCTGGAGCCGGGGAAACGGATGGGTCCTTGCAGGCCTGGCTCAGGTTCTTGATCTCATGCCCAGGGACTATCCCAAATACGAAAACTATGTCCGGTTATACAAAGAGATGGCCGCAAAAATCGCTTCCATTCAACCAGCGGATGGACTATGGCGTCCCAGTCTGCTCGATCCGGAGAGTTACGCGCAGCCGGAAACCAGCGGCTCTGGCTTTTATTGCTACGCCCTCGCATGGGGTATCAACAAAGGGCTATTGGATCGGGATACCTATCTTCCGGTGGTGAAAAAGGCCTGGGCAGGATTGGTTAATGCGGTACATCCTGATGGAAAACTGGGATATGTGCAGCCCATCGGTGCCGACCCCCGCCATGTTACAGCAGACATGACCGAAGTCTATGGTGTCGGTGCTTTCTTGCTCGCTGGCTCGGAGGTTTACAAAATATCGATCCTGCCCAACGAAGATGCGCTTCGCGTGGAGGTGACGAATCCTACGGGTCTGTTCAGGGAACAGGAAACCGTGGAACTGGTGGAAATCAATAAGAAATTTCCCGTATTGCGCCTGCAGGATATCGCCATCTATGCTGAACAAGAAAACGCTTTTCTCCTCACCCAGGCCATAACCGGGATCGAAGGCATTGCCGATCAACTTTTGTTTCAAAGCAGGTGGGCGCCCTATGAAACAAGAACATTTTGGCTGATGCCCCCAAACGAATCCAAGTCCTTGCCCAACGCGGTGAATCATACACATGCCATGTATGTGCCGCAGCGAAAAGACGATTTCGCCTGGGAAAGTGACCGGATCGCTTTTCGCATGTACGGCCCGGCCCTGGAGGAGGAGACTATCAGCAGCGGTGTGGATGTATGGGTTAAATCCGTGCACGATCCCATTCTTGAAAAATGGTACAAGAGCGATGATTATCATGTGGACCATGGCGAAGGACTCGATTTTTACAAGGTTGGCCCGAGCCGCGGCTGCGGCGGCCTGGCCATCTGGAAAAATGACATTCTATACGGATCCCGAAATTATCGAACCTCGAAAATCCTGGCCAACGGCCCCATTCGATCCATCTTTGAACTAGGCTATAAATCCTGGGATGCCGGTGACACGAGGGTGTCTGAAGTGAAACGCATCTCGATCGATCTCGGCCATAATTTGAGCCGCTTTGAAAGCACCTTTACAACCGATGAAACGGAACTGGAACTGGCCGTTGGCATTGTCAGAGTCGGACGCGGAGGAGAGATGACCTATAACCTGGAACAGGGATGGTTGAGCTATTGGCAACCGCCGGATCCGGTCAACGGCATCATAGGCTGTGGCGTCGTGATTCCCGGTTCGGAAAAAGTGTCTTATTTCGATTATGACAATCACGGCTTACTGGTCAAACGTGCGTCAGTCGACAAAAGCTTTTGCTATTATACCGGGGCTGGCTGGAACAAAAGCGGTCAATTTCCTGATCGGGCTGCCTGGATTCAATATATCCAGGATTTCGCACAGCGGGCTGCTCATCCGCTGCAAATCAGATATGTAAATTCACGCTGATAGCAAACCCGGAGTCTGGCATGATGAAAAAGGATATTGAACGACGCGACTTTATCAAGTGGGCGGCTGCGGGAAGCACGGCTCTGGCTGCTGCGACGTGGTGGCCCCGTTGCCGTCCGCAGGTCCACAGGCCCAACATCCTGTTTTGTATTTCGGATGATCAATCGTATCCCCATACCAGCGCTTATGGCTGCACCTTTGTGAAAACACCTGCTTTTGATCGCATCGCAAAAGAGGGAATCCTTTTTCAAAATACCTTTGTCTCCACGCCTTCCTGCTGCCCATCTCGTGGCAGCCTTTTGAGCGGACAGGATTTTTATCGATTACGGGAAGCCTCCATGAATCATACGATCTGGCCCGGTGGAATCGATGTATATCCTGATATCCTGGCAGAGGCGGGTTACCATACCGGTTACACCGGGAAGGGATGGGCGCCAGGCGACTGGCAGGTTTCCGGAAGAGATCATAATCCCGCAGGCCCGGTATATAACCAGATCAAGACCACGCCACCAACCCGTTACATGAGTCCTGTTGATTATGCCGAAAATTTCAAGGCATTTATTAAAAACAAACCGGCCGAGGCGCCATTCTGTTTCTGGTTTGGCGCGATAGAACCGCACCGGGAATATGAGGAAGGTTCAGGTATCAAAGCCGGACTGGATCCGGACAATGTACAAGTCCCTTCTTTTTATCCAGATGCCGCAGCGGTTCGCAGTGATTTGCTGGATTACGCCCTGGAGATCGCGTATTATGATGGCCACTTGAACAAAATGATGCAAGTGCTGGAAGAGATCGGTGAACTGGATAATACGCTCATTGTCATCACTTCGGATAATGGGATGCCTTTCCCAAGGGCAAAAGCGACCCTGTATGAATATGGCGCCCACGTGCCCATGGCCATCCGTTGGGGAGATCGTATGGCCTCTGGACGTGTCGTCGATGATTTTGTCAGCTTTACCGACCTGGCACCTACCTTTCTGCAGGCTGCCGGCCTGGATATCCCGCAAACGATGACCGGTCATACGTTGATGCCGATTCTGACTGCTACTGAATCCGGACAAATTGAGACGCGGCGGGATTATGCGGTATTCGGCATCGAGCGCCATTTTCCGGGAAGCCGGCCGGATGGCGCCGGGTATCCCATGCGCGCTATCCGCACAAAGGAATTTCTCTATATCCACAATCTGACCCCTGAAGCGAATCCGTCTGGTGATCATCCCGGTCCTGTCTGGCCCGGCAATGATGATGTCGGTGGATATGGCGATACAGACGGCGGTGCGACAAAATCTCATATATGGGGCCTTCGCGAACAACATCCCGAATATGCTGCCTGGGCGTTTGGCAAAAGACCGCAAGAAGAATTATATCACATCAATGATGATCCGGATTGTCTGATAAATCTGGCAACTGATCCCTCTTACTTGACTGTAAAAAATGATCTTGCCGCCAGGTTGCAGAATCATCTAATGAAAACGCAAGACCCGCGGGCCATGGGCAAAGGGGCCATGCTCGATGAAATCATGCGGCGCTTTCCCCGGACGAAATCGGAAAGGTAAAGCACACAATATTCTCTGGCGTAATGTATTCGTTATTCAAAGCAGGAAGAGTGCCTTATGACTATAAGCTATTATCACCTGTCCAGGCGGCAAGATATTTTGTTATCTTTTGTGCTTTTTTTTCTTATGTTCCTCCTCGGCATTGCCCATTCACAATCCGTGCAGCGTCCGCCCATAACAGGCATCGATCACATCGCCTTTAAATGCAATGATTTAAACGCGGCACGCGCCTTTTATGGTCAGCAGTTGGGATTGCACGAAACAGAGATTTCTGTTGCAGAGCCGCAAAAAACAGCATATCTCCGATTTGATGTCAACGCACGCCAACATCTCCGTCTATCACGCTCTCTGACCGGAACAGAAGACAGACTTGAATACGTCAGTTTTATGACCACTGACCTGGCCCGGATGCGAGAATATTTTCTGGTGCATGGAGTGAGGGTTGGCGAGCTTCAACAAGATCAGGAAGGACGACTTTTTTTTCGCCTTGCAGATCCCGATGGCCATGTCCTCGAATTCACACAATCCGTCCAAAATAAATTGCCGGAATCTGCCTTTGCACAGAACATTTCCAGACGCATCATGCATCTGGGCCTTTATGTACAGGACGCGCAAAAATCTGATCGGTTTTACCGGGACCTGCTCGGTTTTGTCGAATTCTGGCGCGGCGGGAATACGGATTCTGTCACCAACTGGATCAACATGCGGATCCCCGAGAGCACGGATTATATCGAATACATGCTGGCAGAATCTGAACCGTCTGAAAAGAGGCTCTGCTCCATGCACCATGTCTGTTTGCTGGTGCCGGACCTGCAAGAGGCATTGAACCTATTGGCCGTTCGGCCGCAATATGATTTTAGCCTGCAGCCGCGCGTGGGCCGGAACAATCGCTGGCTCTTAAACCTACATGATCAGAATGGCACACGTGTGGAATTAATGGAGCCTCATACCGTACGTTGAACTATCGCTGTAATTTAAAGGATTTTTTACCTCATTTTCTGTTCCTTGAAAACAATCTATATTATTTCGAAATAATCAGTTGTCGCTCCGTAAGTTTGCCCCGGGGAAAGATCTCCCGGACCGTCGCATCGATATTATTCAGGATAAACTGGACCAAAGCAGGCGAGGTACTATGGAACAATCACGCAGAGATTTTATGAAAATGGCTGCTCTGGGGGCAGCGAGCATGTCGCTCGGCTTTAATGCCAAGAGTTACAGCCGCATTGTTGGCGCAAACGAACGTCTGCACTTTGCAATCATTGGTCTCCATGGACGTGCCTATGGCCACATGGATGGCGTGCGCTTTGCAGAGAATGCCATGATAACTCATGTATGCGATGTCGATCGCCGCGAACTCGACAAATTCGCCCAGGAAACCGAACAATCCACCGGTCAGGCGCCTGCCAAGGTGCGGGATTTTCGTAAAATTCTTGAAGATCCCCAGGTGGATGCCATCACCATAGCCACGCCCGAACATTGGCACGCGCCCATGGCCATCATGGGTTTGCAGGCAGGAAAACACGTGTACGTGGAAAAACCATCCAGCCATAATCCCCATGAGGGAGAAATGCTGATCAAGGCGCAGCAAAAATACGATAAACTGGTACAGGTGGGCAATCAGCAGCGCTCCTCTCCGCACACGCAGGAAATTATGCAGAAAATCCACGCAGGGCTGATCGGCCGTCCCTATTTCGGCAAGGCCTGGTACAGCAATACCCGAAAATCCATCGGGGTTGGTAAAGAGGTGCCGGTGCCGGACTATCTCGACTGGGATTTGTGGCAAGGACCTGCACCGCGCCGGCCGTACAAGGACAATGTTCATCCATACAACTGGCACTGGTTCTGGCACTGGGGCACAGGTGAAACATTGAACAACGGAACCCATGAGGTGGATCTATGCCGCTGGGCACTGCAAGTGGATTATCCCCAGCGCATCTCCGCAAACGGCGGCCGCTATCATTTCACAGACGACTGGGAATTTTACGACACGTTGATCGCCAATTTCGAGTATGAGGATAAATTGATCACCTGGGAAGGACTCAGCTGTCAAGGCAAACAAAATTTTGGCCGCAGCCGCGGCGCCGCCATTTATGGCACTGAAGGCACGGTCATTGTCGATCGGGAAGGATATGAAGTCTATACACTCAATGATAAATTGATCCAAGAATTTAAAACCGACACCCAAAATACCACGCGGGATTTGATGAGCCGGGATGAAATGACCAATCTCCATTTCCAGAACCTGAACGATGCCATCCGCAAAGGAACGCCACTCCATTCTCCGATCGAACAAGGCAATATCAGCGTCACCATTCTGCAGCTGGCAAATATCGCCTGGAAAGTAGGAGCGACGCTGCAAATTGAATCCGCTACCGGGCACGTCCGCAACCATAAAAAGGCCAAAGCTCTGTGCAAAAGGAAATACGAAAAAGGATGGGAACTCGATGTCTGATGCAGCCATGGGAAGTTCTTCCATGTTCATTCGATTGCCCTGGCAGGAGCTGAAACGCGAATTTTTTCGCATTCTCCGCCAGACCGGCTTTACGCCGAAAAAGGCCGCCTTGTGTTCGAGCATTTTCACAGAAAACTCTCTCGACGGTGTATATTCTCATGGCGTCAACAGATTCAAACGTTTTGTCGAATCTGTGCAAAACGGCTACGTCCGGCCCGATGCCGAACCGGAAAAAATTGCCACGGCAGGCGCGCTGGAACGCTGGCATGGGAATTGGGGACCTGGCCCGTTAAATGCCATCTTTTGCACCAACCGAGCCATGGCTTTGGCCCTCAAGTACGGCATTGGCTGTATAGCGCTGGGTCATACCAATCACTGGATGCGGGGCGGTTATTACGGCCACATGGCAGCAAAAGCCGGCTATGCATTCATGGGTTGGAGCAATACCATCGCCAACATGCCGGCCTGGGGTGCTCTGGACTGCCGACTGGGCAATAATCCGTTGGTGATCGCCGTGCCACAGACAGCCCCGCCTCTGGTTCTGGATATGGCCATGTCCCAGTACTCTTATGGCGCGCTGGAGCGCCATGCGCTCGAAACCAGGAGATTGGCGGTAGCGGGTGGGTACGATAAAAACGGCGAGCTGTCACGCGATGCCGAAGAAATAATCGCCAGCAAACGCACGCTGCCGGCAGGGTATTGGAAGGGATCAGGCCTGGCCTTGCTGCTCGACCTTTTGGGTGTATTCCTATCAGCAGGTTCATCCACAGCAAAAATTACCCATCAGGGCGTGGAATACGGGTTGTCGCAGGTTTTTCTGGCCTTTCATGGCAGCGGGCTCGGCGAAAACGCGGCCATCAAAGAGACATTGGAACAGGCGATCAACGACTATATGCAGTCGCAATCGGATTCTTCAGGGCAAGGCGTGCGTTTGCCTGGAACCAGGGCCTTTGAGACACGGCAGGAACACCTCAGCAAGGGCATCCCGGTTCATCAAACGGTTTGGCATGAGATCAAATCTTTATCAATGAAAAAAATCCGCTCCAAGCGGTGAAGGATGAGTAGATGAGAGCGATATTTGCAGTCATTCGTGCATGGGCCTTGATTTCTGTGATGTTAATGGGTATTCATGAAGGATCCATCGCCCGGAACACAAGCTTTCTGGACTGTTCAGCCACGCTGCAGAACGATACACTGTTGATTGAAAACAGCAGAATTCAACGGACTTGGCTCTGGAATCGCGGCGATTTGCAGAGCTTGCGGATTAAAGATGTCCTCAGGGCGGCATCCTGGGATTTCACCCCAATCCGGCCGGATTGTTTCCTGCCCGGTACAGGCTCACCGGTTGCAGCGGGCGAGTTGGAAATAGAACCCTTGGCCGAATCCACCACTGAACCGGCGCACCTTCAGGTTCGCGTGATCACGCATTTTCCAGGGCTGGATGTTAAAAGAATTTTCCGCGTTTATCCGGATTGCCCGGCCATTGCATGCGACTATTTCCTGAAAGGGCGTGTTGACTCGGCGTGGGCAGAACCCGGACCAATGGCTGACCAGATCGATCGCCAGGAGTTCCTCACCAGGTTTGAGCAGACCCCTCGCGTACCGGTCATGGAACGTCTGGCACCAGGAGGAACGCAATGGCAAACGCAGATGGTAGAATTTTACGATCGCACGGATGTGAACAACAACCTGGTCATATCCAGCCGTTCTTTGGCTTTTACGCGATGGGGGACGGCAAGGGGAAATCTTTTGTTCGCTGACGATCTCTTGAATTCCCGCTCTTTGTTCATGCTCAAGCAGGCGCCCTGTTCGCAGGCACAACTCGCCTATCCCGGAGCAGATTTCCTCATTCGCAGCGGCGAATTTCTCTGCATCGGCATGGGGATGCAACCGCAGGATCTTGATGAAAAAGAATGGCGGCCATGCTATGGATTTGTAACCGGCGTGTCGGGGGCGGACGAATGGTCCAAGCTGCAGGCGCTGCGCACCTATCAAGACCATATTCGAATTCGCAAACCCGGTCGCGATTTGATGATCATGATGAACACCTGGGGAGACCGCAACCGGGATGCCAAACTGGGCGAAACGTTTGCCTTGAGGGAATTGGCGGCCGGCGCGAAATTGGGCATCAGCCATTTTCAGTTGGACGACGGGTGGCAAAGCGGCATTTCGAAGAATTCGGCATTTGGACAGGGATCCTGGCAGGACAACTGGACTCGCAAAGACTATTGGCAGGTGCATCCGGATAAATTTCCCAATGGACTTATGCCCGTCATCGAACAGGGCAAAAAATTGGGCATCGAAATTTGCCTGTGGTTCAATCCCAGCAGTCACAACAGCTACAGCAATTGGGAAGCTGATGCGGACGCCCTGATACAACTCTTTAAAAAATATGGCATTCGAACCTTCAAGATCGATGGCTTGCAGGCTGGAGACAAGCTGGCTGAAATCCGTTTTCGCCGCATGCTGGATAGCGTGGTTGCGGCAACCAACGGAGAAGTGGTATTCAATCTGGACGTCACAGCCGGAAAGCGCATGGGCTATCACTATTTCACCCGCTATGGAAATCTCTTTCTGGAAAATCGCTACACCGACTGGTTGAACTATTATCCCCACTGGACCCTCCGCAATCTCTGGACATTGAGCAGATATGTGCCACCGCAATCGCTGCAAATCGAATTTCTCAACAAATGGCGAAACCAGAAGAAATATGCGGCCAACGATCCTTTCGCCCCGCATCTTATTCCATTTGATTACATTTTTGCCATCACCATGATAGCGCAGCCGCTGGCCTGGTTTGAAGCGAGTGGTTTGCCGGAGGAAGCATCCAGCATCTTTCCGGTCGTCAAACGCTACCGGGAATTGCAGGCGGATTTACACAGCTGCCAGATTTTTCCCATCGGCGACGAGCCATCCGGCCGCGGCTGGACCGGCTTTCAAGCCGTTCATGGTAAAACGGGGTATCTATTGATTTTCAGAGAATCGAACCAGACTTCACGCCAGGCGGTCAAAACCTGGCTGCAACCCGGTAAAAAGCTGAGTTGCGATGCCCTGTTGGGACAGGGATCGGATTTTACCGCCACGGTTGATGACGCCGGAAAAATCGTTTTCGAGCTGCCCACGCCCTTTAGTTTTGCTTTATATAGATATGAGATTCAGTGAATGCAGTCCTGAGCATCTCTGCCCTGATGTGGGGCGTGATCTTGTGGACCATTGGTACCGGAAACGTTTCCTTCTAACATCCAAAAATGAGGACGAAACACCATGAAGACAACGCTGGCGATCGTATTACTTCTGGCCACACTGGCCTGTCAATCCCCCAAAACCAGCACCTGGCAGGAGCTGTTCAACGGTAAAGATCTGCAGGATTGGCGGCCGCTCAATGGCAATGCAGAATTCGTCGTCCGGGAGGGCACCATTGTGGGCATCAGCGCTGTGGATACGCCCAATTCTTTCCTGGCAACCTCAAAAGAGTATGACGATTTCATCCTTGAATTCGAGTCGCTGATCGAAGGCGACTTGAATTCCGGCGTTCAAATCCGCAGCTTGAGTCTGCCGGAATACCAGAATGGCCGGGTACACGGCTATCAGATCGAAATGGATCCTTCGCCGCGCGCCTGGAGCGGCGGCATCTACGACGAGGCGCGCAGAGGATGGCTCTATAATCTGGAATGTAATCCACAAGGCAAAACAGCCTTCAAGGCCGGACAGTGGAACCAGTATCGCGTCGAGGCCATTGGTCACTCGATCCGCGTTTGGGTTAACGGCATCCCCACGGCGGACGTCATCGATGCTATGACGCCAAAGGGATTCATCGCTCTGCAGGTGCACAGCATCGGCAAGGATTTCAACAAGGCCGGCAAGACAATCGCATGGCGCAACGTGCGCATCCTGACGGAGAACCTGGAAAGTGCACGGCATCCTGAGAGCAAAGAGATCCCGCAAATGAGCTACCTGACCAATCAGCTGACGCCGAGGGAACTGGAGGAGGGCTGGCAGCTGCTGTGGGATGGCGTAACGACCGCTGGCTGGCGCGGCGCCAAATCGGAGGCGTTTCCCGAGAAGGGATGGAAAATCGAGGATGGCATCCTCTCGGTGGTCAAAAGCGGTGGTGGCGAATCACAATTCGGTGGTGACATCATTACCAGCAAAAAATACGCAAATTTTGAATTGGAGGCGGATTTCAGGTTGACGGAAGGCGCCAACAGCGGCATCAAATATTTCGTCGATCCCGATCTGAACAAAGGAGAAGGCTCGGCCATTGGGTGTGAATATCAGATTCTGGACGATGATCTGCATCCCGACGCAAAAATGGGCACGGCCGGCAACCGGACGCTGGCGTCTTTGTATGATCTCATCACTGCGGATGCCTCTTTTTACGCGCCTGATGAGACGACATCCAAGCGGGTGAATAAATACAACTGGAACAGAGCCAAAATTGTGGTGCAAGGAAAAAAGGTCTGCCACTTTTTGAATGGCATCAAGGTGCTGGAGTATGAACGAAACACGCAGATGTGGCGCGCGCTTGTTTCGCGCAGCAAATATGCGGTATGGCCCCATTTTGGCGAGGCCGCAGAAGGACACATTCTCCTCCAGGATCATGGCGATCAGGTATTCTTTAAAAACATTAAAATAAAAGTGCTGCCATAACCTTGGTGAGGTTTCTTATGAGCGGAATGAGATGGCTACTGTGGATGGGGCTTTTGCTGGCGGCCGGACTGGACGCACCGGCGCAAGCACAATCGACCGATTCCCTGCGATCTGAGCTGACGGCCACGCTGCAGCCGGGACATCCCCGATTGCTTTTTCTGCAGCAGGATGAGGCAAGGCTGGCAAATTTGCAGAATGAGGATCCCTACTTTGCCGATCTGGTGCGCATCGTCATCGCTGAGGCTGAACTGAATCTACAGGACAGCGTCATAGTGCACCGGAAAATCGGCCGGAGATTGCTGAAGCAGTGCAGGGCCTCCCTGTCCAGGATACTGCACCTTTCCATGGCCTACCGGCTCACGGGCGAGCAGAAATACCTTGAACGCGCCGAAGCAGAAATGCTCGCTGCAGCGGCCTTAACAGACTGGAATCCGTCTCATTTTCTCGATGCCGCAGAAATGGCGACCGGACTGGCCATCGGGTATGATTGGTTGTATTCTGATCTCTCGACATCGAGCCGTAAAAAGATACGCACGGCCCTGATTGAAAAGGCCCTGCAACCAGCCCTGGCGCAGACCCATTGGTGGGAACATGCCCATAACAACTGGAACCAGGTGTGCAACACCGGACTGGCTGTGGCGGCTTTGGCCATCGCGGAGGACGAACCCGCCCTGGCGGAAAAGATGGTCGCTCGGGCTTGCGTCAATCTCCCTATAGCCATGAAAACTTCGTATGAACCCATGGGGTGCTATCCAGAGGGCCCGATGTATTGGGAATATGGCACAACCTTCAACGTCCTGCTGATCGCTGCACTCGAAACTGCGTTGGGCAGCGACTGCGGGCTCGTCCTGCAAAAAGGATTTGCTGAAAGCGCACTATACAGGCTGCTGGTCGTCGGGCCGGACCGCGCATTTTTCGGTTACAGCGACTGTAGTGGTACGCCGGAAACCTCCGCGGCACTCTATTGGTTTACGCAACGTTTTGGCAAACCGGAATATGCCTGGTTGATCCGTGAAAATGAGGAACAGATCGTCCGCCAGATGGTACAAACGCATGTGCCCGCTCCAGCGCGCTTTTTTCCCCTCACGCTGTTATGGTATTCGCCTGGCGATTCACTCAGAGAGCCGCTGCCGCTGGATTTCCTGGGCCAGGGCGCCAATCCCATTGCCCTGTTTCGCTCGTCATGGGATCGGGATGCCTTGTGGCTCGCTTTCAAGGGCGGCAATAATGAGAACAGCCACAATCACATGGATGCGGGCCAGGTGGTCATCCTGGCCAAAGGCATTCGCTGGTGTGATGATCTGGGCGCGGATGATTACTATGTTCTCGAACAATTGCCCGGAAATTTGTGGGGAGAAGGCCGCTATGATTTTTTTCGCCTGGGCGTGCAAGGCCATTCGACCTTGATGCTCAATGGCGAGCAGCCGCAGATCAAGGAGAGCGATTCACCGATCATAAAATTCTTCAGTTCCTCCGGCCGTTCCCACGCGGTCGTTGACATGAGCAAATCATGGCGGAAGTGTGCCAAAAAGGTCCTGCGCGGCGCAGCGATGGTTGACAAGCAGGTCATCCTGCTTCAGGATGAGATAACAGCCGCGACAGGGGAAATTCTCTGGCAGATGATCACACCGGCCGAAATTCGTCTTGATGGCGACAGCGCAGTGCTGGCAAAAAACGGGCAAACATTCAGACTCCGCATTCTGGCACCAGCCAATCATGCCTTTGAAGAATTGGATGTCAAACCAAGGTATTCACAAGAAAACCAGAATGAAGGTTATACCAAACTGGCCATTCGCATCCAATCGCCGGACGAAAGGGTCGTGATCGCCGTGCAAATGGGGCTCGAACAGGGCGAAAAATCTGAAGAAATAAGCATCGTGCCGCTGTGCGATTGGGCCGAATAACGGGGTCGGACCATATTATCTGCAGGGACCGCCATAAAATCAATTACGGCGCTGGGCGTTGCACAGTTCGTCAGGATAGGTCGTCGGGTGCGTAAAGCATGATGCCTTGCACGCGCCTGAGGGCCTGATCCGCGCTGGCACTGGATGTGCCGTGGTCAGGTGCTCCGGTTCGTCACATCACAAAGATTCCTGAATGACATGCGGAGTGATAAAAGTGAGTGGTCCGCGTAAACCATCTTTTGGGTCAAGAGGCGGCTGCCACGCGCGTTGCCGCGGGATTTCGGGCAAAGGCGTAAAACCATTTTACCGCCCGGGAAAAGATACCCTCCCCGGGCGATTTGGGATTGACACTTTTGCATGCCCCTGAGCAGGCGGATCGTGTACGCAGCCAATTGCGCCCCATCACTGCAGCCGATACGCTGTGACCGCGTTATCCGCCAGCGTCGGAATGATGACCAATTTTATTTCGGGCGCATAAGCGAAATCGGCGATGGAGGCGCCCGGCGTGGCGGTGTTGAGCAGCAGCGTCTTTCTGCCATCAGGGGTTACAAGGTACAATTTGCCGTTGTAATCGGACATCAGATAATTGCCTTCGTCATCGCTTTGAATGCCATCGATGTTGGCACCGGGCTCAAAAAGAACCAAAGTGCGCATCTGCCCGTCTGCAAGGTTCACCTGCAGAACGGCGCTGTTTTGGCCGACCAGGAGGTGATCACGCTCTTGCAGCAGAGCGTTGGGCCCGTCAAGGCCCGTCAGCCATTTTTCAAGTTTATCCTGATCATAGCGAAAGACCGCATTACCGCGGGTGTCGGAAATGTAGAGAACGCCAGCCTGATCAATCGCAATATCATTGGGCATCTGCATGCCGGGCAGAGCGATTTTAGCGGTAATCTCTCCCCTGGTGATGTCGACTACATTCACGCCGCTGCGATCGACCACATAGAGGGTATTTCCGGATTGACACATGCCGGTCGGCATGCGCAGTCCGGCAATCCACTCGCGCGCTATCACCTTGCCATCCGTGGATATTTTTGCCACGAACTCCACGCCTTCGTTGAAATAATTGGAAACGTAGCAAACCTTGTTGATCCGGTCATAGTGTACCGCCTCAGGCATGGCAAGCGGACCTTTCAGTGTCCAGCTTTTGGTCACCATGGGGGGCATGCAGACTTGATCCTCGCGACGGAAGCAAAACGCCCAACCGCCCATGCGCTCGCCCACCTGAACGAGCAGTTCATTCTCCCCTTTTTTCAAGGGCAGAAACAGATTGTCATGATAGCCAAGGATGCCGAGAAAGGAGCGGTCACGGGATTGGTAGGCGGCGACGCCCATATAGACCGGTTGCCGGTTGAGGTAAACGGTGATAAAGTCGCTGTAGCCAAATCCGAGCCGCAGCAGGGTATCTTTGCCAGCTGTCAGCCGGGTGCGGGCCAGAATGCAATCCCCGCCCCTGTTGGCACGGGGATGATAGCGGGAGACATCGATGAGTCCGGAGCTGTCGGTGCACACAGACTGCCAGCTATCCGGTTGTGGGGGATAGACGCTAAAATCAGCCTGCAGGAGCGGAAACGGATTTGAGAGTTCCCAATGATTGATGATGCCGCAGATCGATTCCTTGGGGGCGACTGGGATCAGCTGCGGTGCCGCGGTCTTTTCATAGGAAAAATTGGCAAAAAAGGCGCTGCCATCCGTGGGGCCGCTCAGACCGATCCCGCCTGCCTGCACATCGCGGGCGAGCGGATCGATGACCAGGACGGGGGTTTTGTCTTCGTTCCAGAACACTTGTGTCTGGTGATGTTTGAAGACAATTTTCAGGGTATTCCAACGTTCCGGAAGAATATCCAGACTGGCTGTT
Organism: Candidatus Zhuqueibacterota bacterium; assembly: GCA_963169875.1. Classification (GTDB taxonomy): domain Bacteria; phylum Zhuqueibacterota; class Zhuqueibacteria; order Residuimicrobiales; family Residuimicrobiaceae; genus UBA2214. The sequence continues at coordinate 16,962 of CAUJEL010000092.1, forward strand.
TTACCCGGGCCATAATAGAGCTGCCAGCTGTCGACACCGTTGAAAACCGGGGCGTACTGGAGAGCATCGTCATAATAGGGAGAACGGTGCGGGCGAATATAAAGCCGTTCATGGTTGGCCGTATTCTGTACGCGAAAGAGAACACCCGGATAGGAGCGGCTGCGTGAAGTGGAGGCGATATCGACGGTGATGATTCCGTCCACAACTGCTACGTCTTTGAGCATTGCGGTTCCGATGAGTGCCTGACGGCCGAGATGCTCGACCAGTTTGGCCTGACTCAAATCCCAGTAGCTTGAATCGAAAGGGACGGTGGTTGGTTGGGCGTGGATGAGATTCACGTACGCGAGGGCAAACAACGACAGCCAGCGCAGTTTTTTCATGGGAAACCTCCATGGATAACGGTTCATCTCTCAGACAGGCAGTCAAGTTGGGCAAGGAGATAACATGCATACGAAAAATCGGGTGGTGCGGTTACAGACGTTCTTTAGAAAAAACGGTGTCGGACCAAATTGTTTGCAATGAATACGTATATTTGGACACAAAAAAACCAAAAAAACAGATTTGGAACGCATTTTTCGCAGCAAAAAGGGGCTTTGAAGAATTTTCTGGCTTCAAAGTGGGGCAAAGTGAGCGATTGATCAAAATGTGATGATTCAACCATCTTTCAGAATGCCAGGCCGACAGGAAAACGCCCATGGGTATTGGAATCCGTAGTTCCTCGTAGGATTTCATCAGCCTGATTCAGTGTGACAACCACGCCGCTCGGCCATAATCCGCTTTCATCTGATTCTTTTTATGTGGTTTGATTCGCAGCATTTTTTAACCAAATTCGTCCATTTTTGCTGGAAATCTGGTCATGGTGATCAATCGGCGCAGTAACCACCTCTGCGGACAAGTACCCGGAGAACTCTGGCTCGCCATGCCGGAGATGCCGGTGATGCCCCATATGCAACCAGCCAAAGGTCCAGATGATCAGGTTGTCGAGGTTCCGCTGATAGACAGGGGCCGCATCCACAACACCGGCCACGTTGCGTGAAATGATCGCCCCCAGAATCGCAAGCGTTCCAAGGATGGAGACCATGGCGAGGACATAACTGATCGGTATGGGAAGCGATTTTTTCCCCAGAGGAATTTTTGACATCGTGTTAGAAAAAAGACAACACTTTTTATCATTCTTCTGACATTCGGGAAGATAAGATTCAAAGTGGCTGTTCTATCATGCAAACAGCAAAGAGGAGTTGATATGAAAGCACTCAGAATTGCTCTCTTCGTCGTCGCGGCTCTCATTGGGTTGATTCTTGTTCTCGGGCTGGCAGCCCCCAAATCATATCATGTGGAACGTAGCGTAGAGATTGCTGCTGCGAAAGAGATTGTTTTCGATAAAGTGCGATACTGGAAAAACTGGCCGTCATGGTCGCCGTGGGCCCGGGAGGACACCACCCTGCGGGTCGCTTTCTTCGGCCGGGACGGCATGATCGGTTCGGGATACAAATGGCGCGGCGAAACGGCCGGATCCGGGGAGATGACCACCACCGCCCTGCAGGCTGACGAACTCGCCTATCATGTAAAGTTCACATCTCCCTGGAAGCATGAAGCCGAAGGTCACATAGACGTTGCAGAATCAGGGAGTGGCACAAGAGCTGTCTGGGCATTCCATGGAGAAGCGGCCTTTCCCATGAATATCCTGCTTTTATTCCTGAATATGGATGGCCGTGCGGGAGAAGACTTGAGTCGCGGACTTGCCATGCTCAAGGATCTGAGCGAAACAGAAGAGGAGGCTGCCCGCCAGTATACCATCACCCCCGTCGAGTTCCGCGGCGGCATATATGCTGCGATTCGGAAAAAGATGAAAAATATTTTTATCGCCGATTTCTTCCCAGCTGCCTACAGCCTTATTATCCCCGCCATTCCAGAAAAAGGATTGAAAGCGAACGGGCCAGCGTGCGGATTCTTTTATTCCTGGGACGATGTGAACCAGGAGGGCGATATGGCCGCTGCCATCCCCGTGAACGCCTACAAGGAACTGGGTGAAGAAACGGTGATGATCACTTTGCCAAAAAGCAAAGCGTATCTGATGGAATCCTCCGGTCTATACCGCAGGTCGTCGCCTGCTTACAGGGCCATGCATCGATTTGCCGCAAAAAATGGACTGGCCCTGAAACCGCCGCTCATCGAGGAATACGACATCGATCCCGAAACGACGCTCGACATGAGTAAATCTCGGACAAAAATCTATTTCTTTGCCGAATAGACCTTGCAAAGAGAATTCAATTTCTCTGGGCGTGAAGCAGCTGCCGGTTGGGGGTCCCTCTATTCTGCACAGCAGCTGCCGGTTGGGTATCTCTCTTTTCTGCACAGCAGCTGCCGGTTGGGGGTCCCTCTATTCTGCACAGCAGCTGCCCAAAGGGGTGTCCTATCGTTTTGCAAAGCACGTCCATCTGATGAGAGGCGGACAGCCTTACCGATCCCGCGCATGCGGGATACCCTGAAAAAGCCTCATTAAGTGATCGATGATCTCACAACTGTAGTATGGTAAAAGGATTTCCGCCATGATGTCAAACCAGCGCATCGGCTTCATCACCTGCAAACCGGAAAAACTGGCGCACTATTTTCCGACCGCTGCCGAACCGGATCTCCTGCCAAGCGAACCGCCATTCACCCCTGACGATCAACTCGCGGTCAATGAGCTGAGACGACGCGGTCATAGCGTGGCGCCGGTGATCTGGGGCGGTGATATCCGCCAGCTGCAAGCATCCTTCGATCTCCTGGTGGTGCGCTCACCCTGGGACTATATGGATACCATCGCCCGGCGCCAGGCCTTTTTCGCCTGGATCGGCGATCTCGATAAAACAGGCATCCCGGTATTCAATCCGCCCGGCGTCATGACCTGGCTAACAGACAAACAGTATCTGCTCGATCTAGAAACAGCGGGTGTCGCCGTGGTTCCTACCACTTTTGTCAAACCGGGTTCCGGCATGCAGCTGTTGGATTATTACCAGGGGCCCATGGTCGTCAAACCCTCCATTTCCGCCGCGGGCGAGGGCCTCGTGCTGTTGCGGACTGAAGCGGAAGTCAAAGCCTTTCAAGCCATGTTTGCGCAGCTCAATGCGACGCAGGGCTATCTGCTGCAGCCGCTCATCGAAGAAATCCGCACGGCAGGCGAGTGGTCGCTGGTCTATTTCGGCGGCCATCACAGTCACGCCCTGCTCAAGATCCCGGCATCGGGAAAAATCCTCTGTCATGCCGAACGCGGCGGATCGCTCTCTTTTGCAGAAGCGCCGCCGCAAGTTCGATCGGCGGCCGATCATCTGGTGCAGAGGCTGCCGCAAGCCTTTCAGCAGCGGTTTTCAACGCACCAAAGCGGGCTTTGTTTCCCTCTGCTTTATTTGCGCATAGATGTGATTCAGTCCGATGCGGGGCCACTGATCTCGGAATGCGAAGGCGTGGAGCCGGAACTCTTCTTTCGCGCCCGCGCCGGAAGTGAAAGGGTATTTGCGGATTTGCTCGTTTCAATTGCTGCAACGCCTGCGTGAAGGCGATAAAACTTTCAGGTCAAAGGATAGTTTTTTTTGCGCCGCTCTGTTCATGCTTCAAATCTCTCATCTCTATTGATCAGACACCGGTCTAACGACGCATGACCGCTTTGCACGCCCGCCAGATCCGGAATATCAAATCAAAAAATGACAGACAGCCCCGTCTTCAGCGTCATGTCCGTTTTTTTCACCCCGGTCGGCGGACGGCTGTCGAAGCGAAGATTCAGTGTATTCTGCAAATCCAGATGCTTGCCCAGATTGACGATCAAGGCGTTCTCCGAAAGCACGCGGTTGTCTTTGGGTCCAAGAATCTCCGGTTGAAAATAGGTCACAGCGATGAAACTCAAATTCTTTTCCAGCTTGTATTCAAGCGTGACATACGAGCTGAGGCGATGGGCATCTATTTGCCGCTGATGCGAGTCGTTCACGCTGATATTATACCACTCCCGTTCGAACATGTAGGCGATGGCGACTCGCATTTTGAACGCCACTTTGTTCAATACCCGCAGCCGGAATCCACTGCCCATGACGATGCGGTCGGTCAGTAGCCGTTTCTTGTTAAAATCTTTTTGCACAAAACTTTCGTGTTGAAGGATCTTGTTCAGGCTGATGACATGGCGCACGTGCGCCAGAGCCTGGTCCATAATGCGTTGCCCTTTGTTTCTGCCCATCCCGCCATCTACAACAATAAACGTGTAAGAATGACCCCAATTTTGGTTGAGACGGCCACTCAGAGTATAAAATTTGTAATCGGTGTTGCCGGTGATCATCTGCGCGGAAAAATCGACAAGGCCGCTGAAGCCCGTTGAATCGGCATTCTGGCGATACTTTTCCGTATTGATTTGTGCAAACACCCCGGAGACCAGCCCCAAAATTAGCAGAAAACAACGCCACATCATGCTAAAAGATCCTTTCCTTTAACAAGCGCTCGATTAAATCATTTATGTTTAACATATTCATCCCCCCCACTCTTCCCGGTATCCTTTTATTGTACTTCACCTGGTTTAATAACAGCCCGGGACGCAGCAACGATCGGTTTGGACCAGGGTCGGTGTGTTTTATTTCACGGTGATTGGTTAGTCGTTCAGTTAGTGGTCCACCCGCAGAGCGGCGCGCACGCTTCATATTGTGACACTGCGTTCTCCGGAAGCCGCTTTTAGAGTGGAAAAATAAGGTCGGATCGTTGTCATGTCCTGATGAAGGGGGAATACAGCAGCCAGGTTCCCTGACGCGGTGATTGCTTCGGGCTGCCGGAATCGCAGCCCTCGCCATGACAAACGGCAGGTCGGCCAGGCTGCTCGTCCTGACTTCGCGCGACTCCTCTTGCTGAGAAGAGAACCGGGCAGCCTCATCCAAAACGTGTTAGCCTTTCATCATTCTCTGGTTTTCCCGCCGCCGCCGATCATGAACATGACATAGGGGCCGGTGATGCCGAGTTCAGGTCCGCCGCTGATGGCCTCGTCGCGGAAAATCCAGTCGCCGACGAAGGGGGCCATACTGTAACCGGCGCGGAATCCCAGCGCCAATCCGCCTTCTTCATGGTCATTTTTCTTCTTCATGATGAGGTAATCCGCACCGATGCCGACGCTGAACATAAAGCCCGCTGAGGAAATCTGCGTGCCGCGTTTCGGATCTTGCAGCATCTCATCGAAGGAGGGGGTGCTGTTCTCGACGATGTTGAGGGTGACGGCGCCGCCGCCCACGCCGAGCATGGGATAAATATTGAGATTGTTCTTCTTGTGGATCAGATAGCCCACATTGAGGAGTCCATAACCGCCGGCCACGGATACCTTGTATCCCCTGGTGGTGACTTCATCGCCTTCGATGGCATGCCCCTCTCCGCCGAGAATCCAGTTTTTCATGATGCTATAACCGCAGCCGCCGATGGAGAGAAAGCTATTGGAGAGTTCAGCGTACTCCTGACTTTGCATAGAGGCGTTCAATTTGTCCATATCGACCGAGCGCCAGCCCAGCATGAAGAATCCTCGTCCTTCGGATTCCTTGGGTTGCGCCAGGGATGCAGAGACGCTGCAGATCAGGATGATCATGAAAATCCATCGCAAAATCAGACTGTTTTTTTTCATGTTGCACTCCTTTCTTGAGCCTGGTGTTGTTTGTTATTACGTAAAAGAGGGATCATGCAGGTTTTCCTGATCCAGATAGGTTTCAAACTCCTGCATGCATTTTTATAGGCTTCTGTAGACACAAGCTTCCGCTTTGCGCAATCCTGCCGCGGATGCTAAAATGGGCTGAACCCTCTTGGTAAAATCTTGCCGCGGATGCTAAAGGATCTTTACAAGATGACATTTTTTTAAATTTTCCCCCTTTTGTCATGCTGTTTTTTTTTAATTCCCCCCACCCTGTCATGCTGCTTTTTTTAATTCCCCCCACCCTGTCATGTTCAAGGCATTTTTATTTAGTTCCGGTGGCAGGAGCATGATCAAGACAGTCTGCGTCGCGGTCGCTAAAAGATCTTTTCAAGATGACATTTTTAGCACCTTATCCCAAAATTAAGATAGCCAATCGCTTGACAAAAATCAAATGCAAACTCATCATTTTCTGTAATTTTTTTTTCACCATCACAGTCACCGGAATTCTTTTTATTGTTTGCAAAAGCGGAAAAGTGTATATTAGGTACAGCAAGTGTAACCCAGGGTGACCCGTCTTCTACCCGATTTATCAACCAAGTCAGAGGAATATCCTTTATGAGCAGCGGAATCGTTCATGATGTCGTCGTCAATCCCAATATCATCGAAATGGAATATGCCGTGCGCGGCGCCATCCCGCAGCGGGCGGCGGAACTGAAAAAAGAGGGCCGCAAGATCATCTTTTGCAACATCGGCAACCCCCAGGCGCTGGGACAACGGCCCATCTCCTATTACCGGCAAATCCTCAGTCTGATCGAAGATCCTGGCCTGATCAGCCGCGAGCGCCAGCTGCGCAAAGCCATCGCCAGCTCCGTACGCGATGCTTCCTTGATGATGAAAGACGATGTCCTGGACAAAGCCGAGTTCATCCTGCAAAAAATGGAAAGCGGCATGGGTGCCTACACCGAGAGCCGAGGCCCCGCGTTCATTCGCGAAGCCATCGCCCATTTCATCGACACCCGCGACGAAGTGACCAGCGAGGAAGGCGTTTACGCCAATCCGGATCACATTTTCCTCACCAATGGCGCCAGCGACGCGGTGAAATCTGTGCTGGAAATGCTGATTGCAGGGCCCAACGACGGCATTATGATTCCCATTCCACAGTACCCGCTCTACTCGGCGACCATCAAAAAATACGGCGGCGTCCAGGTCAATTACTATCCCGATGAGGACAGCGGCTGGAGTCTGGAACGGCGGGCACTCGATGAATCGATACAGGCGGCGCGGCAGCAGGGCGTCAACGTCAAGGCCATCGTGGTCATCAATCCCGGCAACCCGACCGGCGCCATCATCGACGAGCGCAGCCAGCGCGAGGTGATCTCCTTCGCCCATGAAAACAATCTCGCCATCATCGCCGATGAGGTCTATCAGGAAAATGTCTACGACGGCCGCTTTGTCTCTTTTGCCAAAATGCTCGGCCGGGCGCCGGTGCCGTTGTTCAGTTTGCACAGCGTCTCCAAGGGATTTTACGGGGAGTGCGGCCACCGCGGCGGCTATCTCGAGGTGCGCAATGCCCCCAACATCAAAGGGACCTCGGCCAATTTCATCGACATTCTCGTCAAACAGGCCTCGGTGAGCCTGTGCTCCAACACCGTTGGCCAGGTGCTGACCTACCTCATGGTCACGCCGCCCGCGCCGGGCAGCGTTTCCGCGGCCTCCTTTGCGCGCGAAAAACAGCAGATTCTCGACGACCTCTATCACAAAGCAGAGACCATCAAAGAGGCGTTCACCAGAATGGAGGGCATACACTGCTTCGGCCGCATCGGCGCGCTCTATCTCTTCCCGCGCATGGACCGGCTGCCGGCCAACACCACCGATTTCGACTATTGCATGCAACTGCTCGATACCACCGGACTCTGCACCGTCAACGGACTCGGTTTCGGACAAAAGCCGGGCACGCACCACCTGCGCATCGCCTTTCTGCCGCCGGCGGAAATGCTGCAGGAAGTGCTGCCGCAGTGGATCGAATTTCATAACCGCTACGTCAACAGCTAAAACCAGGCGGTTCGCATAGCCATTTGTCAGAAAAATCCTGTGCCCAATCATAAGATAAAAAAATACCTCCTGCTGGCACTTGGCACAACGAGTCTGGGTCTGGGAATCCTCGGCATTTTTGTGCCGCTGCTGCCCACCACGCCCTTTCTCCTCCTCGCCGCTGCCTGCTTCATGCGCAGCTCTGAACAGCTGTACCGCTGGCTCATCGAGCACCGCTATCTGGGTTCGTACATCCGGAACTACCATGAGCATAAAGCGATCACACGACGGGCGCTTGCAGCAGCCTTGCTCACACTCTGGGCAGCAATGGGCTATGTCATTATCTGGGTTGCGCAGCATGTTCTGCTGCGCCTCGCGCTGCTGGCGGTCGCCGTGGCGGTCACCGTGCATCTGCTCCGTCTTAATAAAGCATCGTCATGAAAAAATTTACCATCGGTCAACGCTGGATCAGCGAGATGGAACCGGAATTGGGGCTGGGCATCATTCGCAAAGTGGACCAGCGCATCGTGCATATCGAATTTCCGGCCAGTCAGTGTCAAC
>CAUJEL010000093.1 GCA_963169875.1 Candidatus Zhuqueibacterota bacterium
CGTCAGGCCAGTGCTTTGCCTGCGGCTTCCTTCAGGCGCCGGGTCACCCCGGTCACCCTTGCCGTCCGGCTAATGATTCCCCTTACCGGGCTCATAGGAGACTTCCACTCCCAAGTGTATGGAACATGCCGAGCGCACAAAATAAAAGTGCGGAAGGTCGCGAACCTCCCGCACTTTTTTTATAATTGCCGAATCTACCCGCTGCAATCCCGGCCACCGCCTCGCCAAGAAAAATCTACATACCCGTGACAAAATCGCGTTTGCGAATACCAAGTTTTTTCATCTTGAAGCGCAGGTTGGCTTCAGAGATACTCAGGACTTGCGCAGCGCGTGACTGGTTGCCGGCGAATTTGCGCAAAGCGCGTTCGATGAGTTCCTTTTCGAGCTGTGCCACCGCCAATCCCAGGCTCTGCAGTTCAAGCTTGTTGAATTGCTGTTTTACGTTATAGAAGGGCAACGCTTCCGGCGTGAGCTCGTTTTCAGGAGACGAAACAACCAGCGTCCGCACCACATTAGCCAATTCCTTGACATTTCCCGGCCAATCATATTTGAGCATCTGGTTAAAGACTTCAAAATTAATGGAAGGCACCGGGCGATCCAATTCAGCGCAAATCTGATTCAGCATGGATTCCATGAGAACCGGAATATCTTGACGGCGATCCCGTAAAGGCGGTACGCGGGTGATGACGCTGGACAAGACAAGGAAAAGATCCGAATCGAATGTGTCCTTGGCATCGATTAAAAGATGTGGACTGCAGGTACAGAGGATTCGGAATCGGGTTTCCGTCATGGTCCCGCCCGGCCGCAGTGGAAAATAGCCGCGATTGGCAAAGTTGAGCAATTTGCCTTGTGCATCATGGGTGAGTTGATCCACATCTTCGATGATCAAAAAACCGGACAGGTGCTGCGAATTTTGTTTTTCGACAGCGCTCCAGATTTCCTGATCAAAAGCGGCATTCAGACGGGTCGCATTGCTGGAAATGCGCAATGCGCGGGTGTCGTCTTCGATATCCGCGATAGTGAGTGCGATCTTGAATTTTTCCGTTCCTGGTTCGCCGACGATCAGCACATGCTGGTCACGCCCCCCCGCTGCCATTACGGACTTGCGCAGCTGCGTCACGTCAGGAGAACTCCCCGGAATGGCTCCCAGTACGAGAGATGAGATTTTTTGCCGTGTCATTTTGACCCCTTTAATCAGACGGTTTGGGTTTGACAAATTTTTGATTGATCACCTGGCCTTTTCTCATTCTTACGAGAATGATATGGGTATAAATATTCCATATCGTGCCAATGATGACGATCAAAAGAAAAATCTTGTAGAGAACGACCCGTTCCTTGGACAACCCGGAGACCAGGAGCAGGCTTACTGCAAAAATCAGCTGCAGAATCACGTTTTGGCTGTTAAAAATTTCCTTGAGCAGCCCAAAGATCACCTGCGACTGCTGTCCGCGCTGGATCACCGGGACTGAAATGCCAGCCCGGCTGTCAAGCATCAACTGCTCGCGCAGACGGTGCGCGGGCGATTCGAGCGCGATCAAACGAAAAAATAGAATGGTGATGAGAATGAGCAAACAAAAAGTTGCAAAGTACTGATCGATGCCATACATATAAATTTTGTATAAACCCACGATCATGTCAAAAATGTCGCAAGTATAGAGCACGAAAAGACCGATCATCCACCCGTTCAGAAATGCGGCGTTGGGGCGATTCCGGCGCACGAGCACGACAAAATAGATCAAGAGAAAGAGTATGGCAACAATGTCCATACGGAACAGGTGCTGGATGAAACCCTGTAAACCGAGTTTGAAGGTAAAACGGTGGATCGTGAAGGCTTTTTGCCAGAAATCTGCTTCCACTGCAAAGGCCAATGCCAAAGAGAAGCCATAGAGGAGCAGGCGGGGTGCCCGCCACAACACATACCGCAAGACAGAATAGATCACCCCGGCCAATAAAAAGTTCCAGATGAGAACGCGGGAATAGATCAGTGAATTATAATACAGAAAATTATCGCCGATCAAATAGTCCACGCCGAAAAAATAGACAATCAGCGTCAAACTGATGGCAAGAAATGCAACGCCGAAATGGGCGAACTGATCCCAGGAATAGCGATCCCTGCCGGCGATGAAGAAGGAGAGCATGGCCAGCAGGAAGTAGAGGGAAAAATTCACCCAGCTCAGAAAATGCAGGGGCTGGTGCGGCAATCCGTTGACCAGGTTAATGGCCCCCAGAAATAGCAGCCAACTGATCAGGATATAACGGACTTGCCGCGCTAATGACATCCCGTGTCCCAAAATCTTTATCTCTTACCTCCCTTTTGTAGTGTCCGGCGGATCACCGAATGGACCCGGCATGACACTCAACAGGTAACCCGTCTGTGCATCGGGATTTTTTATAAATTCCTCTTCCAATAGTTCGCGTGCTATCCTGGCCTGTTCCGGATTTGTCTCGTCCGGTGCCACAAATCGATGCCGCTCACTCTGCGAGTAGGATTCAGACACAAAAATCGTAACAAGCGCTAAAACGCCGATGGCCGCAAGGATGAACAATGCTCTCAGTGTGGTTGCTCTCATGGTTGTGCCCTTTCATGGTTGCTGCAAGGTTGCCTGATTCGTCGTACATGATAACTTGTTTTCGTGACTATAATATAGCAAATATTTTTTCATAGTCAAGACTTTTCGCAGTTTTCTACGAATAGCTATCATATCCTACTATCTTTTTGAGCACCCTGGTCCATTATTTGCAAAACAATTTATAATGTATTGTTTTTATTATATATTTTATTTTCATATTTTCTGTTACTGATAGTATTTTTTTCGCAATTTTTATCGATTTTTCGCTTTTTTTAGTTGACTTTTTCATTTTCATTCATTATACTATGCTAGAGAAAATCAATTCCCTGTCACGATCAGCATCGTACGAAGGCACGCCATGGAAGCTAGTTTCTCGTCCATCATTCATAATTGGTTTTACAATAAACACCTCATACAGGTGAGCATGGTTGTTGGCAGCGATTTAAAGCCACGGCTGCAAATATGCAAAAACTTGACCAAGACTCAGTTCGAACTGTTCGACCGGCCAGACGGCATTCGGCCCAATCAGAGCGACACCTACCTCCGCTTTGTGCAGAATATCTACCAGCAGAAACGCAAACAACGCGAGGTCTTTACGCTCACCAGCCGCCACTGCATCCAGCTGGAAAAGGAAGCCACTCTCTTTCTGACCCGGGCCATGGCCTATTTGCACATTCAACAGACCAAGCTGGCGGAGAAAGATCTGCTCTTTGTTCTTTCGGTTCTCGGGTTTGTGATCAAAAAATCCAAAAAACCGGAAATTGTCAAATATTTTAAACGCTATTTTGATGTGACTGTCATGTTGTATCAAAAAGTCCAGTCGCTCTTATCCAGTCAACTAGGTGATACAGAGCGGGCTGAACTGTTCGACAAAATGGCAGCCGGTTCTCTGAAACGCTTGTTCGAAATGGCTAACCGCGAAACACTCTATTTTGAAGATGCCGATCTGAGATCGCTTAATTATTTTATTCGCGGTGACCAGGAAAAACCCGGCAACACGATCGCACACTCTGAAACCGAATTCTTTATGATTCAACCGGATGAGAATGCATCCGAAAATGACCGGGCATTTACTCAAGACCTGGTGAAAGAAATTGTAGCCTGAACTGGCCGCCGCTTGCGGCATCCGGTTTTGCAGAAATAGTTGATCCCGGCAGCACCTGGGATCATGAAAAGCCCCCCCTCCTCAAGCACCTCAACAGCAGATTAACGGATGCAGGCGCCCGCCTGCATCCGTTCTGCATTTATACCCCTGGCCGTTTCTCCCCCCAGAATGGCTGCGCAGCGATAGAATAAACGCAGCCTCAAGCTTGTTGCACCATATAAAATATGTCCAAGCAAAGGAGTCTCTATGAAAAAATGGCTGATTGCATGCCTTATCTCTGCCGCTACCTGGGCAAACGGCCAGACCATCATCGACAGCCTGGCGACCCCCCTTTTGCCGTTAAAACCCTTTCTCGGAAAAACGTGGAAAGGAGAATTTGCAAATTCCACAGCCGAAAAACCGCTCTTTGATGTTTTCCGCTGGGAACGGGCGTTGAACGGCCAGGCGGTCCGCAGCCTGCATTCCGTCAACAACGGCATCTACGGCGGCGAAACCATCTATTTCTGGGACCGGAAACAGAATGCCATCGTCTATTTCTACTTCACAACCGCCGGCTTTTACACCAGGGGCTCCTTGACTGTCTCCGGGGAGCAACTGATCAGTGAGGAAGAGGTGACGGGCAATGCCAACGGCATAACGCGTGTGCGCAGCATCAGCATACTCACCCCCGAAGGAAAACTGCAGGTAGCCAGTGAATATTTACAGAATGGTCAATGGACACCCGGCCATGCGGTCACCTATACGGAATCGCCGGATGCAGAGGTGCTCTTCAAGTAGAGGACAGGGCGGTCAAACCATGGAAGGCGAGCAAGGCAGGGGTGACATCAGTGAGCGTGCGCAGATTAGGCACAAGTTCATCTGCACCGCATCCGAACAAAAGCGTCATGGCGGGATTGCGCGTGTGACCCTTCACCGAGAGATCTTCGATATTGCCATGGTCACTGCAAACCAGTACCAGGGTCTGTTCCAGATCAACGACCTTGAGAAGGGCGTCCAGGAAGCGCTGCAGATGCTCCAGCACTTCCAGCGCCCGCCGCAGATTGCGGCTGTGGCCGGCCACATCGGTCTGAAAATATTCGAACAAACTGAAATCATAGCGGGCACTGGCGTGGGCAACGATCTCTCCCGCCTTCTCCGGCGAAAAGAGGGGCACATCAAATCCCAGGTCGCGCAAAGATGCGCCGGTCAAATCCTGATATACAGAGCGCTCCGCGCGGAGATCATCCAGATCAAAAAATTTCAAACCCGCGTAGAGATTGCACACAGTGGTCACGGAAAGATGGCGGATGATCTGGAAAGGATCCAGATCAAAAAAGGGGGGCCGGAAGGTGTTGAGAAAAGCGGCGCGATACCCCTGGTCGCTGTACTGTTTCAGGATCGAGTGCGCGGCAATAATGCGGCGTAGCGCTTCGTTGGGAAAGCCATTGAGGTGGCGGCCCAGCGCCACAGAGGCATTGACGCCCGTCAGCAGGGCGGTCTGGCCGGTGGCGCTCTGCGGCAGTCCCTCAACGCCGAGCGTTGCATCCAATCCGATGACATATCCAGGGGGATACAGAGATTTGGGATATTTTTCCGCGCTGTGGTGATGAAATAACACCATTTCAGGCCGGACGCAAGGATTCGCGACCGGATCATCCGCGCCCAGGCCCAGACCATCGATGAAGACAAGCAGAATGTGGCGGGGCGCTTTGGCGAGGCGAGGCCCTGCAAAATGGCTCATCGGGGCCACTTGTTCCAATTTGTGGCGACAATAAAAATGCCGATAAAAATCATCATGGCACCAAAGATCAGACGCAGATAGATTTGCGGTAATTTATTGGCAAAATGGGCGCTGATCCAGGCGCTGAAAAAGAGCCCGATGGCGATGAACACCGCCGCGCGCAGGTTGATGTGACCATGGCGGTGATATTCAAGCACCGCTGCCAGTCCCACCGGCGGCAACAGAATGGCCAGACTGGTCCCGGTCGCCATCTGTTGAGAAAATCCCAGGATATAGACCAGTGCCGGGACAATGATAAGGCCGCCGCCAAGTCCCAGGAATCCCGAGAGCAGTCCGGCCGCAGCGCCGACAAGCAGGAGCGACCACAATGAAGGTTCGTTTGCAAGCATGACGTTCAATCAGTAGAGTTGTTTGATCACGGTTCCAGGATAATAGTGTTGTACTATTTCACTCACTTTTTGGCCCTCCTGAGCGCGCACCGCCGCGCCAAGCTGGCACAAACCGACACCATGGCCCCATCCGGCACCCTTGAAAACAAAAGTATCAATCCCGCCCGCTGCATTCGTTTCTTTAGCAACGATAAAACAGGCTGAATAGAGCGCGGTGGGTGACAGGGCGCGCCGGATATTCAATTCTTTTTTCACCACCACATGATCCTCGATGCCCAATATATCGATGGCGGCGAGACGGCCGGAAACGCCGCGTTTCACCGGTGTAATATCGACGACCTCACCGACATCGACGCCGGTGCGTTCCAATACGCTTTTGCGCAATTCCGCATTGGAGATCTTTTGTTCCCAGCGGAAATACTTTTCAGCATAACGGCCGAAATCCGGACGCCCAGCCATTTCCAGGTTGCAGCAGACATCGGGTTTGCCCTGAATCCAGATGCGGGCGTTTTCTTCGTTGCTGAGATCAAACTTGCCGATGTCCTTACGGGTGTCCAGGACGCCCTGGAGATAAGGTTCCCCATCGCTGTCCCATACTTCCGACGCGTTGGCGGTATGTCCGCCGCAGACCGCGGAATAACTGGCCGTGCATAATTCATCATGAAAAGTCAGCACAAGTCCCTTGGTGTCGTGGACGGCGTTTTCGACCGCTTCGGAATTACGGATCAAGCCAACATAAGCCTGACAGTGCACATCATCACAGACATCGAAATCACTGTCACGATGGAAACGTCCGAAGGTATTGAAGAAGAGGGTTCTGGATACGATGGCCTGTGCTTTGAGCGCCTCAGACGGAAAAGAGTTGGCCATTTCGCCGGCCACCACACCGCGTAAATAGAGCTCGATCTCAACGACGTTGATCGCGGACAGCTTCCCCGCCGCGCTGATGCGCAGTTCAATTTCACCGCCATAGGTGCGCGTTTCATTGCGGGCCCAATGATATCCGGATCCGACCTCGACATTGCGCAGTGTGATCGGGGTGCCGCTCAGCCGCAGGGCATCGCTGATCAACTGGGTATGTCCATTCGGTGACAAGAGAGCGATCTTGCCGATGCTGGTCTGTTCCATATCGCGCAGAATGCGTCCCTGCAGATTGCCGTTTCCCTTGAGGAAAGATTCCGCTTCGGCTTTTGAGACAAACGTCCGATCCACAAAAACGCGGTAATTACGGCGATCCACCAGCGTGCGTCCGCCGCTTTGCAGTGCCTCGCCGCGGCTTTTAATTTCGACTTCGAGGCCGCGATCGCGCAAACGGCTGGCAAATTCCTCGGCTCGGCTTTTATCCTGAGATTCATATAACAGGGCGGTAAACCGTTCCGCACCGGTATTTAGAGCGTGCACACTTGCTTTCCACAGGCCCCGTTCAAAGGCTTTGGCGCTCTCTTTGGCATCCTGAGCGATGATGCTAAAGTCGCCCGCCGCTTCGAAGTAAATGGCATCCTGGTCTTCGAGGATGCCGACGCGGATGATTGGTTCGGTGAGCGTGGGGGCAAGCCGCATGCGTCCGCATCCGCTCACCAGCACGACGCCTGTCAGGAGGATCATAAATTTTCGCAGGTACATGATCAGCTTTCTCCCCTATCCCTGATAGCCAAATTCTCTGAGAAATGTATCATTCTTACGCCACTTTTCGCGCACAGTCACCCATAACTCCAGATAGACCGGCCGTCCCAACAAGTTTTCGATTTCACGGCGCGAATCCGTCCCGACCTTGCGCAGCATGGAACCGCCCTTGCCGATTATAATGCCCTTTTGCGACGTACGTTCGACGACAATGCGCGCTTTGATGACATCTTTTTTTCCCGGAGCAGCTTCGTGAAATTCATCAATCACCACGGCCGTGGAATAGGGAATTTCGTCGCCATAAGATGAAAAAATCTTTTCGCGGATGATCTCGCTGACAAAAAATCGCTCGGGGTGGTCCGTCAACGCGTCCTGTTCGTAAAAAGGTTCGCCTTCCGGCAGATACGGCAGCAGCGTCTCCAGCAGCAGCGGACAATTATCGCCCTGCAGTGCTGAAACCGGAACAATCTCGGCAAACGCATGGTGTGTCTGATACGCGTGGATAAATGGCAGAAGTTGCGGCTTGGCGATCAAATCCATTTTATTGATGACCAGGATGATGGGCTTGTGGACCTGCACCAGAAGATCGAGGATCTCCAGGTCGCGGCTGGACGGTTTCGCGGCGGCTTCGACGAGGAAGAATATGACATCCGCATCCTTGATGGCCCGTTGCGCTGACTCCATCATCACTTCCTGCAAACGATAAGAAGGATTGATCAATCCGGGTGTATCGAGAAAAATGACCTGGTAATTTTCGCCGCTGAGCACGCCCATGATGCGATGCCGGGTCGTTTGCGGTTTGGGCGTCGTGATCGAGAGTTTGAACTGCAGCAGGCGGTTAACCAACGTCGATTTGCCCACATTGGGCTGGCCGGCTACGGCGACATAGCCAGCGCGATAGGGCTGCGCTCGGTTTTCCATTAATTCCGGTCTCTTGTCTCTATAAATAGGAGTCGAGTGTATGAGACTCGTACAAGCGCCGCACCAGCTCATCGCCGCTGACCAGCTTGAGATTGTGAAACTGACAGCCGTTGCGCAGACACCCTTCCACAATGCCGCCCTGGGGCAGATGCATGGCGAACATGGGCGCCGAGCACACATTGCAGCGCTGCCCCTTATCCGTCAGCGATTCCTTGCACGTCGGGCAGAGAAAATCGACGATCTCACTTTCGGGTACACTGATTTCAGAAACATTTTTAAAACTGCCAAAGATGGGATCGAGATGTATCTGGCCCAACTGATTATTGTATTTCACGATCACGGTGACCGAGCTGTAGCCATTGATCTTGAGTTCATGATCCATCAGGCTGTGTCCGTTGTGACAACTGGCATGTTGAATCCTCAGCGCCTTGCTGGGGATTTCAATCGCAACGATCTCTTTTTTCTTTGACATATTGACTCCTGCGGAGAAAGAATAATAATTCAGCGCCGGGACGCATATCCCGGCACACCTGTTCGATCAATAGGATTTGGCCACGAGCACGCGTTGCGCGGAGGGCGCGCCGCAGACGATGCAGGCGCCGGCCTCTTTTTCCCTGTCCAGCGGGATGGTGCGGATCGTGGCTTTGGAACTCTCCTGAAATTTATTTTCGCAGGCTTCTGATCCGCACCAGTGCACCCAGAAAAAGCCGCCTGGGTTCTCGATGCGGCTGGCGAACTCGGCATAATCATCCACGGTGAAGGTATTGGCATCGCGGAATGCCCTGGCGCGCTGGAATAAATTCTGCTGGATCTCGTCCAGCAGCGCTTCCAGCCTGGGCAGGAGATTTTCCTGCGGCATGGCGATTTTCTCGCCGGTGTCGCGGCGCACCACAACCACCTGATTGGCCGCGACATCTTTGGGACCCATTTCAATGCGGATGGGAACGCCTTTCTTCTCCCACTCGTTGAATTTGTAACCCGGCCGGTACTGATCGCGATCGTCTATCTTGAAGGAAATCCTGCCCTGCCACGATGCGGTCAAATCCCGGGCGCGCTGCCGCATCAATTCCATCTCCGCCTCTTCTTTCCAGATGGGGATGAGCACCACTTTGAGCGGCGCCAGACGCGGCGGCAGCACCAGGCCGTTATCATCCGAATGGGTCATGATCAAGGCGCCCACCAGGCGGGTTGACACGCCCCAGCTGGTCGCATAAACATGCTGCAGCTTGCCCTGTTCATCCTGAAATGTGACATCAAAAGCCCTGGCGAAATTCTGGCCGAGGTTGTGCGAAGTGCCAGCCTGCAGCGCCTTGCAATCCTGCATCATGGCTTCGATACAATAGGTGCGCACCGCGCCGGCAAATTTTTCCCGTTCGGTTTTGCAGCCGACATAGACCGGCGTAGCCATGTACTCCTCGGCAAAACGGCGATAGACATCGAGTATCTTCAGGGTCTCCGCCTCAGCCTCCTCGGCACTGGCGTGGGCGGTATGTCCCTCCTGCCATAGAAACTCGGTCGTACGCAAAAACAGGCGCGTGCGCATTTCCCAGCGCACCACATTGGCCCATTGATTGATGAGAATCGGCAGATCGCGGTAGCTCTGAATCCAGTTTTTGTAGGTGGACCAGATGATGGTTTCCGAGGTCGGCCGCACAAAGAGCGGTTCTTCCAGTTTCTTGCCGCCGCCATGGGTCACCACCGCGCACTCGGGGGCAAAGCCTTCGACATGTTCCGCCTCCTTGTGCATAAAGCTCTCCGGGATGAAGAGCGGAAAATAGGCGTTGACGTGTCCGGTCTCCTTGAACATGCGATCCAGCTGCCCCTGGATCATCTCCCAGATGGCGTAACCGGTCGGTTTGATCACCATGCACCCCTTGACAGCGGAGTGTTCGGCGAGATCCGCCGCTGCGATGACATCAAGATACCATTGTGAATAGTCGTCTTTTCGTGTTGTGAGTCCTTTTGCCATATACCATCAATCCATTCGTTTTTGATTCAGACGTGTAAACTGTTATGGGCGCTGCGGTTGCTGGTTAAGCCATCTCACCCTCGGTGCAACGTGTTTCGCTCTCCTCGAGGGTTTTGAGGGTGGAAAAATAGCAATCCTGTTCGTCGGAAATGCCTTGCAGACACACCAGTTCGCGCCGCTTCGACCGGGCGCGGTCATCGTTCTGCACGATATCGACCAGGGCGCCCTGCGGGCATTGCAGGCACTTCCGGGGCTGCCGCGGCAAAGGGCGCGCGCCGGCTTTTGCCACCAGAGCCTGGCTGTTGGTCCAGGTGGGGTTGCCGCAGCGCTGGTTGAATTCGACGGTCCATATTTTGGGAAAAAGAATGCGTCCGCGATCGAGTGCGAACTGGCCGCGCGCATCGATTTCATCACCCGGTGCGAAGGCGTAACGCTCCTGCTGCTGCGGTGTGACCGCTGCGTAGAGATGATCTTCCAGGCGTTCCCGGCCGATGAAACCTTGACGCGCAATGAGCAGATAGCCATCGAGACGCAACTGTCCGCCATGGGGATTCAGCACCTTCAGGAATCGCGGTTTCAGCGCATCAATTCTGAAGCTGATGTCCCAATCCCGGCCCTGGCAGGTCATGAGCCAATCGTCAAACGTGTGACACTGTTCCATGAAAAGCGCATATTCCGCAGGTGAAAGCCGCAGGGATGGCTGATGATGCACTTTTTCATCCCGGTACTGGGCACAACCGGGGCACAGCCGGCCCATGCGTGAAAATCCGCGCGAACACGCTTTTCCCTTGTTGAGCAATGCACACGTCCTACGGAACGTGAGGCAGCGCTGAGGATAGCATTTTTTTTCCACCAGCACATGATAAGCGGAGACCCGATGTTCAAAGCGGGCATGCTGTGCAATATGGCAGGTGAAAACATCGTTCCGTTTGTAGGGATTAACCATGTTTCCCCTCATAACTTCTTTAAATAATTTAAAATATAAAGACATTGGATGTGATAATCAAGCAATTTCTTCGTTTCACAATTCCGCCCGACGCAGCGGATTTTAGTTTGCAAATAGGAACATTTTTTCTAAATTCTGCCATTAATCACTCTTTGGAAAAGGAATCGCACTATGCAATTCTCGGCTCTCGACGTCACCATCCTTTTTGTCTATCTGGCCGGCGTTGCCCTTTTTGGCGCCTGGTTGGGAAAACGGCAAAAAGACACCACCGACTATTTTCTCGGCGGCAGAGATCTGCCCTGGCTCGCCATCTGTTTTTCCGTGGTCGCCACAGAAACCAGCACCCTGACCTTTATCAGCATCCCCGGTCTGGCCTATCTGACCAATCTCAATTTTCTGCAATTGGCGGTCGGCTATCTGCTCGGACGTCTGGTCATTGCGTTTGTGCTATTGCCGCGCTATTATCGCGGTGAGATTCAAACAGCCTACCACTTGCTCGGCAACCGCTTTGGCATGCGCATGCGCCGCTTTTCCTCCATCGTCTTTCAGATCACGCGGCTGCTCGCTGACGGCGTGCGCTTGTTCGCCACGGCCATCCCCCTGGCGATCATGACCGGCTGGGGATACGCCACCAGCATCATCGTCATCGCGATGGTGACCATCCTTTACACCTATATCGGAGGCATCCGCGCTGTGGTATGGCTGGATGTCATTCAATGGTGCGTCTATGTGGGCGGCGCTGTGCTGGCGTTGATCATCCTGCTCGATAAACTGCCCCAGGGATGGGCCAGCGTGGTGGCTGCTGCGGAGCCCGGTCATAAATTCAATATCATTCAACTCGGATTTGATAAATCCATCAAAGAATTCTTCAGTCTGAATTACACCCTCATCTCCGGATTGCTTGGCGGCGCCTTCCTATCCATGGCCTCCCACGGCACGGATCAACTGATCGTGCAGCGTCTGCTGGCCTGCCGCGATCTGCGCTCCAGTCAAAAAGCCCTCATCGGCAGCGGATTCATGGTCATCCTCCAGTTCGTGTTGTTTCTGGTTCTCGGTCTGGCGCTCTATGCCTATTATGGCGGCGCGGTCATGCGTTCCGATGAGGTTCTGCCGCGTTTCATCGTCGAAGGGCTGCCCGTGGGCGTGAAAGGCATCATCATCGCCGGCGTTTTTGCGGCGGCCATGGGCAATCTCAGCGGCTCTCTCAATTCGCTCGCTTCCTCGAGCATGCTGGATCTGTACAAATCGAGGTGGGGAAAAAACAACAGCGCCAAAAAAGATTTGCTGATCTCACGCGCTTTCACCTTCCTCTGGGGCGCCATCTTCGTGGTCAGTGCCACCATGTTCACGGCCACAAAAAATCCCGTGGTGGAACTGGGATTGGCCATCGCCTCTTTCACCTACGGCGGCCTATTGGGCACCTTCTTTCTCGGCATCAGCAACCGCCGTGCGACCGAAGAAGAGGGCTTGCTGGCCATGTGGAGCGCCATTTTTTTCATGATCTGGATCATCGGCCAAAAAGGGGCGGGATTGATCATTCCGATTGTACTGGCTGTATTGGCGGGCTTGTGGCTGTTGCGGCGCATGCAGAGTCTTCATACCAGACTCTTTACAGTGATCTGGAGCGCAGGTGTGCTGCTGCTGATCTGGGGGGTTGGATCGCCCAAGATCGCCTGGCCCTGGTATGTGTTCATTGGATGTACAGTGGGCTACCTCAACGGCACTCTGCTCTCGTTGTGGCGGCGAAAACAATAAAAAAAGCCGTTGCTCCCCCGCGAAGCAACGGCCTTGTCCCCTTGTAGGGCGAGTGAATCCCCTCGGCACCCTGATCATCGCAATTATTATGCCATGGTTGCGTATTACGATCTATTCTCATTAATAATAACAATTAAGGCCAGTCAATCGACTGGCCTTGTTTGTTAAAAGCGTTGCATTTCTACAACACTTTGCTCCTGTGTTGTTGCAAAAATTACAACAGATGCGCCGCTTAGACGGGTTCAAAGCGCAGAGCGTGGGCGATATCGATGGGCGTACGGGTCGGCACATCGCGCCCTTCGAGTTTGATACCTTTGTCGTGCAAACGCCGGAACTGCGCGATGTCCTCCTCATCGACGAAGATAAAGGGGGCAATCTGGTTTTTACCGGCGCGAAAATGCATGCCGCCGACATTGACCTCGTGGATATCAACGCCCGCATCCACCAGATCGACAACGCTTTTGGGTGTATCCACCAACAGCAGAATGCGTTCTTTTTCCACCTGGTTCGAATGCAGCACGGCGATGGTTTCTTTAAGGGTGAGAACCGATGCGGCGATATCGTTGGTGACAGCGGACATGTAAATTGTTTTTTGCCAATCTGAAGTGGCGACTTCGTCGCTGCAGAGCATGATTCGCTGGGGTTTCAGAACATTACGCCAGCCCACGACCACCTGGCCGTGGATGAGCCGGTCATCTATTCGCACTTGAACTAATGGCATAGTTTGTTTCTCCCATCCTGCCGGTAATTCTTATTGCAACCTGCAACCATCTCAACAGGGTTTACCCGAAGCGAGCAGACAGACGCCCTCTGCGGCATCCTGGTACACCTCTTCGGCCAGTTCCTGCAGGGACAATTGTTCCCGCTTCGTGACAAACGAGAGCACCATGGCGAGGTTGACGCCGGACAGGACTTTGATGCCTGGAAATTCCTTGGCAATGCCAACCGCAACATTCCAGCAACTGCCGCCGCGCAGACTGGCCATGATGAGCACGCCATCCTCCTCATCCCCTGCAGGCGTTTTCACCAGGGCGCGCAATCGCGAGGCGATTTCGGTGATGGACATGTTCGTGACCGAGAGCGCGTACAAGCCTTCGTCGATGCCCATGATGGTGCGCACCGCCTCGATCATCGCATCCCCGACGGGGCCGTGTGTCAATAATATTCCCTGTTTCATCTGTTTCCTTTGCAGCGGGATGTGAAAGCCACGCTCTTTTGCTTCAGATCAGTGTTTTCCCGGTCCCTGCATTTTTTCTATCAATCTTGCGTTAAATTCCTGTGCAGCATTCTCCCCCAGATCGCGCAGTTTTTGATTCATGGCGATCACCTCGGCGATCACCGTTATATTTTTGCCGGGCAGAATGGGCAATTCCACCAATGGCAGCGACACGCCAAGGATTTCTATAAATTTTTCATCCACGCCAATTCGCTCATATTCACGTTCTTCGGAGAACTGTTCCAATGCCACCACGATGGCAATAACTTTTTTTCCTCGAATGGCGCGAATGCCGAACATCCGCCGAATATCGATGATACCGAGTCCGCGTATTTCCATATGATGTTTGAGGACTTCACTCGGTGCGCCCTCCAGCCGGTTCATGCCCAGTCGCGTGATATGCACCACATCGTCGGCGACGAGCTGATGGCCGCGTTCGATCAAATCCAGGGCCAATTCGCTTTTCCCGATGGCCGCTTCGCCGGTTATGAGCATGCCAACCCCATAAACGTCCACCAATGAACCATGAATGATGGTTTTGGGCGCAAATACGGTATCCAGGTACTCGGAAAGGTGATGGATGACGGTGGTGGTGCTGAGCGGGGTTGAAAAGAGGGTGATCCCGTTTTGATCAGCCACCTCCACCAGTTCGTGAGGCGGCACATTATTATTGGTGATGATGATGCAGGGTAATTCGAATCCCAAAACCGTCGTGACCGAGTTAAGGCACTGTTCGGGGGGCAGGGTGTTCAAATAGCCGATTTCCGTATTTCCCATGATCTGAACGCGCCAGTAGGTAAAGACATCAACGAAACCACTCAAGGCCAATCCGGAGCGATGGAGTTCACGTTCGCGTATTTTGCGGCCAAAGCTGGCCTTGCTGTTGATGATCTGCAAGCCCACACGGCTGTGACTGTTCACATACAAATCTTCGACGGTAATGAAAGGGATCTCTTTTTGTTCTGACATGATTGGTAAGGCTGAAAATATATGAAGGAGAAGGGTTGAGGCTGTTCAGCCTCAACCCATCCGTTTCTCAGGATTCTGAATTTTCTATGGTTTCAACGTTTTCTGTGATGCGCTGATTGTCAAAATCTCTCAGTTTATCCTTGTATTTTTTCAGCTGTCTCTCCATTTTATCAACCGCAAGATCGAGGGATTTATACATATCCTCGCTCTTTACAACCACCGCGAGCCGGTTTCCATAAACCTTGGCGACCAACTCCGCAACTTGTTGCTGCTTAATATAATCCAAAATAATTTCTATGTCAAGAATACCATCATAATATTTTTTCAATTTCTCCACTTGTTTATGTGCATGGTCTTTTAACCGTTCCGAGGGTTTGAAGTGACGAGCCGTGAAAGTGATTCGCATTGAAAGCCTCCTTTCGGATAAAAGTAGCGACAATTGCTGCCTGATTGAATACTTGTAACCGTTGTGCCAACCTCCTTTTGCTTGACGTATACTTGCGCTTGGCTCACCGAACTCTTCTCATGCGTCTTCTGCCCGGGGATGAGCCTGCTTGTAAACACGCCGCAGATGTTCGGCGGAAACATGGGTATATATCTGTGTGGTCGATAGACTGGCATGGCCCAGCAGTTCTTTGACGGACATGATATCGGCTCCTTCATCCAGCAGATGCGTGGCGAAACTGTGGCGCAGCGCGTGCGGATGCGCTTTGTTTTTATCCGCGATGCGCAGCAAATAGCCCGAAATAATCAGCGCCAGCTGTTGCCGGGTGAAGGGTGTACCATCTTCCTGAATAAACAGATATTCTGAATGTACTGCTTTTTGTATCAGCACCTGCTCGCGCTGCGGCAGATAAAGCCGCACGGCTTCTATAACCTTACGGCCCAGCGGGACAATACGCGTCTTGTCCCGTTTGCCATGAACACGCAGCGTACCCTCCCACACCTGGACGTCGGCCAACTTGAGCGCGATGGCCTCACTGATTCTAACGCCGGTGGCGTAAAAGAGTTTCAACGCCAGCAGATCGCGAAGACCGGCAAATTGGCGGGCATCCGGTAAGGCAAGCAAACGCCGTATTTCTTCTTCCGATAAAAACACAGGCAGACGTTTGGGCTGCCGCGGTGACCGTATGGCGCGAACCGGGTTGCTGGACAAGGCCGACTGCCGCACGAGGTAGCGGCTGAATGCGCGCAGCGTTGCGAGCTTGCGCGCCACAGACCGGGCGGCATAACCTTGATGGACCAGTGTCGATAAATAGCCGCGAATCGCCGGCCGCTCGATCAAGCTCAGTTCCGGTGCACTCGTTTGATAGCGCTTTGAAAGATAGAGAATGAACTGCCGCAAATCCTCCTCATACGCCCGCCGCGTATGCACGGAACTGTTTTTTTCGACCTGCAGATAGTGGTCAAAGTTCCGCACCCAGGTGGAAATGCTATTTTGTTCGTTTAGAGTCATGATACCTGGTGTTGCCTGGGTCTCTATCACGTCAGCGATGGCCAGGCGCCCGGAATGGGCTGCCGGCACCTCAACTGCTAATTGGGCAAATGATTGGCCGTGAACTGAAAATAGCCCTCCGAAGCGCTGTTTTCAAAATCGAGCACAACCAACGCAATCAGATCCTGCATGTCCGCCACATCCATGGAAGGCAGTTTCATGTTAACCGCGCGTTCGATGATCGTCTCCATGTCATCGTCGCTCAACAAATCCATTTCCCGCAGATGGAAAAGGTAGCTGTAAGCATGAGGTGAAATTGCCATGCGTTCATATTCAATGAGCTGCCGCCAAACCGGACGTGGGACATCCGATTTGTGGTTTTGAACCAACCGGTCGATGGTCTCGCCGTGGTTGACCAGCCACGACATGGCATTGGTGATTTCTTCTTCTGAAAAACCGCGTTCGAGAAGCACATCCATTATAAATTGTAAATCTATATTTTCAAATGAATTGTCACGTATCTCTTTCATCGCGTATGCTATTATCTCGAGCAGACGTCTGTTCATCATATCTCCGAATTAGCCAATAGTAATCGCACAGGCCTCTATTTTCAATATACAAATTAATTTCCTAAAAGCAAGCGCTTTCCGTCACAGGCGCGTAAATGTCCATGTTTTCGGTGTAAAAGGCCGCAGCAAGGCCGCGATTTGTCAGGCGTTTTTGCCGCAGCACTGTTTATATTTTTTGCCGCTGCCGCACGGACAGGGATCATTGCGGCCGACGCGCGCGGTTTTGACCACAGGGGCGGTCCGGACCGGCGCAGCCGCCGCAGGGCTCTCGCCTTGTGCTCTCGGCGCGCTCTGCTTAAAAGTCTCCACCTGGGAATGGGTGGCCATAAAGTTCTTCGGCTCGATGCGCCGCATCTGGCGCTCTTCCAGCTCACCGCCCACATCGAAATAGCGGAAGAGTGTGCTCACCACATCGCGATTGATGCGATCGATCATCTTGACGAAAAGATTATAAGCCTCTCCCTTGTATTCCAGCAACGGGTCTTTTTGCGCATATCCCCGCAAACCGATGCCTTCGCGCAGTTCATCTGTGGCATTGAGGTGCTGGCGCCAATTATCATCGATTTTTTCGAGCACAAAATAGCGTTCATAGCGCGTCGCGCGCTCGCTGCCGAGTTCCTCGATGCGCTTCTGGTAGACCTGTTTGGCCCATTGCATGATCTTCGTCATGATTTCGTTCGGATCATAGGCGCGGTCGCCATCATCACTGATGCGCGGAGTCTGACGGAATACCAGACGGCATTCGGATTCGATACGACGCACCTGGGTGCTGTCGAGTTCGCTCTCGCCGGAGATGACCGTGCTGATCATGGAATAAATGGTATCCTCGATCATCATCAACACCGAATCGCGCACGATCTCACCGCTCAGTGTTTCCTGATGAAAGCGCTCTTCGCGTTCCGCATAGGTTTCATACCATTTTAACGCCCAGGCGACGATGTCTTCGGCGAATGAGGCGATTTCCGCGGGATCTTGCGTCTCTGGCAAGGCTTTGCTGGGCCGTTGCATGAGGACAAATCCCAACCGCGCTGCCAAATCCGCACGTTTTTCCTCGATCCCGGCGGCCACAACCGCGGCCGCCTTCACCATGGCTGTAATCGCAGCTGCCATGAACTCTTCGATGGAAGCGCGATGCAGCATGGCGCGCAGATAGGCATCCCGCTCTGCCGCCAAACGGGCGCTGAAATAGATTTTCAGATGCCCGGAGAGCTTTTCGCCCGGTTCTTCTTCAGCCGTGACGGCATCCTTGGGCAGACAATCCGGTCCGAAGATGTGCTGCAGAAACGCCTCCTGGCGGCTGTTGAGCCGGTCGGCTTTTCCATCGCCCAGATCGATGAGCGTATAACGCACCACGACATCGATCATGTTTGCCGGCGAGAAGAATCCCATGATGCGGTGGCGGATTGCCAGCCCGTCGAGGTGCGGCAGCCGTTCGTCAATCCACTGCTGCACCATCTGATACAGCTTGTCGCGGCGGATGGTGCGAATCTCGTTTATGCCGACGGCAGGCCTGGCCGAAAAAACGCGCTCCAGATCGGTGAGGAATTCCTCACCCTTCCACGCGTGCGGCGCGACGCTCTCGGGCAGATAGGCTTCCATGAGGCCGCGCAAATAGACGTACGCCAGCTCGGCGTTGTCCAACTGCATAAAGATCGCCAGGTCAAATCCCACATGATCCCCGGCAAATTGCTCATGATAATACTGTGCAGCCCATTGTATGAGCCGGCGTTCCAATTCATCCGCATCGGGTTGAGCGGCACTCTCCTGCAGCCATTCAGGCGCGGCTGCGAAAATCCGCTCCAATTCATAGCGGATGCCCTTGATATTCCATTTGCCTGTATCGCGCGTGCCGGCGCTGTGCAGTCTGATTTTCAGGCGCACCAGTTCCTCGAGCGTCTGCGTAAAAGGGGCATAGCCGAGCAGCCGGTGCCGCAGCTGCATCTGCCGCTGCAGGCGTTCCTCGTCGATCTGCTCGCTGATCCACTCCTTCAAGAGTTCTTTAATCTCTTCGTGTTTCAGCTTTTCCAGATCTTCAACGGCGAAATCGACTTCGCTGTGGAAGAAATCCTGCAGATTGGCCACCAGGCCGGGCAGATCCCACTCGGTGCGCTCATCTTCTTCGTTGAAATAGCGTTTCGCCTTGGACTCCACCACATCCTCCGGGCCGGCAAAGCCCAGCAGATTCTGGCGGCGTTTATAGATGATCTTGCGCTGCTCATTGAGAACATTATCATAATCCAACAAATGCTTGCGAATCTCAAAGTTGCGTTCTTCGACCTTTTTCTGCGCCCGCTCGATGGATCGGGTGATGAGCGGATGTTCGATGCGTTCGCCCTCTTCCATGGGACCGAGGCGGCTCATCATGGTGGTGATCCGGTCGGAGCCAAACAAACGCATCAGATCATCTTCCAGAGAGAGGTAAAACCGCGATGAACCCGGATCGCCCTGGCGGCCGGAACGGCCGCGCAGCTGACGGTCGATGCGGCGGGCTTCATGTTTTTCCGAGCCGATGATGTGCAATCCGCCGCGGTTGGCCACTTCCCCATGCAGTTTGATATCCGTGCCGCGGCCGGCCATGTTGGTGGCGATGGTGATACTGCCCGGCAAACCGGCTTTGGCGACTATCTCGGCCTCCTGGCGGTGGAACTTGGCATTCAGAACCGTATGAAACCGCCCCGATTCCAGTTCATTGGTCACATCGCCCTTTTTGAGCCAGTTCGCGATGGGGACCCCGCGCTGTGTGAGCATGTCGCTGAGAAGCTGGGAAACATCCACAGAAATCGTGCCGACCAGTACCGAACGTCCCTGCTCATGCATGGCGATGGCTTCCTCGACGATGGCGTTATACTTTTCCTTTTTGGTGCGATAGATGACATCGTTCTCATCGTCGCGGATGACCGGTTTGTTGGTCGGAATGACCATCACCTCGAGCTTGTAGGTGGAGAAGAATTCCTGCGCTTCGGTCTCGGCCGTACCCGTCATGCCCGCCAGTTTGTCGTAGAGTCTGAAGAAATTCTGGATGGTGATGGTGGCCAGTGTCTGCGATTCAGCCTGTACTTCGACGCCTTCCTTTGCTTCGAGGGCCTCATGCAATCCGTCGCTGTAGCGACGGCCCGGCATGAGGCGGCCGGTGAACTGATCCACGATCATGACCGCATTGGCGCCTTTTTTGCCGGACACGCGTCCGCGCAGATCGGCTTCATCCAGTGTTTTGACCACATAATCAACATCTTTTTGATACAGGGTATAGGCGCGCAGCAATTGTGAAATATTCTGAACGCGTTCCTCAATGGCGGTATAGTCCTTCCAGAGGTGATCCCGCTGCTCTTCGAGGATGCGGCGGGGTTTGCGCTCGAAATGGAGCCGAAACCATTGTTCGATCTCTTCGCTGCTGAGGATGCTCTTGGTTGAATGGGCCTTGAAAATCAACTCGTTCATTTCGCGGTCGTCCAATTGAACGTGTTTGCCGCGTAAATGGGCCTTGTCCTTGGCGAGCAGGCTCTCGAATTCGGCCTGCGTGGTGACCTTTTTCGCCGTGAGCATCAGCACTTCTTCGCGAAATTTTTGCAGCTCATCGTGGTAGGAAAAATAGGGCAATCCTTCCAGCAGCAGGACGCGGGCCGATTTATGCATTGCCAACGGAAAGCCGCTGGCATCAAGTTCATAGAGAACATCCTGTTCGATATCGAGGTTGGCGCTCAGGTTGAGCAAGCGTTCGATGATCTGCCGCCGCGATTCGGAAGAACCGCGCAGCAGCCGTGAACCGCTATCCGACAATCCCTTGAATACGATCTGTGCGGGCCGGACCTCGCGCGTGACAGCATCAAATTCAAAATAGCGATGAAGGTGCCGGTTCTTCTCAGCATCGCTCCAATCCGGGTTTTCCAGCCATTCAAAAACAACCTGCATGATGCGATGCAGACGTTCCACTTCTTCAAACTTGCGCGACAGACTGGAAGCCGCGTTCGCTTCGGGGAATGCCTCAGTCAGGAAACGGTCCAGGCCCAAACGCAATTGAATCGGAGAGGCATCTCCGGATGGATTGGCATTCTGGCGCCACTCGGCCATTTTCAGCTCGACCGCGGCAAAGGATAATCCCAGCAGATGATCCAGCTCGGCGGCGGCGAGTCCGTGGTAACGTCCCTGCGCATCGAGATGAAAAATACGGCCGGCCTGCTCTTTCTCGCGGCGCAAATCCTGGTCCAGCTGCTGGATGAGGTCCTGCGTTTGGCCGGCATGTCCGGATAAAATATCGACCGCATCGCTGGTGAAGTGGAAACGGCCGTTGCCAGGATCCTGCTCATAATAGGCCGACGCATGGCTCAGCTTGTTGAGTTCAACGATGTCACGTTCGATCTCCTCGATAGCCATGACCCGTTCGGAATAATCGAAACCGCTTTGATTGAGGGTCCGGTCCAGCAGTTCCTGGATAGTACGATCGCGCTCCTCGACCAGGCTGCGGTCCGGCAAAATGTAGAGATCCGGGTTGCCCCCCAGCATGGCGATGCGGCCTTTTTCAGAGATGTGACGCGGTACCGCGCCCTTGTCGGAAAATTCAAAATACTCCTGACGGCGTTCATCCAGGGGATCAGCGCTCGCATTGGCCAGCATGCCATTCATCTTGTGGATGGCGGGCAACAGCGTCAGTTCGCCTTCGTAATGCCGCACCAGGATGGCGCTGACGCCCTCCGGCCGGATCGCCGCAGGGGCATTGCTGCCCTTGTCGAGGTCGAACCATTGGCTGATCCAGTCGCGGCGACGTTCCACTTCGACGCGGTTGGATGGATCCGCGTTATCCAGCTCGTTGAGCAAACGGCCGTACGCCTGCACCAGCGCTGCAAAGGCCGGGTCATTATTGCCCTCGAGCAGGAAAGCCGTCGCCTTGTCGCTGAGCGCCACCGGCATGCGTTCCAGTTTTTTTGATAAAGTGTAATATTGCCGCCAGGCGGCGTTCTTGTCGATTTTTTGCTGCTGCGCCGCTTCGCTGACGGCCTGACCGAGTTGTCCCACGCGATCGGCAAGTCTGGTGACCGCATTCAGCATCGCCTCATCAGGCACCTTGCCGGGCGCTGCCAGCACAACCTGGCCCGCCAGGGTGATGCCGTTGCACAAGGCGCTGACCGGATCCTGGGAGTAGAAACGGCGCGCATTTTTCTGGTCCCCCACAGCCCCCAGTCGTTCGTCGAGCCGGTCCAGCTGTTCAATCTTGGCCACAATGTCCTGATCGCGTCCACCGGAGAGAAAAATCCTGCCTTTTTCGGTGATATCAACGACGTGGGATTTTTCATCGATGGTATAGTAGAGTTCACCGTCGACAAGGGCCATCTCTTTGTTGATTTCATGTTCGCTCTGGATGCGCTCGATCAATTTTTTCACCCAGAACTCGGAAGTGAGCAGTTCCAGCAGTTGTGGATTCTTGGGATCGCCGCGATGAACGCGCAGCAAAGCCATGCCGGCCGCTTCTTCATCCTGTTCCAGCAGCTCCTTGCCTTTGCGCAGCAGCTCGACCACAAGATCTTTTTGCCGGCGGTAGAGATTGGCGACCACGGGTTTGAGTTCATAGTAGATATTGCGCGGGGCCCCGACAGAACCCGAAATGATCAAAGGAGTTCGCGACTCGTCGATGAGCACGCTGTCGACTTCGTCGACAATGGCATAGTTGAGTTTGCGCTGCACCACATTCCACACATCGGTGGACATGTTATCGCGCAGATAATCGAAGCCAAATTCGTTATTGGTGCCGTAGGTGATGTCGGCATTATAGGCCTGGCGGCGTTCTTCCGGCGTCATCTCACCATGCAGGGGAGCTGCCGTGAGGCCGAGAAATTCGTAGATTTTTCCCATCCATTCGCAGTCGCGTTGCGCGAGATAATCGTTCACCGTGACCAGATGCGCGCCTTTGCCGGAGAGGGCATTGAGATAGAGGGGCATGGTGGCCACGAGGGTCTTGCCTTCGCCGGTGGCCATTTCAGCGATCTTGCCCTGATGCAGGACAATGGCGCCGAGTATCTGGACGTCATAGGGAACCATGTTCCATTCAATCTCTTGACCGCGCACCAGCCATTTACGGCCGATGAGACGGCGGCAGGTTTCCTTGACGGCGGCATAGGCTTCGGGCAGGAGGTCGTCAAGGGTGGCGTCCTCGGTGCCGAGACGGTATTTGAATTCCTGAGTCTTGGCTTTCAGCTCATCATCGCTGAGCGCTTTGAAGGATTCGGCATAGTGATTGACTTTGGTGACGATGGGCATCAGCTTTCTGATGTCGCGCTCGGCACTGGTACCGCCCATGAATTTGGAAAACAGGGAAGAAATTGAACTCATAGCAGATTCCTTAAAAAGAGAACGCCGCTCGCACCGGGAGCGGCGATGGATAATTTATGACTATGTAACGCAGAAACCGTCAAGTTGTTTCGTGATTTTCTGAACTCTGCCCCTCTTGTAAACCGCGGCCGCTCTTGACCAGCTGCTGGTTCTTTTTCAGATCCAGCAGCACCGCATCGAGAATGCCATTGACAAAACGGCCGCTCTGCTCCGTGCTGTAGAGCTTGGACATATCAATGGCTTCGTCGATGGAGACTTTGGGCGGAATATCCCAGAAATAGAGAAATTCACAAATCGCCATGCGCAGGATGATGCGGTCGACGATGGCGATGCGGTCAAAATCCCAGTTGGTGACATGCTTTTTGATGTGGGCATCGAGTTCATCCCGGTGCGCAGCGGTTTTTTCCACCACAGTCCTGACAAACTCGATGATGATTTGATCTTCCTGATGAAAGGCCAGCACGTCGCGCAGGGTTTTGGCCAGGGGGTCGCCCGATAGTTCGTGGGCATACAACCCCTGCAAAGCGATTTCACGGCCGCGGCGCCTTGAGCCGGGTGCTGAAGCGTGATAGATATCCTCATCATCCTGAGGGTCATTATTTGACGTAGTGATGCCAGCCATATATATCCTGAGTCTCGCCGTTTAGATACTGGAAAAATCGTGTTTGCAGCTGATTCGTGATGGGGCCGCATTTGCCCGCTCCGATCACTTCCCGATCCACGGAACGTATCGGCGTAATCTCGGCGGCTGAACCTGTGAAGAAGACTTCATCCGCAATATAAATCATTTCGCGGGGGATCAGCGTTTCGACAACCGTGAGGCCCATCTCGTTGGCCAGCTTGATCACGCTGTCGCGGGTGATGCCGATGAGGATGCTCGCCGATGCCGGCGGCGTGTAGAGGACGCCATCACGGACGATGAACACATTTTCTCCGCTGCCTTCGCCGATATAGCCGGCCACATCCAGGGCGATGCCCTCCACGTAGCCATCGGCATAGGCTTCCTGTTTAATGAGCTGCGAATTCATATAATTGGAGCCCGCCTTGGCCATGGCCGGCATGGTGCTGGGCGCCATTCTGCGCCAGGAGGAGATGCGGACATCCACGCCGGCCGCCAGCGCTTCATCACCCAGATATTTGCCCCAATTCAAGGCGCCTACCGCGACGTCCACCGGACAGTTACGAGGATCTACACCCAGGGAAAAATAACCGCGATACACAATAGGGCGAAGATAAGCGGCCTTGAAGCCGTTGTTCTTCACCACATCGTTACAGGCCTGAATTATCTCTTCCTGGGAATAGGGGACTTTCATCCGGTAGATTTTTGCCGAATCGAAAAGGCGGCGGATATGCTCTTTGAGGCGAAAGATCGTCGAGCCCTTGGGCGTATCATAACAACGGATGCCTTCGAACACGCTCGAGCCATAATGCACCACATGGGACATCACATGAATTTTTGCGTCCTGCCACGGGACGAATTGGCCATTCATCCAGACCAAGCTTTTTTCATCTCGTTGATCCATTCTCAACTCCTTTTGTTGTTTTATTTCCTGCCAGAGGTGACAGCGCAGATCATCAGCGTATATCTTTGACCCGTAATTGAATCATCTTCCGGCCCATGTATTCATTCTCTTCAATGATATAGACCAGATCCAGACCGCGTTCGATTTGCTGTACACGCGGCAGGTGGGCGCCCATGCCAAAACCGATGACTTCAAAAACCGTACTGCCATCGCGCACTTTAAATTTGATATGGTTGCCGCCCACGATCGACGGGGTGCCCACGACTTGCAGATTTCGGCTCATAAATACCGGCCGCATGTTTTGCGGGCCATAGGGCGCGAACATGCGCAGCAGTTTTATGAATGTTTCGTCGATTTCGGAGAGGCGCAATTCCGCTTCAATGGCCAGTTTCGGGATCAATTGCTCGGCATCGAGCCGCGCGGCTGCCACCGCTTCAAAGCGTTCACAAAAAGCCGGAATTTTGTCCTCTTCAATGGACAAACCGGCCGCGTATTTATGCCCGCCAAATCCGATCAGCAGGTCCTCGCAGCTCTTCAGGGCATCATGAAGGTCAAATCCCTCGATGCTGCGCGCGGAGCCCTTGCCGACGCCATTTTCGATCGAGATCAGCACCGTGGGCCGGTAAAATCTCTCCACCACACGCGATGCCACGATACCAATCACGCCGGAGTGCCAGCCGCGCTGGTGCAGAATCAGTGACTTGGTTCGTTCCGGCGCAAACTGCTGCTCAGCCAGGACCAGCGCCTGACGGAAGGTCTCCTCGTCCACATTCTTGCGATGACGGTTCTCCTGTTCGAGGATATTGGCAATTTCCATCGCCTCGGCTGGATCCGTGGTGGTGAGCAGTTTCACCGCCCGTTCCGCATCCCCCATCCTGCCCACCGCGTTGATGCGCGGCGCCAGAATGAATACAATATGTCCAGTGCTGATCTCTTTTCCTGACAGCCCGGCCACATGAAACAGGGCTTTGATACCAAGGTTTTCGCTCTCGTTGAGGCGGTCAAGTCCCGATTTGACGAAGACGCGGTTCTCGTCAATCAGGGGAACGATGTCCGCGGCCGTCCCGATCGCGACCAGCTCGAGATAATTCTCAAGGATGGACAGATCGGTTTTCATGCGCATCAACAAGCCCTGGCACAGCTTGTAGGTGACGCCGACGCCCGCCAATTCGCGATAGGGATAGGGGCAGTCGTTGCGTTTGGGATCCAGCACAGCCATGGCATTGGGCAAGGTGGGACCGGGTTCATGATGATCGCAAACCAGCACCTCCATGCCGAGGCTGCGCGCCAATTCCACTTCGGCATGGCCGGTGATGCCGCAATCCACCGTGATGATCAGATTGGTCCCTATCTCATGCGCGGCCTCAATGCCTTGTGCGGACAGGCCATAGCCTTCGAGTTGACGATCCGGTATGTAATACGCGACGTTCGCACCCAGTTCCTTGAGGATCAGATAGAGGAAAGAAACCGAGGTGATGCCATCGACATCATAATCACCGTATATGAGAATTTTTTCATCGCTCAACACGGCGCGGCGCAGGCGGTCGACTGCCTTTTGCATATCCTGCATGATAAAAGGGTCGTATAACAATTCCAGTGAAGGCTGAAAAAACCGGCGCGCTGCGTCGGCTTCCGTGATCCCCCTGCGCAACAGCATCTTGGCAATGACCCCGGGAATTCTCAGGGTTTGTGAAAGGGTGTCGACATCTTGTGGTGAAAATTCGTCCAGTATATCCCATCTCAGTTGCATCAATGGCTTCTCCAACCATATTGGCAACTAGTGCCGTTTATATCAAAAAAAACATCATTTATTACATAGTCAAGCGAATCTGAATTATGCACCGCTGAGAACACAGAGGCGCGCAAAAAATGAAAAAATATAAAAATGGCATCAACAGCGCCTTTAATGGCTGAGATGAAATTCAAGTCCATCTTCATTGATCATCCCAATAAAAACAGTCCAGAAGCCCTGGCGCGCTCAGCGGTTGAAGCCATCACCCCGGAAATCATTGTGTTTAGACAAAATTTTCATGAAAAAATCTTGATCATCTGGGAAAGCAACTCGCTGGTTTGCAGCCATCGGGCTGATTCAAAAATTGAAAAGGCCAGGAAATATCTCCAAAGCAGGCCTGTAAGCCGAATTCTGTCATCCTGCAGAAGCAGGAGAGATGATCATCTATCTGGGATGCGAGTTGCCTCGCACCTCGAGCGACCTACCCGAGGGTCAAACGAGACGAGCCGCCTCTTCCCTCCTATTTGGTCTTGCTCCAG
>CAUJEL010000094.1 GCA_963169875.1 Candidatus Zhuqueibacterota bacterium
CAATCGTAGGAGGACCAGGGTTCCCCGGGAAAGTTGGGATGATCCCAATAAGCGTGGTTGTCGATGTAATCCAGCTTGCTCTGCACAGCGATATCGCCGGGACCGACGTTCCAGTTGGTGCCAACAATGGGCACGCGCACGCCCAGTTCCTGTTTCAAAAAATGAACCATCTCGGCGAAAAAATCATCCTGGACTTTGATATAAAACGCGCTCAGGTCAGCGACGCGGGCGTCGGTGTGAGCCACGCAGCGGTTGTAATCGATGCGGGCCACCGTACCAGCCTCCAGGGATTCATCGGCCAGCAAGCCGCGGATGCTGGCCGGCTGCACCGAGATGTTGTCGAACCAGTACACGCCCGTGGACTGGCCCAGGGCGAACGAGAGGCGCGTCTGCTGCAGACAGGTTTCCGCTGCGCGAAACGTAAACGTGTAAATCTGCCATTGGGTGTTGAGTTGGAAAGTGCCGCCGCCATAGGTGGTCCAGGGCGAGGTGTCGCGCATCACCGTGGCGGAGATGGTGCGATCGCCATCGCCGCGTCCCGCAAAAGTGACCGTGTAGAGCGAATCTTTTTCGATGGTGAATCCGACCTGCTTCCACTGGATGTGCCAGCCGGTGCCGGTAGCCTTTGTGACGGTAATTTTTGCAGCCAGCAAACCGTTATGGGGTTGAGCTACCTCAAGGCCCATGGCGGCATCGCTGCCCTCATGCTCTTCCATAATCCAGTTTTTCGTCAACTGGCCCTTTTCAAAATCGCCATCCTTGATGAGCTCCTGGCTGCTGCCGTCGCGCGCCCCGGACTGCCAGGCGTTGCGCAGGGCTGTCGTGGTGCCATATTTCTGGCGCAGAAAAGTCTGCCACTGTACGTCGAGCATGCGCGTATGACGAAGCGTCAGCCTCCCTCCTGCTTTGAACGGTTTGAGCAGGCCATCGCGCCACCAGCGGTAGAGAGAATTCTCATTGGTGATCTCGACCATGGCCATCACCGGGTCATCGACGAGACGTTTTTGGGTGAAGGGATTGAGATGGGTGAGCAACTGGCGCGCATATTCCTTATAGAGCGGCCACAGGGATTGGTCGATATAACTGACCGCTTTGCCGTACTCCTGGATCGAGTCGGCATCTACGACGCCATCCTGGCTGCGAAACGTGCGGCTGACATGGAGGTTCACATTGGCATAGATGTTGTTCTTTTTCAATTCATGGATGAACTTTTCCCAACGCGTCAGCATGGCCGGATTGAGATGGCGCGTGTCGGAGTTGCGCTCAAACATGCTGTAGCTGCTCCAGGGATTGTCAAGGTGATGCATGCGCACGAGATTGAATCCCATTTTACGCAGCCGTGCAGCGATGAACGGGGATTTGGCGGTACCGGGAAAAGCGCCGTCCGCACCGCAGTTGGTGCCCCAGAAGCGGATGCGTTCGCCCTTGACGGCAAAATGCCCATCGCCATCGATGCTGACAAATTCGTCCGCGGCGATGGTTCGCGCCGGGAAATGGGGCAGGAAGTATTGCTTTGAGCTGTCCTGCGCCGGCAGGGCGAACGGGAAGCCGTTGGCAAAATTCTGTGCACCAGCCTCACCGCTTGACAGCGAGAACAGGAGCAGCACAATCAAACTGCATCTCTTCATCGCACCAGGACCATCTTCTTGATATCAGAGTACAAAGCCGTCTGATTCTCAACCGACAGGCGGCAGTAATAAATGCTGCTCGGCAAATTGGGTTGCCAGGTGTAGCCATGCTCACCCGCGGCCCGCACGCCCAATTCACGGGAATCAATCAGCTCACCGTGGATGTTGAAGAATTCCAATTTTATCCTGCCGGGCTGGTCAAGACTGAACGGGATGGTAGTGCTGGCGTTGAAGGGATTGGGATAATTTTGCCGCAATCCAAAGGTCTCAGGGACCGCTTCTTTTTTCTCAACGCCGGTCGCGGTGGTGTCGGCGGCGAAATAGCCGGCGACAAACACCAGCGGCGCATTCCAGTTGATGGCTATTTCGTTGCTGGCATAACTGTCCACATGATCGAGGAAACACAGCGCCGGTGGTGTGGACGCCGTAAACGTTCGTTTCATAAGGTCGTCCTGGAGGTACTGATTGGGACCGCCGGAGAGCATGCCCGGGACCGGGTCCTTGATGCCGTCGGCGGCGGAGGGACGGTGGTGCGGATTTTTCATGCTGAAGGCATTGGTGCCGGTGACAAAGCAGAAATTAAGGCCGTTGCGACCCATGACATAATGGAGCTGATCCAAAGCAGCACTTTCGAATTGCGCGCTGCCGCCTCTCCTGGCCGCCAGAATGAGCAATATCGCGCGGTTGAGCGGCCGCGAATTGCTGCCCCAGTTGTACTCGCCGGGTTTAAGCAGCACACGAAATCCGCTCCCATCAGCCTGCGTCAGCATATTGGCAGCGAATTGCTGCAGCTTTGCATGCAAATTTTGTTTTGCAGCCGTGTCACCTGTACCCTGCGGGGAGAACAGATAGGCCAGATGCGCCAGGGGGGCGACATTGCCCCAGGACATTTCTGATTGAAAGAGGTTTTGGGATTGATAATTGGCAAGATAATAGGTTTCATATTTGCTGTCAGAGGTAGTGCGCCATAACTCAGCCGCAGCCCACAGTCGTTCATCGCGGTCATTGCCGTCGCCATATTCGCCGGTGGCCACACCCGTTGGATTCTTGAAACCGCCGGCGGGCACGATAGTGGGATTGGCCTCAAGCCAGGTCCACGCTTTTTCCGCGGCGGCCAGGCACGAGTCCGCAAAAGCCGCGGATGCTGTGCGATAAAGGCGTCCGGCCTGCGCCATCATGGCGGCAAAATCTGCGGTGGCAGTACTGGAGACGGGCATGAGATAGCGTTTTTCCGTGTCCTTTTGCGGCATGATGAATGGTGCGAAATTCTCGCGCGTCAATTTGTGATAGACCGAGCCATCCGCTTTTTGCATGGTCAGCAGCCAACGCAGTTCATATTGAACTTCATCGAGCAGATCGGGGATGCCGTTGCCGCTCTCCTTGATTCTGAGATTATCGGCCGCAAACCGCTCCGGGAACAACTCACAGGCGAGAAGCAGAGTACCGACTGTGACGCCGGCATTGACGACGTATTTGCCATAGTCGCCGGCATCATGCCAGCCGCCGGCCGATTTCACGGTTCCGCTCTCGCCGGTGGCGCTGTGCAGAGTGCCGTCCTGCATGTGGCATTTGGGGTGGGTGTAGATGCCCGCATGCAGCGGCGAAAGATCCATGCCGCAGCGCTGGTAGTAAAAAGCCTTGAGCGATGCCTTGGCCAGACTGGTGAAGGCAGCATTGCTGATGGCAAAAGCATGGGATTTGCCAATCCCCGGCACACTGACGACATAGGTGCCAGGCACGCCCCAGGCGCTGAAATCCGCTTCCCAGACGTTCATGCCGGTGGCGGGATCCAGCGCGGTGCGTTGCGTCAGGGCGCCCCGGTGGACGATTTGGCTGCTGCTCTGATCGATGAGATGAAAACTGTCCGCCGCCGAGGTGACGAACGCCTGTTTGGGATGATCCGGCAGATACCCCGCCTGATTGACGGTGACGTAATCAGCGGCGTGGACAAATAGGGGAAGCAACAGTACGCAGACAGTCCATTTGAAAACTTGTCTGACGGATAAGTTGAAATCAGGTGATGATTTGTGCATGGCGGACTCGATTTTTAGGGACGGATTGCTTAGTTGTTAATTACATACAAAAATTGCGCCACGGTGTGCGCCGACCAGGAATGGTTGATTCTATTATTCTTAAGGTAAGTGTAAACTAGTGGGAGCAGTAGGAAATTATTAAATTGATAAGAGATTTGTTATTAAATTGATAAGAATGACGTAGCATTACATCCCCCCGCTTGTCATCCCGCAGGGGCCTTTTAGTAAATTCCCAACCGGTTGAGCGTCTGCCCCGTTCCCTGCGCAGGCGCGTACGATTGCCGCCATTGCTAAAAGATGGCTACACCATAAACCTTTTAGCAAATACCAGCCTGAATGTTCGTCTGCCCCGTTCCCTGCGCCGGCGCGTATTATGGCCGCATCACTTCAATCCCAGCTCTTTGCACATGCGATAATAGTTCGGCGGGGCCAGGCCCAGCAGCCGTGCGGCATCCGCGTCGGTTGCTGCCTGTTCACGAACAAAGGTGAAATAGGCGGCGCGAAGCTGTTTTTCCATATCACGCCAGGGGAGGATATTTTTTGCATCCCAAAATAAAGATTCCTTGCGGAGGGCCGCTTCATCCTCATCGCGAAATCCCAGTACGATGCGGGCATGTCCCGCGGACAAATGCGATTCCTCCAGAAACAGCAGCCGCTGCACCACATTCTGCAATTCGCGCACATTGCCCGGCCAATCGTACTCCTGGAGAACCTGCAACGCCTCGGCGCAGATCTCCGGTCTGGGACGGTTCATGTCCTCGCTGAAAAGCTGCAGAAAATATTCAATGAGCGCCGGTATGTCATCGCGCCGCTGCCGCAGCGGCGGCACATCGATGAACACCACATTGAGCCGGTAATACAAATCTTCCCGGAAACGCTTCTCGCGCACCTCCTGCTCGAGGTTTTTATTGGTCGCGGCGATGATGCGCACATCCACTTTAATTTTTTCGATGCGGCCGATCTTGTCGATCTCCCCTTCCTGAATCACGCGCAGCAATTTCGATTGCGCCGACAATGGCAGCTCGGTGATTTCATCCAGAAAGATCGTGCCGCGGTGGGCCACTTCAAACAGCCCAGGCTTGCCCGCCGAGGCGCCGGTGAAAGCGCCCTTTTCAAATCCGAACAATTCGCTTTCGATGAGATTATCCGGCAAGCTGCCGCAGTTGATGGGCACAAAATTTTCAAAGCGCCGCCGGCTGAGATAATGAATATGGGTCGCCACCAGTTCCTTGCCGGTCCCCGAAGAGCCGCGGATGAGCACATTGGTATCAGATGCGGCGAATTGCTGTATCTGCGCCTGCAAGCGCTTGCTGCTGGCCGACTGACCGATGATCTTTTTTCGCGTCAGTATATCCTCGATGTTCTTCTGCAGTTTGCGATCCGATTTCTGCTGCGCTTTTTCCATGCGGTTTTTTTCATACGCGTTGTATATGCTGAGAATAAAATCGGTGGGTTGATAGATATACTCTTCGATGTCGCCGGGATATTTGGTGCAGTACCACATCGCGCCCGCCTCCAGCAGACGGCTGGCAAACTCGAAATCCGAAAGATTGATGGTCATCTTGGTGACGACGATGATCTGCAGGGTCGGATCGATCTCCTTGATGCGGCGGATCAAGCGCTCACCCATCAAGCCACCGGCGATTTGAAAATCCATGATCACCACATCGTAGGCATTGCGATGCTGCTGCAGCAGGTCGATCGCCATCTGCCCGGAGGAAGCGACATCGACAATGACAATCCGCTCCTGAAATGGCTTGAGGGTGTTGCGAATCCGGCGCACATCATATTCTTCGTCTTCGATGAGTAAAAGGTGGATGGTGGCTAAAGAGAACATGAAAACCTCGCAAATTATTTAACGTGAAACGGTCACCGGGATCGTGATGAGGAACTGGCATCCCCCCTGCTGCAGATTCTCCGCATCGATCCCCCATCCGCAGCGCTGCACCGCAAATTCATGCGCAATGTAGCAACCATAACCGTTGTTCTGACTATCCGTCTTGGTCGAGGTATGTTCCAGGAAAATGC
This sequence comes from Candidatus Zhuqueibacterota bacterium, assembly GCA_963169875.1. Lineage (GTDB taxonomy): Bacteria > Zhuqueibacterota > Zhuqueibacteria > Residuimicrobiales > Residuimicrobiaceae > UBA2214. Next base: position 5,690 of record CAUJEL010000094.1, read on the forward strand.
GCTTCACGCCCGACTCATCGGGCTGCAGCAGTTCGGCGCTGATGCCACGGCCATCATCGCGAACACCCAACTCGATCCGGCCGGATTCGGAGGCGTAACGCGTCGATACCGTGACCGTAAGCGGGCCATCACCGCCATGGTCGACGCTGTTCTGGATCAGCGGCTCGATGATCTCCCAGATGACAAATTCGTTCACCGGAACAGCAGGCGTCTTTTCATCCAGATCCATCACATAGCGAATCAGGGTGTTCTCCGTGGCCACGCGCCGGAAAATATGGTTGATGAGGAAGGCGATGACCTCATTGAGATCAGTCTTGAAAATGGGATTGCGGATGGTTTGCAGCGGCGGATCATACCATTTCATGTCATAGATGACGCGGGAGATAAAGTTGGCGTATTTGGTGACGCGGTATTTGATCTCATCGATGTGTTCGCGATCGAGGCTGCGCAGATCTTCCTTGATGAATCCCATCACTTTTTCCGCCTTGTGATGGGTATGATAGATGCGCTTGGTGAAGAGCGCTTCTTTTTGGTAATGCACCAATTCCGCCACCTGCTTCTCACGCGTTTCCAGCAGCTGCGTCTGGGCATCATCGCGCTCCCGCAGGGTGTAGGAGGAGATGTAAAACATCGACAGCAGTCCAAAGACGATGAGGGCCACGAACATGAGGCTGGTCTGGTTGTAACTGGTGATGATCTCGTTGGTGATGAAGCTGAAATCAGGCGCATTCCTCATATACACTGCGCCCATGTACTCACCGCGCGGCACAAAGGGGACAAATACGTGAAAGGTCTGCCGTCCTTCCAGACGCGTAAAGATTTGCTCTTGGGCGCGCAGGGATTCCTGGTACTGCCGGTACATTTTGATCACTTCCAGATGCCGGGGCGAAAGCGAACCCTCCGGCATGCGATGCAGGACGAGAAAATCAAAGAGATCCTGACCATCATCGATGGCGAAAATATCCTCCCCGTTTCTCACCAGCACACACAGATCCTCCACGTGCTGTTGCAGGACCTGCTGACTGAGAATGATATTGAACGCCTGGATCATCTTGCGCTGTTCTTCCGCCGCCATATCCGGATTTTGCAGTGTGGTTTCCAGAAGCAATTCAAGAGAAGTGGCCGTCAAATTGGCCAGTTTCTCGGCGGAATCGCGTTGATACCAATCCTGGGTGCGGACGAGAAAATCGCGCAGAGATAATTTATGCACAAAGGAAACGGCCAGCTGAAAAATGAGCAGAATGGTGAAAAGCACGATGACATGCTTGAGTTGAAAATGGTACTGCTGGATTTTTTCAAATAGTTTCATAATGGTTTTTCCGCAAGAAGCATGCTCTCCGAGCGCGGATGCACATCGCGGCGGATGCGCTGCTCAGCCGCCTCCAGAGCCTGCCTGGCCGTGACTTCTCCTCTGAGCGCCCGGTGCAGTTGATAGGTGATGATGTCCGAAATCTGTGTATAAAATTCAGAAGCCGGACGATGCACGCCGTGGTCAAGAAGCTGCCGCAAATAGTACAAGCCCGGATTGGCAGCGCAAAAGACCGAGTCCTGGTAAACATCGGTATTGGTCGGCAAAAATCCCATGGTGGCGTACATTATTTTTTGCGCTTCTTCGGTCAAGAGAAAATGGATGAACGTCAAGGCTTCCTTTTTCCGGGTTGAGTTGCGCGATACCATGAGATTCCATCCGCCGTAGACCGCTTTGGGCTGACCGCCGGCAAAGTGGGGCAAGGCGGCAATGCGTATCTGGCTCAATTTGGCCGCCTGCGTTTCCACATACTTGTTGAGATTTCCGGGCCAGCCGCGAAAGAAAAGCGCATCATGTTCCAGGGCAAAAGGATAAACATCGACCTCCTTGAACCCGAGCACTTGAGGGGGCGTCAAGCGCTCGCGATTGATGAGATCGATCATCAGCTGCAACGCCCGCACCGCTTCGGGGGTCGCCAGGGGAGATTCGGGTGCCAGTGACCGGAGCGTGTCCTGGCTGGCCAGATTTTCGATGAAGCTGCACATCAGACCTTCATAGGCATCGGCGGGAAAGAGATAGAAAGGATGGTCACGGCGCAGCGGCCATCTTTTATAAAGATCAACAAGGTTGTCCCAGGTGATGGACTCGCGAAGCTGCGTTTCTATAAGATTGGCATCTGGATAAGCCTGCAACAAATCCCGGCGGTAATAGAGCACACCGATGTCGATGTACAAGGGCACGCCCACCAGCTGGCCATTGTCGATGCAGGAGGTGATGGCATGGTTGAGCAGATGCTCGCGTTCCTGCGGCGGCAAAAAGGGATCCAGGGGTTCCGCCCATTTGGCGAATCGCGACACCCAAATCTGATCCACCGCGAACACATCGAGCCGGGTGCTTTTGCTGCGCAAGGCCCGGGTGAGGAGCTCCTTGCGTTCATTGGTGCTGAATTTTTCAAAGGGAAGGTCCACGGGCACGACCTGTATCCGGCCCTTGTAGCGTTGATTGAAAAGTTCGATGAGGCGGATATGGGCGCGAGAAATATTGTCCGCAAAATTTATTTTAACTTCCTGCCCGGTGGTGAGAAAAGTTTGCGGATTGAGCTGAAGGAGGATGAAAAAACTCAGGGAAACGATCAACAGGGCGATAAAGATAAAATAATAACGCCGCAGCCATTGTTTTATGATGCGAAACAGGGTATCCAAAATGAGTTCCCTTTACTTTTTTCTTGTAAATTAGCAACAATTCCATCAAATTCAAGCATAATTTATTATTAAAATAATAATCGGAGACGGGCATGGCTGGCGAGCGTATCACCACCAAAAGAGGCGATGATGGCAGCACGGGATTACTGGATGGACGGCGCGTGGCAAAATACGACCCGCGGCCGGAGGCCTACGGCACCCTCGAGGCGGCGCAGGCTGTCAGCGGGGTGGCGCGGGCGCGCGGGCAG
>CAUJEL010000095.1 GCA_963169875.1 Candidatus Zhuqueibacterota bacterium
CAAAGGTGGTCTCACGGCTGACCGATTTGGTCTCGGCCTCCTCGACGACCGCTCGCTCATCGAGTCCGTTGGCCAGCCGCCAAAAATGCAGGCCCGACTGCCCCAGACGTTTGAGCAACTCTTCCTGCGAGAAACGGGTCAGATCACCAATGGTGAAGATCCCGAGGCGATGCATCACGGGAACGGTTTTCGGACCCACCCCCCACAGTCGCGATATTTCCAGGGGCGCGAGGAACTGCTTCACCTCCGTTTCGGCGACGATGACCAGCCCGTCGGGCTTGCGCAAATCCGAAGCGATCTTGGCGATAAATTTGTTGGGCGCAATGCCGATGGAGCAGGTCAGATGCGTTTCCGCCAGGATATCGGCCTTGATCATTCTCGCCAGCGATTCCGCGCCGCCGAACAAGCGCTGCGTCGAGCTGATATCGAGAAAAGCCTCATCCACGGAGATCTGCTGAATGTCGGGGCTGTAAGCGCCCAGCAAACGCATGACCTGTCGCGACACCTCGGCATAGCGCCTGCCGCGCGGATATACATAGATGGCATGGGGGCACAGGGTATAGGCTTTGGAGACCGGCATGGCGGAACGCACGCCATAGACGCGCGCTTCATAGCTGCAAGTGGACACCACGCCGCGGCCCTTCCCGCCCTTCGGATCCGCACCCACCACCACCGGCTTGCCCTTCCATTCCGGATGGTCGCTCTGCTCAATGGCGGCAAAAAATGCATCCATGTCGATGTGCAGTACCAGACGCGACATGTCGATCCTTTCAGCGGAGGGCGCCTGTAAATTGATCCATCAGCGCGCGCCACTCCGATTCATCCCCGTACTCGACGACGCGCAAACCCGGACGGTCATTCCCGGTCATCATGCGGGAAATGAACAAGCCGCGCTGGTACAACGCGAGCACCGGCTTGTTGAAATCCAGGGCATAACAGATTTCATACCCCACCCCGAGGGAGGGATTGGAAATTTCGGCAATCATGGCACGACTCTCCTGCAGCCACTCGACGTCACGGCGATAAATCTGCTCAGCGGTAAACTGGTTCTCTTGATCCAGCACATCTGGCGCGACAATGTGCTCCGTGGGCACCGTATGGCCTGAGGCTTTAAGATACGCGACCATGCGTTCGTAAACGGGGAGGAACTTTCGGCCACCGGCGATGGAGGCTGCAAAATAGATCTTCACCTGTGCTCCTTTCCAATCTCTATCGAAAGCGGTTTCGTCATGATGATATAAGAACGCACGCCCTCTTTGACAAACCAAAGCAGCACGCGATCCAGGCCCGTCCAGTGACAAATATGATAGATGGCCAGGGTCAGCCAGTTAAATAAAGACTCATTATAATGATTCAGCCGCCGCGAGCGAAAAACCCGGTTTAGCGCGCGCACCGCCAACAGAATCGCGGCTGGTATTTTTGCCGCATATTTTACTTCCTTTTCCAGCGTGCCCGATTCCAGGACGTCCAATCCACAGGCCACGGCCATGGCTGCCAACTCCTCAGGCCGGTAGGCGGTATGGAAATAGCCCTCCTGGCAATCGCAGGTGACGTCATACTCCTGTAAAACGCCCAGATCGATCCACTGCGGCCGTTCGCCGCGGTAATTGGGGGTGGTGAGCAGAGCGATCCCGCCCGGTTTCAATGCCTGAGCCATGCCGGCAAACAGGGCTTGCGGATGCAGGCAGTGCTCCAGGACCTCACTGCAAAGCACGTGCTGGAAACTGGCGGGTTTGAAAAAATCCAGCCGCTCGGCATCGCCCTGCACCAGGTGGAGCCCATGGCCGGCCGGTGCATGTTTCAAAGCGCTCAGGCTCAGATCTACTCCGAAACGGGTGCCACCCGAATAAGCCATGATGTACATGCCGCGATTGCAGCCGATATCCAGCAGGCTGCCCTGCCAGCGGGCGAGATGCGCCAAAACAAAACGGCGGCGCAACCGGCCGCGCAGTGTGGTGTACACCTGCTCTTCTTCCGGATATTTTTCCCCAACCTCCTGATAAAAGGATTTGAGGGCGGTTTTTGCGTCCATAGGAAATTTCTTCACCTGGCATGAAATCTATAGAACCTTGAAGAACATAAAAAAAGACCAGCTAACATGTTGCATTCATAAACCGCCGAGCGCGCCGTGGCCGCCGAGCCATTTTTATGTTTTTCTTGTCTTTGCGTACCTCTGCGTCCTCGGCGGTGCATAAAACAGCTTATTTTTTAAAGTGTCAAATATAATGAGCAGTCCTTCGTCTTCGTGCTCTTATTGGTAAAATAAAGTTTATGCTGTTTGAAAGATTATAACTGTTCTAATAATAAACTGCCGGGTGCGACGAGGCGGTTAATAAAGAATGCCGAACAAGTTTTGATTTGAAATTAATCTCAATCTCTAATGTACGAAAATTCGCGACAAAAAACCTCGCAATTTTTCGCGTTCGCCCGGCAGGAAAAAACCGCTGACCAGCAAGCCGAACGGCCAGGCCGATAGCAACAGAAGGCGCGCCCAGGGATACGTTTGAAAGGGAGAGGTGAGTGCGAGCAGATAAAAGCCGCTGCTGACCAATGCCAGTCTGACGAGCCGTCCCCATTCGTATGGAATATAGTAATGCTTCTGACTGAAGAAGAGCAATCCCAGCGCCATGGCGGCGTAGGCCAGCGCGCGCGCCCAGGCGGCGCCCGTGGGTCCCCATTGCGGTATCAGCGCAATATTCGCCAGGATATTGACCGCCAGGCCCGCCAAAGTGACCAGCGCGATCAGGCCGCTCTTGCCCTTGAGGTAAAGCGCCGCCTCGAACACGAGGTACATGGCATAAAACAGATACGCCAGCATGATCAGCGGCACCACCTGACTTCCGGCCCAGAACGATTCTCCCAACAGGGAATAACCGGCGATGCGCAATCGCACCAACTCGTCGATGAAAAAAGAGACGACCAGAAACAGCGCCACACAGGTCAGCAGAATGTAGGTGAAGATGCGCGCAAAAATGGTCTGGGCATCCTGATCTTTGGAGGTGGAGAGAAAATAGGGTTGCCAGGCAAAGCGAAACGCGGCCACCAGCAGGGCCATGATCATCCCGACTTTGGCGCCCGCGTTATAAACACCGACCGCGGCCACAGAATCGAGGCGTTCCAGCAAGATGCGATCACCGCTGTCCAGTAATGCGATGGCAAACCCGGTTGGCAAAAAAGGCAGTCCGAACGATAACAACTGGCGGACGAGATTGGAGTGCGGTATCCTCCACCCGTTTCTTAAAATAATGGGCAGTACCATCACCAGCAGCAGGGCTGAGGAGATCAGGTTTGCATAGAAAATACCCGCTACCCCTTGATGCCAGAGAGCAATGAACAGAACATTGAGGACAAGGTTCACCATCCCGTTGCTGATTTTAAGGAGGATGAAGAGGCTGGATTTCTCTTCAGCGCGCAGGAGCAGCAGCGGGATGAAGGCCACGGTATCGCAAAACAGGATGCCCACGATCAAGCGGATCATGTGCACCAGGTCCACGCCGACCGGTATGGCCGCCTGACTGAACAGCAGCGGCGCCAGGACCGGGGCTGCGGCATAGAGAAGGAAAGAGATGACAAGGCTGGAACCCAGCAGGGTGGTGAAAGCGGACGAGAAAATGCGCCGCCGTTCCTCCCCCTCTTCAGCCAGGATGTAGAACCGCATGAATCCGGCATCCAGCCCGTAACAATAGAGCAGCGTCAGGACCGTGAGATAGGTCGTCGCCAGACCGGCTATCCCATACGCCTCCTGGGTGAACAGGTGCGTATAGAGCGGCAGGAGAAAAAATCCGACCGAGCGGTTGAGAATATGCCCAAGGCCGTAGACGGCTGAATGGCGCAGCAGCCGGGTTATGGATTTCGTCAGTGACATTTATTGGCTTGTTGGTTTTATTTTGCGCAACATGGTCAAGAATTACCGTCCCCCTCGGAGGCGTCCGACATTTGGCTCCGGTTCATCCGGGTTGCTGCTGACTCTGTAAAATTCCGGCCGCCGGTCGCCCAGCAGATCATTGCGGCTGTTGATTAATTTATTGCGCGCCAGGACGGGATCGATCTCCATGGCAAACACAGCAGGCTCGCGTTCGCCGGCCCGATGCAACAGCACGCCGCGCGGCGCCACAATTTGACTCTTGCCGGTGAAGGAGAGGCTTTTTTCGCCCTGAATATCCTGCCCAACCCGATTGGCGGTGACCGCGAAAACGCCGTTTTCAAGGCAGCGGGTGATCATGGCATCCTGACAATAGGGCATGACCAGGTTCGCGGCATGACAAACGATGTCCGCACCCGCCAGGGCCAGCGTGCGCATGGCTTCGGGAAACATCCAGTCGAAGCAAATCATCATGCCGATGCGGGCCATGCCAAGATCATGAATCCGCCAGGGCTTGTCGCCGGGATCGAAACAGATTTTTTCTTCATCAAAGAGATGGATTTTGCGGTAGACGTCGATGTATCCATGGGGGCCAAAGAGCGCTGCGCTGTTGAACAGAGAGTGGGCGCATTTTTCCGCCATACCGGCCACCAGGTAACAGTTGTGACGCCGCGCCAGCCCGGCGTAAAATTCGCAAGTGGGACCCTGCGGAATCGCTTCAGCCAAATCCTGCGTCTGCCGCCTTGATGCAAACAAGTAGCCCGTGTTGCACAATTCCGGCAGCACATAAAGGTCAGCCGGACAGGCTGCAATGAGGTCAGCAGCATGGCGCAGATTCGCCTCTTTATCGCCGAACCCGATTTTCATTTGCACATAGGCGATACGCATCAGTACTCCTTCCATCGTCAGCGCGAGCAGGGATGGCGATGTGCCACCTTCCATTCATCATAGGCACCATGCAGGTCACCCCACATCATCATCAATGTAATACAACTTGACGGGTTTGCCTGCCGGGTGTTTCAGGGCTCATTTCTGTTTTTTCTTGCTGAGTGGCACAGGTTTTGCCGCGCGGTTTCGTGTCCGGCCGTGGCCGAATATCTTTCCGATGAGATCCTCCCGCTGCACTGTCCGCAGCGCCCGGATGACTTTTTCCTTTTCTTCCGGTTTCGTCGCGAAGAAAAAGCCGCGCTGCATCAGCTTTTCATCGGGTTTGCGCGCCACGTAGACCGGCTTGAGGGTGTACGGATCCAGGCCGGTGTAGAACATCGTCGAAGCCAGCGTCATCGGCGTCGGTGTGAAATCCTGAATCTGCTCCGTATGCAGATGCAGCGCTCTGGTCTCCGCCGCCAGCTCCGCCATATCCTCCAGGGTGCAGCCCGGATGACTGGAGATGAAATAGGGTATCAATTCCTGCCGCAAGGAGGCTTGATCATTGATGTGGTCAAACAATTTTTTCAGTTTATGAAATAGTTCAAAAGAAGGTTTTCGGATGACCCGCAACACCGCATCCCGGGTGTGTTCCGGCGCCACCTTGAGGCGCCCGGAGACGTGATGTTTGATCAATTCCTGTGGATACTCCTGCAGCGAGCGGTCCTCTTCACGCCGCTCGTTGAGAAACAGATCATAGCGCACGCCGCTGCCCACAAAGGCTTTCTTGACGCCCGCTGTGGCGCGAACCTGGCGATACAGGTCGAGCAGATGTTTGTGACTGATGTTTATGTTTTTGCAAATCACCGGATAGATGCAGCTCGGTTTTTTGCAGGTGCGGCAGATGGAGGGTTTGATGGGTTCCATGCGATACATGTTGGCCGAGGGCCCGCCGAGATCGGAAATATAACCCTTAAATCCCGGCATCCGGATGATTTGCTCGATCTCTTTGAGAATCGAAGACTGGCTGCGGCTGGATACATGCTTGCCCTGGTGCGCGGAAATGGTGCAGAAGGCGCAGCCGCCGAAACAGCCGCGATGCAGCGTGACGGAAAAACGGATCATTTCAAAGGCCGGGATCAGCGGTTTTTTCCAGTAGCGCGGATGCGGCAGGCGGGTGTACGGCAGATCGTAACAGCTGTCGAGTTCCCCGGGCGATGCGATGGGATAAGGGGGATTGACCACAATCGTCTCGGCGCCATGCACCTGGGTGAGGCGCGCCGTTGTGAGCGCATTGGATTCCTGCTCGATGATTTTGAAATCCGCGGCAAAATGGAGCTTGCTCGCCTGTGATTCAGCCAGGGAGTGCAGGGCGATGGTCTCGCGCTGCGGCCACTCGGGAAGCGTTTCATCACTGGGAATGCTGTACGCTATCTGAGGGATTTGGCGGAGTTCTTGTGCCGATGCACCCTGGTCTATTTGACGTGCCAGCTCGAGGATGGCTTTTTCCCCATTGCCATAGACCACATAATCGATGCCGCTCTGATATAAAATGCCGGGCTGCACGCTATCGGACCAATAGTCATAATGGACCAGCCGCCGCAGCGACGCTTCGATGCCGCCGGCGATGAGGATGGCATCCGGATAGAGTTTGCGCACCATGCCGGCGTAGACCGTCGCCGCGCGGTCGGGGCGGTAGCCCGGCCGGCCGCCCGGTGTGTAGGCGTCGTTGGAACGCAGGCGGCGGTTGGCGGTATAGTGGTTCACCATGGAATCCATGTTGCCGGCGCTGATGCCGAAAAAAAGGCGCGGCGGCCCGAGTTTTTTGAAATCGCGCAGATCGTCGCGCCAGTTGGGCTGCGGCAGGATGGCGACGCGGTATCCCGCCCGCTCCAGGACGCGGCCGATGACCGTGATGCCGAACGCCGGATGGTCGACGTAGGCATCGCCGCTGACGAGGATGATGTCCAGCTGATCCCATCCGCGCTGCTGCACTTCTTTCACCGAAGTGGGCAACCAGCGGGTTTCGTCGTACTGGCTCGGGTAAAATAAGCCGGACGTATTCAGCGGGAGTTTATTCAATTCGATGCTTTCTATTTTTCCAGGATCAAATCCACATCAATCTCAATTTCCCGACGCGCATCAAAACGGTCGCATCCAGTGAGCAGTAATTCATCATACATGATCTCGACATGACGGATATGCACCGTCACAGCCAGCGTTTTTTATCATACTACAATAGCGAGCGTTCGTAGTTCCGGCTTTAGCCGGTCGT
>CAUJEL010000096.1 GCA_963169875.1 Candidatus Zhuqueibacterota bacterium
GGCGATGAACTTGGTGCCATCGAGGACCGAACCGCCGCCCACAGCCAACAGGAAATCGATTCTCTCCTTCCGCGCCAGTTCAACGGCACGCATCAGGGTTTCATAGCGGGGATTGGGCTCGATACCGCCGAACTCGAAGACCTGCCTGCCCTGCAAAGCAGCCATGACCTGCTCATAGACGCCGTTTTGTTTGATGGAACCGCCGCCGTAGGTGACCAGAATGCGCGCCGTGTCAGGGATATGCGCTGACATTTTGGCGATCATTTTTTTACCGAACAGAATTCGCACCGGATTGTGATAGGTGAAAGAATACATCTCCATCTCCAGAAAAGGTTATCGTGATAAAAAAAATGCGGCGCCTGTTCGCGAGGCGCCGCAGCAATTTACAGTACAGCAAAGACTATTGCACTTTGATCATCTTGCGAGTCAGCCGCGTATCGCCGGACATGAGAACATAGAAATAGACACCCGCACCGGCTGGAATCCCGCGGTCATCCAGACCATCCCAAGTGGTGCGATAATAACCCGCCTCAGCGGCACCTGAAACCAGCGTCCTGACCTTGCGGCCGAGGAGATCATAAATGAGCAGTTCCACGTTTTGGCCGCTGCGTTCCGGGACCTCATAATGAATGGTCGTGGCCGGATTGAATGGATTGGGATAATTCTGCAGCAGCGCAAACGCCCCGGGCGCCTGGAATGCCACTGTGATGGCTTCGCTCAGATGGCTCTGACCGTCCGCATCGATTTGTTTGAGGCGATAATGGATGGTACCCGCTTTGCCCGGGCGATCCTGCCAGGCATATTGTGCTGGCGATGATATGGTACCCTGACCTTCCAGGAAAGTCAAGGGTTGCCAGGTGGATTGGTTCTCGTAGCGTCGCTGCAGTTCAAAGCCGAGGTTGTTGCTTTCGCTGGCCGTGGACCATTGCAGTTCAATGACTCCGGCGCGTAGCCGGGCGGCGAAAGCGCTTAATTCGACGGGCGTGGTGACACTGGTAGCCATGGCAATGGTCTGGGAGATGTTGTCCGCCTCATCCTGGGCAATGACACCGAACCAATATTGCACATCTTTTGCAAGATTGGTAACGGTAAACATAATGGGGTTGCCAACTTCCGCAAGCGGTGGACCAGGATCAACAAGTTTTGCTCGATCCCACCATTTCCAAAGTGAATCGGGGTGTGGTTTTTCGCTGCTAAAGCGAACAAGGTATTTTCTCACTGCTAATTCACCATTTATATCATCAGGTACGGCGCTCCAGCGAATTTTAACTGAGTTATCTGTGCGGTTCACAATTGTTAAATCTGTTATGATACCTGGCCTGATTTTATCATTGTACTGCATTTCAATTTTTTTTATTAAAGCTGAATTGTCCTGTTGAAAAAGACTTAATAAGCTATTATAATTTAATACGTCAGGTAAAATATATTGACGAATTGATAGGTCGATGGTTAATGTGGATGGAAGGCCTATGTCTCGTATCATTTGCACCCCATTCAAACCGTATATTTTTGGTTCAACAATTTTATCATCTGGATCCTTAAAGTCTAGGAATGGGATTTCTCCTTTTGGTAAAGGATTCTTACCGCGTAAATCAGCGATATTAAACAATGTCGCTTTTTGCACAATACTTTTTGGCGCTTTTGGGTCTGCTACTAATCCCCACCAATGTTTCCCCGGCCATTCTTTAGTCCCAAGATATCCTTTGGATTGATAAATAAGCTGATCACTCTTGCCATCAATCTTTAAACCTGCAATTTTTTCTGCATCCGTGTTAAGTCTCGGCGTAAAATAACGCATCCCATAACCATTATTATTTAATACCGCACAAAAAATGATTCTTAATGCTTTAATTTCATAATTAAGGATTGGTATATTATCGAGAGCTGATAAATTGAGTGGTAAATTGAAACTATTCGTCGGCGCTTCGATATGATAAGGACAGTATCTATAAACAAATGAAAAGTCCCGTTCATTATCAAAATCACCTTTGGCCAGACCACCGGAAAGACTATAAGAGCCGAAATAATGAATTGAAAAATTAATTATACGATTTATGTATAAAGGCCCTTCAAAAACTTGAACAGATTTATTTTTAATTTCGAAAGTAATTTTGGCGGAACTTCCCAATACTGCATTAAGCTCATATTCTATTTTGCCATGCTCTGCAATTATTACATCCATAGGTTCACTAAGATTTGTATCAAAATTAAAGAAAATACGAAGTTGCTGTCTTTCTAAAAGATTGATATTATCACCGCTTGTGACAAATAAACTATCAGGTAATCCACTATTTCGTGATAAATTATGACCGATATGGTATGTTAACCCTGTAACACCACCATTTGTAAATTGAACATATTTTTCGGAGTTTTTTTTCAGAGTAGGTGCCCAAAATATATAAATGTAACCCTTGCGACCCGAAAAAGAATCAGTCAACTCTAGTTCATATCTTGGGAATTGTTTGGATTCTTCATTGTCAGGCCAAATTTGATCATCAGCCACCTGATCGCCTACATCTTTTGAAAGAAAAATAAATTCATCTTCTTCGTCCAAATCTCCATCTACTACTCCATAGAAATTTTGGTCTAAAGAATCTTTTTTTTCATGTACCTGATAAGGAATTGGATGCCATGAATTAGTATTACTTTGGTATCTGTAAAAAGCAAGACTTACAGCATCTCTATCTTTAAAGGCATTCAGTTGTTTGCCCTTTAGGACAATTAAGTCCATATTTCGATTGAATTCTGCGGCCCAAAGTACTGTGCCCCAGACAGTGAAAAGCAGCGCTATCCGGGGCACGACTTTAAGGGACCATCGTAATGAAAAAGATGGCATGAAATTTCCTTTCACAACACGACAACACAATATCCTACTTTTTGAACGCGGCAACTGCCTCATCTACCGTTTCAAAAGTATCAAAAATAGTCACAAGTTTTGTGATCACGAACAAACTTTCGACTTTTTCCGTAATATTCGCCAGTTTGAGATCACCACCGGCATTGCGCAGCGAGGTCATGGCGCCCATGAGCGTACCCAATCCCGTGCTGTTCATCCAGGAGACCCGGCCCACATCGGCAACCACTTTCTTGGCGCCGCTGTTGATTAAATCTTTTATTTTGACATGTATCTCGGTGGTTTCATCACCACCCATCAATTTGCCCTTCAACTCCAAAACAGCCACATCCCCTCGCATCTGTTCTTTCAGCGCCATATTGACCTCCTCAGTGATAAGAATCAAGAATTGTGTATTTAGTAAAAGATAAACTTTTTTCTGATATTATGCAACGTCATTTTTAACATTGCTGCAAATGTATTTTCGCCTTGTCATTTTCAGGATTGACTCTCAAGGCCTCCTGAAAACATCTTTTCGCACTATCCAGCCAACCGCTGTCCAGACAAAAAAGTCCTGCTTGCATATAAGCGTGGTCGATTTGATCATCATGCATTTTGCGAAACAGCGCATGCAGATCCTCGCCAAATACATAGCTGACATAATGCTCGTTTTTAATCATGTAATGGAGCAGCACAACATTATCCTTATACGCTCGAAATAATATCTTGATCAGCTCCATGCCCTCCTCGAACAGATGCCGCATTTTGAGAACATAACTGTCAAGGCTGGCTTTGTTATTGAGCATATCGCTGGCGCTGTCCGAGTAATGTTCCACTACATACGCCAATTCCCGCGCTGCCATCGCCTTGTGAAACAGCAGGCCCACATTATTGATCAATTCAATTTCCTTGTCTATGGGCACGAGGCGTTGGCTGTCAAGACGGCGTTCGGCACGTGTAGCGGCCGCACGTTTGAACAACAGATGGGTATCCTCCTTGACCACAAAAAGGATCTCAGATAGTTTCATCAACTTGTCAAACGAAACAGCCGCGCCGCTTTGACGTTCACGATCCAGGTTGGCGAACATGTTCTTGGCGCGAAAATAGGTGGCCAGGATTTTTTTAATCATCCATTGCTTGTTCATGGCCAAAAATGGGCTCATGGTCTCAGCCATATCCTGGACTCCTTTTACTCACATGCTTTTATTGATGAGTCCACTCCAAAAAACCACATATTTTACTCATTACACTAACAACAACGATACCGAATTTAAAAAAAACAATTCGCATAAATCGTAGTTGAGGCTTTTGGAATGGGTTCATTTATAACGACAACATTACAAAAGACCGTAAAAATTCCCATGACGGTGCGGTCATGGACATGCTTCAAAACAGCGGTCTCCATCGGGGACTGTCGAAATGATGCATAAATTCCTGTTACTGCGCGGTCATGGACATACCGCTTCTTTTGCCGCGCCCAGATACAGGCCATTGAAAAGCAGTTTGAATGTATTTTGTGTCTGTCCTCTGAATTGGGGACGAAAACCGTACAACAGGATCCGGCCCATGCCCTTGTTCACCTGCGCCAGGGCCGCCCGTCCGGTTAACGCGGCTTCACCGCGCGCATATCCATCCACCAGCAGCCCTTCAGCCGGATAGATCAACGCCGCTTCTCCGGATTCCACCACAAACGCAGGACTGTTGTCCACAAACAACGCCAGATCGGCCGGAACGCCGTACCCCAAGGGCGTGTTGGGGGCCAGCGTCGAGCGCAGAAACGCGCCTGGGATGTAGAGCTGCGTACGAGGGATATCAGCGGTGACATTGCGCACGGGCAGGCCCCAATAGGCCACGGGCAAGATACAGGCTTGATTTAAAGCAATCAGGGTCCCACCATCCTCAATAAAATGGGCCAATGCAACCATACCCTCTTTGCCGATCCCGCCGCAGAACATATCCGGCATCTCTTTGGGCTTGGCGCCCTCAAGCAGCCTCTCCGCGGACTGGGAGGGCAAAATAATGACATCGAATTGATTGCGCAAATCCCCGCGTTGAATGGCGTTATTGAGCAGTCGTTCATATTTGAAGTCGAAGGATTCAAGTACGTAACGGGTCCAGCCTTCATCACTGTCCGCCAGAAAGCTGTTATAAAGCCCGATGCGCGGCGCGCTTAACTGCAATCCGACTTGCGGCGTGCGAAACCGTCCGGCGACGAACTGCACGTGATAAATATGGGCCAAATCTTTCAACAATCTGATCGAATCACTCTTCACCCATACGGTTCCTGCCGGCCAGGCGGCCGTCATGGTGCGGAGGGATTCTTTGAGCCAGTAAACGGGTATCTTTGCGGCCAACAAACGGTTTATCACTTTGACTGCACCCAGATTGCGATAATCCAAAAAGTAACCTTCACCTTCGGGCGTTTCCGAAACAGATCCCTGCAGCGGTTTGACCGGCCCCATTTTTTCATAATTGCCGTAAATTTCCCCTTCACCCTGCAGCACTTTGACGCCCAGGGAAACCGCCATATTGTAGGTGCTCACATCATAAGGCGCGTCTTCATCACCCGCCAACACGCCGCGGTAAGTACGCTTCTCCAGGATTGTTTTGGCATAACTTCCATAGGGTTGTGTGACCGGGATAAGAAAGGAACCTTCCGGATATAACGTGCCCGAGACCGCCACTTTGTCGCGCGCTTGATGGATTTCAACCTGCCCCGCCTGTAGGATTTTGAGCAATTCATGGAGCGTATAGGCGTCCGCTTGCCGCGGCGGGATGATAAAGACCATCGCATTATCCCGTTCCGTGGCCGATTCCTTGAGAACCGCATGGGATCGCGATATCCAATCGGCGCGGTTGAGGGCGGCCTGTTTGAGAAGCGCCCAGCTGGCGTGAAAACCATAATCGACGATATCGCCTAGACGCCAGACGCCCCCCTTCCAGGGCATGGGCAGCAGTGCAGAGCGTTCCGTCACAGAAAAAGATGCTCTTTGCTGCAGTTCTTCCGGTTTGAGGCGAATCGGCGTGGCCAGCATGGCAGAGGCGATTTCACCCAAAAAACGGACGCCGCCATGGTAGAAGAGATACGCCCGGCTCGGGGCATAGGCGTCAAATCCGGACTGATGCACGATACCGGGAAATCCTTTTGCGGTCATTTCGGCGGCAATGGCGGCGCCCAGGGCCGTCGCCTGAGCCTGAAGAATGGGAGAGACATTTTCATCCCAGGGATCCGCATACGGGGGCAGGAACATGCGCGCGCCGAAATAGCCCATTTGATGCAGGTCGAAGGCGATGTGCGGATGCCAGACATTGTACACCTTGTCCACCGTGATCCGCGTCTCCTTCTGACTCTGCAGGATCCAATCGCGATTGATGTCGTGTCCGCAGTAGTAATGATCCAGAAAAGGGTACGGACCGCCGGCAAAGGGTGTGTTTTGAAATTTTTTATACCACTCACAGATCAGATCCAGTCCATCGGGATTATGGGTGGGTATGAGCAGCAGGATGACATTCTGCAAAATAGCCAGCGTCTCGGCCGAGTTATCGTTGGCCAATTTATAGGCCAGTTCCAGAGACATCTGCGAAGGACCCACTTCGCGCGGATGAATGGAACAGTTGATGGAAACGATAACTTTGGCATCCTTCATGATGCGCCGCGCCTGGGCATCGACCAACGCTCGCGGATCAGCCAGCTGCCCCTGGATTTTTATCCAGTTATTCAGATTTTGCAGGTTCTCCGGTGCGGAGATGACCGCCATCCAAAAAGGGCGTCCCAGGGTGGACTTGCCCAGCGTTTGTACGACAAGGCGGGGACTGGTGCGGTCGAGCGCCTGGAAGTAGGCAAGGATGGTCGCAGAATCGAGCAGACGCTGATCATCCCCCGGTCTGAATCCGAGAAAGCTCTCCGGGGAGGGAATTTCCGCGGAGATCGTCTGCGCCCGGGCCGGTACCATTCCCGATAAGAGGCAGTGAAGCAGAATGATTGTCAGAGTTCTTGGCATAAAATTTAATCAGAATGCAATGATTCTTTCAGCGGATGTGAGCACATGCGTCCGGTATTGTTCGAGGATGCGCGCGCACTCCTCTTTGGTGCACAAATGACGCAAATCTATCGAATTGACAGCGTCTTGATTGGGTCCCAACCACGTGAAGGCGAGCTGCGCCAGTTCCCGGGATGCAGGCAGCCGGCCCTCGAGAAAATCGAATATCAGTTGGCCTGCGTGGGCGGCACTTTTAATCCAGCTAATCTCCTGCACCAAAGCCGGCCAGATATCCGCGCTGGCTGGCGGCTCATCATGGTGATCCGCACCCAGCCAGCCGTGCCACAAACCAAAATCAGGATGCAGACAAAACAGCCGGATGAATCCGGGATCGGCGGCGGGCAGCAGAATGACCCTGGGATACCGCCCCCGCTGCCGCTGCGGTCGTTCATGCACCTGAATCTGGCGATTGATGGCCGGGTCGATGGCACGGATCAGCTCATACTCCAGCAGCAACGCCTCCAGCTCTGATCCTGTCACATGAAACTCGAGGTTGTAAATCCGCTGACGGATGGCGATGAGTTTTTCGTCCGGCTCCACACCCGGCAAAAAATAACTGCCAACCCGCTGCGCCAGATTCTTGCTCTTGCCCACGTAAATCACCGATCCCTCGCGATCGCGCATGAGATAGATGCCCGGCATCTGCGGCAGACTGCGTACAAACGCGGCATCGAATGCGTACGGGCTGAAATCGAACGGCGCCGCCTGCTGTAAAAGCTGTGCGAAGGATTCCGCTGCGCCCGTCTCATCGAAGCGCGCGATAAAGTGTTCCCAGAGCGTCTGCAGGTCTGCGAGACTCGTCCCGGCATCTCCATCGGCATAGATGCGCATGTCGAGCTGGTGCGCCAGCTGCTCCGGTGTACGCAAAGATGCTTCAGGAAACAGGATCTGGGCTGATTTGCGGATATTGAAAACAGGTGCTTCCAACGCTTCCCCGAGCAGATCCGCCATGGCTGATGCCAGCAGGCTGATCTGGTTGCCGAATCCATCCAATATCACAAAGGCCGGTGACAGAGCCTTTATTTTGAGCAAAAGCGACTGCAAATCGCGGCTGAAGGCCGCTCGGTCGGCCGCGGAAATCGAATGACTGAAACGGGCGCGGCCGTTCGACCATAGCACACAGCCGAAACTGGCCCACTCCTGCCAGCGAGTACAATGGGCAGGCTGCGCGCGCACCAGAAGATACATGATATCATTAACCGGTGATGACAGGATGCTCCTGTAAACCCATGTATCTTCGGAAACGCGATCAACGTCTTTTTGTCCCTCGAGCAGCCTGGCAATGATGGTTACGGCCGCTGGTTCCGGGATGTTTTTCATGTGCAGCACTGCGGCAGCCAATTCGTGCGCGGAGATGGGCTGGCGGCGCTGCGCCAGGTATTTCACCAGGGATTCGCTCATACCCTCTTATTGCGCAGCGGGTGGTGTTGGCGGCTGCTGCCAATCGGGTGGTGTCTGCGCCTTTCCAAACAACGCCACACCGATGACGCCACCCACCATGCCGGCGATGCAATCGGTGATGAGATTGACGACGAAAACCATAAAAATCAATCCCTGGGCCAGGGCCGAGTCGGAGAACTGCCCGATCATGTTATCCAGTTCAGGATTATCAGCCAGTTCAGCCATCTGCTTGAGCCATTCGAGGCTCAACCCGCCCAGTGCCGCGGTAATTGCGGTGGACATGACAGCGCCAATCGCGCCCGCCATCAAGCCGAGCAAGGCGCCGTCACTGGAGAGCATGGGCACGCGCGGATCCAGATCGCGGCGATAGAGATAGACCGCCACTGCGCCGCCGATGATGACTCCGGCGCAGCAGGCGCAGTTGATCAAACTGATGACCGGCACTGAACTCAATATGGCGATGATCACGCCGCCCCAAACGGCTGGCACAAGTTTGCTGGGTTGCTGCATACCGCCTCCAGAATTATAGATACGCACCATGGCAAAAATATGCAGAAAGATACGATTTTTTGGGATGGGAAGGAAGTATTTTTTTATTGTTCCCGGGGGGAGTTGGAAACGAGAATGGATATATTTGATTGATTGTTCGAACCCCCATTGATTTGTTTCCCTGAGTGCAATAAAGTGCCTCTCATCCCTCCCGTCACTCCCCCACGGTCATGGTGTAACCATCTTTTTGCATTTTCAGCGAGGCTCAACGAAGACATTAAAGATCCTGATAGGCGGGGCCGGCGCGGGCTCCTGCCGCAGATGTAAAAAGGTCCTTGCAAGGATGACAGGAAGGGAATAGACTCGATCGGCGGTGTGGCCCCGTCTTAGATATGGTATCTCCGTGCCTCAGTGGTACAAAAAGCAACCACTGAGGCACAGAGTTGTATACATGGGCACGAACGCTTCCGGGTTGATAACCGGTCAGGATCGCATCCTGTTTACGCTTGCGCTTTCGGGTATTTATCCATGTTATGCAGCGATTTGGCGATCTCTGCTTCAGGCAGCGGATAGTTGACCAGTTCGCCGCGGAAATAGAGATCGTAGCCGCGCAGGTCCATCAACCCGTGGCCGCTGAGATTGAACAAAATGACGCGTTCCTTGCCTTCTTCCTTGGCCTTGCGGGCTTCATCAATGGCTGCCGCGATGGCATGACCGCTCTCCGGAGCGGGAATAATGCCCTCACTGCGGGCAAAGGTCGTCGCTGCATCATAAACATCCACCTGGTCATAGGCGCGCGGCGAAACCAGCCCCAGATTGATGCAGTGACTGATGAGCGGCGCCACGCCGTGGTACCGCAGTCCACCCGCATGGATCGGCGGCGGCATGAACTTGTGACCGAGCGAATGCATGGGCAGCAAAGGCGTCATCTCCGCCAGATCACCATGGTCATAAGAGAAGGGCGCACGCGTCATGGTCGGACATGAGGTGGGTTCCACCGGGATGATGTCGATGTCCGCACCATTCATTTTATCGAGAACAAAGGGGAAAGCGATGCCGGCAAAATTGCTGCCACCGCCGACGCAGCCGATCACGGTATCCACTTTCTTCTCGCCGGCCAGGACCAGCTGTTTTTTCGCTTCCAGTCCGATGATGGTTTGATGCATGAGGACGTGGTTGAGCACGCTGCCCAGCGAGTAGCGGGTCTTGCCGGTCGGGTCGGTCACCGCATCCTCGATGGCCTCGCTGATGGCCAGTCCGAGGCTGCCCGGTGTATCGGGAAATTCCTGAAGCATGTTGCGGCCGGCCTGAGTCTCGGTGCTGGGACTGGGCAGACACTGAGCGCCCCAGGTTTCCATCATCAGGCGGCGGAACGGTTTTTGATCAAAACTGATGCGCACCATATAGACCTTGCACTCCAATCCCATGAGTGTGCACGCAAAGGCGAGGGCGCAGCCCCATTGACCGGCGCCGGTCTCGGTGGTGATGCGTTTGATGCCGAATATTTTGTTGTAATAGGCCTGTGGCACAGCCGTGTTGGGTTTGTGACTGCCCGCGGGACTGACGCTCTCATTTTTGTAATAGATGCGCGCCGGTGTTCCCAGCACTTTTTCCAATCCACGCGCGCGCACCAATGGCACCGGCCGCCACATCTTGTAGATGTTCAACACCTCTTCGGGGATATCCACCCAACGATCGGTGCACACCTCTTGTTCAATCAGGTTCATCGGGAAGACGGGCGCCAGCATGTCGGGGGTGATGGGATTGCCGTCGGGTCCGAGTGGGGGCAAGGGCGGCCTGGGAAAATCAGCCATAATGTTGTACCATTGGCGCGGCATGTCGCTCTCGTGCAGCAGGAATTTGGTCGTTTCCATGGTGGTTCTCCTTGTGATGGTGTTATGTGAGCCCTGCATTCATTTGCATGAATACGGACCGTGTGAATAAAAATTGCCTGGCGTAAAAAAAAAGCCCGCTGCGTGTTTGATACGTAGCGGGCTTGAAATAGCCAAGATGGTGTCACTGGAATTAGATAGATGCCTCCTTATTCCCACTACGTATGGACATGCGCCACCACCACCAGCTCCAGTTCGTGCCGGTTGAATGATGGTGTGCAGATGCGGGATAAGAAAGCATGTGAATCTCCAGTTAATTTTTTGAATATAGAGATTTTTTTATTATCTGTCAAGATATTTTTCAGATGCTCGAATGACCGCATTGACTCACAAAAAAAGTAACCATGCTCATTTGGCACGATATTCGTTGCCTCATAATTAATGTAACCATGTCAAAGATTGGAGACATTGATTATGAGCCCAAGTTCAAAGAAAGAATATGCAGAAAGTATTCGGCA
>CAUJEL010000097.1 GCA_963169875.1 Candidatus Zhuqueibacterota bacterium
GAAAAAAGAAATTTACGCTTGATATCCCGCACAATCCGGTCGTCGTCTATGGTATCAATCCATTTCTCAAGGTTGGCGCGCATTGGGAGCAGATGCCCATTGCCGTTCTTCTCATCGACGATGAGTATTATGTGCCGGTGCAATTCTTCCTGCAGCGCATCAAAGATGTTCTCGCCGTGCGCATCAAATACAATCCGCTCAAATCGGAAATAGAAATCGCCCAGATCAAAACGACGATCGCTTCCGTGCGCATCGACGACAAGCAAAACGGCACCATCATCCGCATCGGCCTGAATCAGGCTTTCAACGCCTCCAATATCTACACCAGCGAGAGCAACGGCTGGCTCTACGTGGACCTTTACGGCGGCGAATGCGGGGGATTTCGCAACGCGCAAACCCAAAACAAGGGTACTTTTGTAGACCAGACGGCCTGCATTCAGCTGTCCAAAGACACCGCGCGGCTCGGATTTCAATTGAACAAAAAAGTCAAAGAAAAAAATGTCTCCGTCACCCATAATCCACCCGAAGTAATCATCTCCTTGCGCAGTCATGAAGAGGTGCCCACGGCCTTGCTGGAACAACTGGAACGGGAACGGGAAAAGTGGAAGATCGACCTGATTGTGATCGATCCGGGGCATGGCGGCAAAGATCCGGGGGCTTTGAGCGCATCGGGATTGAAAGAAAAGGATGTGGTGCTGAAAATCGCGCGCGAAGTAAAAGCGAAACTCGTGAAAGAATTAAAGGTCAAAGTGGTGATGACCCGCGACAGCGACACCTTCATACCCCTGGAAAAACGCAGCGACATCGCCAACCGCGCCGGCGGCAAACTGTTCATCAGTATCCACGCGGACTCTAATCCCAACAAAAAACTGCGCGGTCACACCGTCTATTTCATGGGACCGGCGAAAACCGATGAAGCCCGGCGCGTGGCCCAGTACGAAAACTCGGTCATCCGCTTCGAGGACGCACGCGACAAATATGCCGGACTTTCGGAGACGGCTTTCATCCTCGCGGCCAATGCCCAGAACAGCTACAACAAGGAGAGCGAAGAGTTCGGCGCCATCCTGGACCGGGAGATGAAAAAACGCCAGACCCCGGAAGGACTTGGCGTGCGTCAGGCGGGCTTTTATGTGCTCTATGGCGCCTCCATGCCCAACATCCTGCTCGAAACCGCCTTCATCTCCAACAAAAGCGACGAAAAACAGCTCAACAGCAAAAATTTTCACCTCAGCATCGCCGAGGCGGTTTATAAAAGCGTGCTGGAATTCAAAAACCGCTACGAGAACGCCTTGTGATACACGCCTTTGTGACCCACCCTCTTGTTCCACGTCTTGTGATCCACGTCTTGTGATCCACGCCGCTCAGCCCGCGGGAAATCGGCGAATCACGCCGGCATCACAAATGGCAGCCGCCACCCGTCTCTTGCACCTCTCATGCGCCCAGCTTCCCCTGCCACGTATCCCGGCGCAGCAATTCTTGTTCAATGGCGCGTCGAACTGCGTGTTTGTCCAGCGCCCAGCGCGGCGCCACGAGCATCTCCTCAGGGGCTTCAGCGGTCAACCGCTGCATCACCATCCCTTTCGGCATCCGTTCGATGAAATCGGCCACCAAAGCCGCATATTCGTCCAAAGTTAATTCATTCACCAGACCTTTGCCATGGTCCTGCGCCAATGGCGTATGGTCAAGTATGAGCAACGGATGCAATTTGATTTCGTGGATGGGGCGCTGCGCCATGGCGACAGCCGTCTGCTGCATCATCTCCCGGGTCTCCCCGGGCAGCCCGAGGATGAGGTGCACGCAGATGCGCAGGGGCAAAGGGTGCAAGGCCTGAACCGCTTTTTCGAAATCGTCAAACGTATGGCCTCTTTTTATGTGACGCAGGGTGGCATCGTGGATGCTCTGCAATCCCAGTTCCACCCATAAATCGGTTCTGGTGGACAATTCTGTCAACAGCTGTACGACTTCAGAGGAGATGCAATCCGGGCGCGTGGAGATGTCAAGTCCCACCACGCCGGGATGTGAGATGGCTTTTGTGAACAGTTCGCGCAGCAGCGGCACCGGGGCGTAGGTGTTGGTGGAGGATTGAAAATAGACGATGAATTTCTCGAGGCCCCTGCGCTCCCTGGCGATTCTGAGACCTTCCTCTATCTGTGCGGCCACGCTCATGTTTTGTTCAGATTGCAGGTGCGAGAAACTGTCCATGCGGCAATAGATGCAGCCGCCGTGGCCTTTGCTGCCATCGCGATTGGGACAGGTGAAACCGGCATCCACCGGAATTTTCCATACTTTTTCGCCGTACTTTTCCCGCAGAAACCGGGAAAAGCTGTAGATGCGCGTTTCCATTTCAGCCGGCAACGATCTCCCCCTTTTTGATGACCATGTTCACATGATTCTCGCCGTAAAAGTACGGGATCATGCCGTAATGGAGCGCTTCGATGACCAGCACGTCCGCCTGCGCACCTGCCGCGATGACGCCGAGTTGCGGCCGGTCCAGCGCGTACGCCGCATTGGCGGTGACAGCGGTGAAGGCCTCCGCCGGCGTCATGCGCATCTGCGTGCACGCCAGGGAGTAGATGAGCTGCATGTTCAGGCACATGCAGCTGCCCGGATTGAAATCGCTGGCCAGGGCGACGATGCAACCCGCGTCGATCAGTTGGCGCGCCGGAGGATATCCGTAATTGAGAAACAGCGAAACCCCGGGCAGCAGGGTGGCGCAGGTGTCGCTCCCAGCCAGCAGGGCGATCTCTTCAGTGCTGATCTGCTCGAGATGATCCACCGACAACGCGCCCATCTCCACGGCGAGGCGGGCGCCGTTGTTGTTGCTGAACTGGTTCGCGTGCAGGCGCAGTTTCAGGCCGTGCTGCCGCGCGGCCTCGAGGATGGCGTGGGTTTCTTCCAGGCCAAAGTATCCGGACTCGCAGAACACATCGCAAAACTCGGCTTTGTCCGCCACCAACGGCATCATGGCGATCACCTCTTGCGCGTATTGGCTGACGCTCTTGCCCGGCGGCACGGCATGGGCGCCGATAAATGTGGGGATTAATTCCACCGGCTGTGTTTTCTTCAAGGTTTGAACGACATCGAGAATTTTCAATTCCGTCTCGAGGTCGAGTCCGTAACCGCTTTTGATCTCCATGGTGGTGGTGCCGTGGCGCAAGGCTGACGTTAAATACTTTAAGTCAATTTCAATTAATTCCTCTTTGCTGGCTTGGCGGGTATCGCGGACGGTCTTCAGGATGCCACCGCCGGCTGCGGCGATCTCCTGGTAGGTGGCGCCGGCGATCTTTTGGCCAAACTCCTCCTCGCGCGTGCCCGCGAAGACCAGATGGGTGTGGCTGTCCACCATGCCGGGCATGATGCACTTTCCGGCCATTTCGATAACCGTGACGGACGCATCGATGCTGTCCTCGATTTGCTGCAAGGGACCCACCGCCTTGATGACACCCGCATCGATATAGACCGAGGCATGCTCCATCACCACGAGGTCTCTCATGGCCCGGCCGCGCATGGGAGTGGCGGGCGCGGTGACCACCTGGCTGGCATCTTTTAAAAGCAGGGATGACATATTTTTACTTTCGTTTTCTATTCATCTCAACCAGCAGAAATTTTCACTTAAATATTGTAAAAATTGCAGCGAATGTCAAGAACCAGATCAGTCGTATCGGTTCTTCAAAAATTTGACGAGACCCTCAGCTTTCTGTTGCGGCACCTCTCTTTTTCTCATTGCAGAGGCGTTTTCGTGCTTGAAAATTGTGTGAACGCCTGGCATTTCTGGCATCGCTTTTGCCAATAAGATAATGAAATAGATTTGGGAGGCCCCATGAAAAGATGGTTGCTCTACACAATCGTCATCCTGATGATTATGCAATACCCGTTACTGGCTCAAGGCATCCAGGTCAAAACAGTACCCATTCTCGCCTGTGATCAATTCGCCGCGCCGCCCTCGTTTCGCGATGACATGGGCGGTGTTGCGCTGGCCCTGCGCGATGCGCACAATGATATCTGGTCTAATCCCGCGCTGTTTATGGACCTGAAGTCGCATCTGATCCTGGCGCCGCGCATGAACCATTGGAACCATGATCGCGAGACTTCCTGGTCCTATTATTCCAATAATCCTTATACCTATCTGGAAGAGACTTCCTTCTCCAACCATCTGCTTTCCCTGCCCGCCGGGATGGCTTTGAAAGGCGAGCGGTTATATGGCGCCGGCCTGATCACTGCGCAGTCGGTTGGTGCGGAGAATACCAATAAGGCCAATTTCGAGGCTTCCAATTACGTCGTATCTCTGCGCGGCGGCGCGTTATTACCTGCTGCCAATGTGGCTGTTGGCCTCGGTTTTGATGCCGCCCACATCCATGGTGTAGACGGCGTCTATCTGCTCTATCCCGATGCGACCAAATTGACCCAGCGCGGCTGGGCCCGGTCGCTGCAAGCCGGCATGGCGGGTTGGCGAAAAAATGGCGATCTGTGGCAAGCTTCGCTGGCGTATCATAAATACCATATGCTGCAAACAGCCCTGGCTGTTGAAAATAGGGATGAAAATGAAGGGTGGTATGGAACAGCCAGTTACACCAGGGCGTTCAGCAGAAACCTGAATGTAGCCCTTGCCGTAGCTTATGAATGGAAATATCATCCCAAAATACCCGACTATCCCCTGGCGGGCATCCCGCGTGATCCGGGCAACACCCGCGGCCTCAACATCGGTTTGGGATGCAGCTGGCGCGATGACAAAACTCTCGCCGGATTCGATATCATCTATGAACCCATTGATGTGAAAACCTGGGCCGATGCCGCAGCTGATGAAAAACTCTGGGACGACCGCGTCATCCGCAAAGGGGACGTCACCGTGCGCAATGATTACCAGTTTCACAATCTGATCCTGCGCGGCGGCGCACAAATCCAGCCCCTGCACTGGCTGTCATTGCGTACCGGCTCCCAGGTGCGATTCTACCGTTATGATTATTACCAAAATGACTATATCCAGCAGCTAGAAAGCAGGGGCAAACCGCAGCGCGCGTGGACCGAGTTCACCTGGACAGGCGGTGCATCAGTTCATCTGAAGAGACTTGAGATATCCTATTCCTTACGGCTGCTCATGGGCACAGGAATTCTGGAGCGGCAGTGGCTGTGGCGCTGGATGATGATGGAAGACTTTGCCAATGCGGATTTCATCATTCCACCGACCGTCCAGCTCAACGTCACGCCGGTGACCTATTATACCCAGGTGATAAATTTTAAGTATTCGCTGTAGGTTGTGTTTTTTCCTGCCATGAAGAATTATACGATAAGGCTTACGCCAGGGGAAAAAAGCGCTCTGGCTGCTGATTGCCTATCTGTACTTTAGCGAATGAATCCGGATATTCATCATTTTATCAAAGCAAACCGGCCGCTCTTTTGTCCAATACCCGGGGCTTCTACGTGATATAGATATATGCCCGCAGCGACATCCAGATTATCCTTGGATGTCAAGTCCCAGGAATGGTGGCCATCCTCGATGGGCGCGACATGCTCCAGTGTGCGTACGAGTTTGCCATCGAGCGTGAAAATTCGGATGGTGCATTGTGCAGGTAAATGAATGAAATCAACCCTTCTTTCACCTCGTCCAGAAGTAAAATAGAGGGGTTTTTCCCATGACGCGGAGGCGACATACGGATCAGGAACCACAGCGATCTTGTCCAATTCCTTACTGGCTCTGTCCATGCTCAAGTTCGCTTTTTGGGTAGAAAAGGTATACCTGTCGCGCGCCGTGAAATTCTTTGCCCTGGGTTTAATGCGTAAATCGGAGTCACCCATGGGCAGTACAAAAGTCGTGTCGTTCATTTCCCGATCCGCTTGAATAAAACGCAGGGTGGCAATGCCATACTGCGCACCCTGATATTTTTTCGTCAATGTGATCTGTTCTCCATGCGCGACACTGCCGTGATGAAGCGCACTCTCCGCCACGATACCCAACGTATCACCATCATCCATATCCAGCGCCAAAAAATTTACATCCGGCACGTCCGGAAAAAGTGAAACAACCGGTGATACTGCTTCATCAAAAAATTGCAGATGTAACGTAGAAGGACAGGCACCATTGGAAATTTGGTAAAAAACGGATGATTGAGAAGGCAATTCGGCGATGACCTGTAATGGCGTGCTCTCATACCCATTGGCTTCATCGCAATTACGGCCTTTGAATTTCCGCCATTCAGCGGTCAGCGTCTCTCCCGGAAGATAGTTTTGCATGAGCAGTACCATCCCAGAAAAAATTCCAGACTCTATTTTTTCAATGTCCTGCAATTTTGTGTGAGCGAAAGGATTCTCGCTTATCGTTGTCTGTGGATATGGCCTTTCCAATAACAGTCTCGAATCGGTCACATCCCAAATTTGATACGTCCTGGTCTCGCGATTGACAAGAGTGTCGGTAAAAGCAAGTTGGTATTGATGCCCTGATTGCAAAGAATCCGGATTCGTTATGATCACTTCCACCATGCCATTGGATGGTCCTGCGTGTTCCAATGGGCTGTCCAACTCTGCGAGACTAGTTCCAGCGGCCGGTGCATTGGGAACCACGACAGCCGTATTGCGATCATGGAAAATTATATTGCCAACAGCGTCCTGCGTGATGGTTTTGCTGTTTTGCACAGGATAGATGGGTTTGTAGCCATCCCGAGGATGACGATCTGACCAGCCCTTGGCATAAAAATCATAATCATATCCCTTGTCATAGGCAACAATGGCATAATAATAGGTCCTGCCGTTGTGGACGTCGGTGTCAATATAAAAATGCCGCAAACCATTATCGTTTCCTATGTGGAAATGTGCGCCATTACCCGGATCCAATACAATTTTATCAACGACATTACCCATTGCGTCAATCTTGCCGGTTATTTGGGCGCCTGCCGCCACTGGATGGGGGCCGGTCAGGCCATCCTTGAGATCGAATTGCGCTAAAGGTTGATAATAAAAAGGATTTCCATGTACATCCGTGATGGTTTTTATTTCATTGAACTCCGGATCAGTCGCTTTGTAAAGGAGATACCCTGCAAAATCGTAACCATATATTTCATCCCAGGAATTTTCTGCGGCGGAGTCCCATGAGAGAATCACCTGCTTATCTGTTGGGTAGGCATATAATGTTGGTTTTATGGGGGGGGTAGCGAACCGGTAATTATCATTATAGATGCGCTGCATAATCGATTTGTTGCCGAGGATATCCCTTTCGCTGTTCCCAAAAACCATCGCCACTGAAAAACGTTCAGTTTGACCGGGCCGCAGCGGAAAGTACCCGGCGCCGTAAGTGAACTCGACATTTCCGCCGAGGTCTATGCGCTGTTTGGGTTGTATGGGACGTTTTGTGATCCAGCCATCCGTTGAATATTCAAAAGTCCCCGGTACCGTACGCTCAAAGAGCATGCGGTCATCCTTAAGTTTGTAGCGATTCACTTGTGCGGGGGTGAAACTCGTCAAGCCGATTTGGTCTGATTCGTCCAGATCCGTGCGGTCAAAATTGGGCTCACCGTCATCGGGGATCCCATTTGATTCTGTGCCATCACCGTCTGGACCTGGATAATCCTCTTCTCCGGGCAAGAGACCGTCCGAGCCGGTGTCATGGTAGCGTGAATCCCAATCACCATCCTCATCGCCGGACCAGTGACTGCGCGGTTTACCATATTTTTGCATCATAAATTGCCCCGCATCATTCACCAGCCAGATGCCGCGGCCACTGGCGCGACTTTCATCGGTCAGTCCGTCTTCGTCATTATCGATCCCATCACTATCAATGCCGGGGGATTCCAGAAAAGCAAATCCAAAATATCCACTCGCGGAATTGAGGCGATCCCATTGGTAGGTGATATTGATATCGCCGCTGGGATCAAATGACATAAAATCATCCAGCGGACCTGCGACATCTGCATCTACGTACATGCCGAAAACAACATCATTCAAAGTCTTGGAACTTGTATTTGTGATATCATAGATAACGATCAGAATATCTTCTGCCAGCGGATCGCTCCATT
>CAUJEL010000098.1 GCA_963169875.1 Candidatus Zhuqueibacterota bacterium
GCGTGGAGCACGCCGCCAGCAGTATGATCAGGATGAATTTGGTTTTCATAATTTCCCCTTATTAATAATGCCACGACCGTTCAGCAGGCTGTATACCACTGCCACAATGTAAATGTTCAGCAGGGTGGAGCTGAGCAGACCGCCCGGGATCGTTTTGTTCAGGGTGATTTCTGGTTTCATGGTTTTTCCGTTTTAATAAGGCCACGACTGTTCAGCAGGCTGTAAACGGCCGGCACGATGTATATATTCAGCAGGGTGGAGCTGAGCAGACCGCCCAGGATCACCTTGGCCATTGGACTCTGAATTTCGTTGCCGGAGAGATCGCCCCGCAGCGCCAGGGGGATCAGTGCCAGCGCCGCGGTGAGCGCGGTCATCAGGATGGCATTCAAACGATCCGCCGAACCTTTCAACACCGTCTCCTGCAAGGAGACGCCCTGCGCCTGCAGCCTCTGATAATTGGAGATCAGCAGTATCCCGTTGCGCGTGGCAATGCCGAACAACGTGATGAATCCGATAATCGCGGGGATGCTGAGCGTATTGGAGGTCACCAGTATGGCAAAAACGCCGCCGATCAAGGCCAACGGCAGATTGAGCAGAATGATGCCCGCCAGCCTGAAATCCTTGAACTCCTGGTAGAGCAGGAGATAGATGATCAAAAGCGCCATCAAGGAAGTCAGCATGAGGGTTTCGGAGGCCTTGGCTTCGCTCTCGAATTGTCCGCCGTATTCTATTCGATACCCTTCCGGCAGAGTGACTTTATC
The DNA here is from genome assembly GCA_963169875.1 of Candidatus Zhuqueibacterota bacterium. Taxonomy (GTDB): domain Bacteria; phylum Zhuqueibacterota; class Zhuqueibacteria; order Residuimicrobiales; family Residuimicrobiaceae; genus UBA2214. The sequence goes on from CAUJEL010000098.1 coordinate 762, forward strand.
GGATATCTGTTTCTGGATGGCTGTGACCACACTTCTTAAGTCGCGTCCGCTGACATTGGCGGAGATGACGATCTTGCGCTGCACATTCTCCCGGCTGATGGAACTGGGGCCGGTCACGGAGACGATATCGGCCACCTGCTCCAGCGGCACTTTTTTGCCATCACCGCCATCGATGAGGGCGAGACGCATCCCTTCCATGGTATCGGTGTATTCCGGATTCAGGCGCAGCACCAGATCGAAACTGCGTTGTCCCTCGTAAACATCGGCCAATTTTTCACCGCCAAAAGCAATGTTGATAAATTCATTGAACTGTTCAATGGGGATGCCATATTGGGCGAGCAGGTCGCGATTCGCCCTGATTTGTATCTGCGGAATCTCGATCTGCTGATCGACGTTTACATCCACCAGACCCTCGATGTCCACGATGGCTGCCTTAATCTCATTGCCAGTCATGAATAAGCGGTTGAGGTCCGGACCAAAGAGTTTGATGGCAATATTCGCACGCGTGCCGGAAAGCATGTGATCGATGCGATGCCCCAAAGGCTGACCCACGGTGAAGGCGATGCCGGGGATGCGCGACAGGGTGGAACGGACATCGGTCATGAATTCTTGCTGGCTGCGACCGGTCAATTTAAAATTGACATCCACTTCCGCGCTGTTGGTCGTTTGCGAGTGCTCATCGAGTTCGCCCCTTCCGGTCCGCCGTGCCGTGCTGGTCACTTCGTCGATGGCTAAAAGCTCTTTTTCCACCAGATTGCCCAGCTTGTTGCTTTCTTCGAGAGAAGTGCCCGGCTGGGTGATGACCGACAGGGTCAAGGCGCCCTCGTTGAATTCGGGCAAAAAACTGCGTCCGAACGAGAGCAGCGTCACGAAAGCAATGATAAAGAGCGCGACGGTGAAGGACAGCAGTATTTGTTTATGCCGCAGCGTCCAGGCCAGCGATCTCTCATAGTGGTGAATGAGTTTTCGTACCAGCCATTTCTCTTTTTCATTTTTCTGCAGAAACGTGTCATTGGCGAGGAGCATTTTCGCCATCAGGGGTGTGAGCGTCATCGCCACAATCAGGGAGACGAACAGGGAGACGATAAAGGCGATGCCAAGCGGTTTCAACATGCGCCCCTCCATGCCCGAGAGAAAAAACAGCGGCAGGAACGCCACGATGATGATGATGGTTGCGTTGAGGATGGAGGCTCTGATTTCCACCGAAGCGTTAAAGACCACGTCAAAGGCGGATTGCCGTTCGGATGGCGGCTTTAGCCGGTTTTGCCGCAGACGTTTGTAGACATTCTCGACGTCAATGATCGCGTCATCCACGAGGGAACCGATCGCGATGGCCATGCCGCCGAGGCTCATGGTATTGATGGTCAGGCCCAGATAGCGCAACGCGAGAATGGCCCCAAGGAGTGAGAGGGGGATGGCCGCCAGGGAGATCATGGTGGTGCGAAAATTGCCGAGGAAAAGGAAGAGGATGAGGATCACGAAAAATCCGCCCTCCAGGAGCGCCGATTGCACATTGTGGATGGCAGTCTCGATGAAATCCGCCTGGCGGAAGATCCGCGTGTCCAGTTTCACATCGGGTGGCAGTGTGGCCTGCAATTCTTCCAGGTTCTTCTCAATGCGCCGTGTGACCTCCAGCGTATTGGCATTGGGTTGTTTCGAGATCGACAGGATCACCGCCGGCCTGGCATTGCCCGAAGCATATCCCATTTTCGGGGCGCCGCCGATTTTGACTTCGGCGACATCGTTGATTCTGACCGGCACCCCGTTGAGCGATTTCAGGTAGGTACTGCCGAGGGCATCGATTTCGGAAGTGCGGGCAATGCCGCGCACCACATATTCATTGCCGTACTGCCGCACCACCCCGCCGGTTGAGTTCTGGCTCATGCCGGCGCAGGCCTGCATCAGTTCCTGCATCGAGACGCGGTAAAACCTCATTTTCTGCGGATCGGCCAGAACCTGATACTGTTTATAGTCGCCGCCGATGATGGTGACCTGGGAGACGCCTCCGGTCGCCAGGATGAGCGGCTTCACGTTCCACTCGGCCAGCGTGCGCAGCTCCATCATGCTGGTGCTGTCGGCTTGCATGCCCACGAAAAAGATTTCGCCCATCACACTCGATTGCGGCGCCAGGCTGGGTTGACCTATGCCCAGGGGCATCTGGCTGGTGACGCTGATCAGTTTTTCACTGACGATCTGCCGCGCCCTAAAGATATCGGTGCCCCAGTCAAACTCGACCCACACGAAGGAGTATCCCTGCGACGAGGCCGAGCGCACCCGGCGCACATCGGTGGCCCCATTGACGGCTATTTCTATGGGAAAGGTCACCAGCCGTTCCACCTCTTCGGCAGCCATGCCATGGGCATCGGTCATCACCACCACGGTCGGGGCGGTGAGATCCGGAAAAACGTCCACATCCATTTCCGTCGCGATTTTGCTGCCAAAGATCACGAGGACCAGCGCAGCGAGCAGGATCAGATATTTATTCTCCAGAGAGAATTTGATGATGTTATTCAGCATGGTTTGATCCTCTAGTGAACGTGACCGGAATGCGCATCCAGAGCCCCGGTGGATTGCGCAAGCTTGATATAAATAGCGCCAAGCGTCACAATGCGTTCGGCGGCGGTTATGCCCTGGATGATTTCAATTTTTTTGCCGTCGGAAGCGCCGCACTGCACCGTGCGTTTTTCAAACAGTTCGGGGGTGCGTTGCACCCAGACAAAAAACTGGCCCTGTTCTTCGAGCAGTGCGGTGCGCGGCACGGTGAGCGCTTTTTGATGGGTCGTGGTTTGCAGCAGAACCTCCACATGGCTGCCAGGAATGAACTGGCCATGGTTGTCAATCTGCAAATAGACCGGGATGAGGTGGTCGTCGCTGTTGGTTGATCTGCCGCTGGATACTATTTTCCCGTTGAGCTCAGCCAATGTGTAGACCCGATCGTCATGCGGCGTGCGGATGTTCGCGGAAGTGATACTTTGCAGCAGAGGCCAATATCGCTGCGCCACATCGGCGCGCAGGGTGAGGGACTGGAGCTGCGCAATGGCCAGGAGCGGTTGTCCGGCCTCGACATAGGCGCCATTTTGCACGAGTACCTGCATCACGAATCCGCTGATCGGACTGGTCACTTTTTGTCCCTGGGGATTGGCATTTTTGTTCAGGTTTTCATAGATCGCCCGGGCATTTTCGTACTCGTTTTGCACGGCGAGCAGCTCCTTTTCAGAGACGATTTTGTCCGCGGCGAGTGCTTTGGACCGGTTATAATCCGCTTCGGCCTTGAGATAATCATTCCTGGCCTCCGTGTATTTCAGGCCAATGTTATTTTCAGCCAAATGGCTGCCGGAGAGGGTGAGCAGCACCTGACCGGCTCTTACACCTTGGCCTTCGAGCAATGCAGCGTTGCTTATTGATATAATCCCGTTGGCACTTGCGCTGACGATCCTTTCACCGCTCTGGGAAGGCTGAACCAATGCAGTGGTTTTAATGATTTGACCAAAGGGCTCCTGTTCGGGATGGCCGGTGGAGAAGTCGATTTTCCAGGACTGTTCTTTGGTGAACACGGTGGTGTTGGTTTTGTTTATGTATGCTTCTTCCATGGCTGCATGAGCGGCCTCATCCGATGCGTACACGATGACGTCCGGCACAACCACAGTGGCGGTGCCGTTTTCATCGGACCATTCAAAGCGCATGCTGCCCTTGCCGGGTGTTGCGGGCTGAATGTCAAAGCTGTAGATGCCTGTCCGGGTTGGGGCAGCGAGCGTCTGCCTGGTTTCCTGACCGTTCACGGAAATCACGATGGTTGCCTGACCGGATGCAACGGGTTTGAAATCGGGCAGCCGGCTGAAGTGGGCGAGCACGTTCGCGCGTTCGGAGATGACGAACGGATCGGCTTCGGCGAAGAGCTCCAGGTCGTTGCTGTAGGAGGTATATTGAGTCTTGTGCTCCTCATGCTGGTCGCTTGCGGCCTCATCGTGGTGAGGAAGGCTGCAGGAGGAGACGAGGAGGACCGCCAGAACGGCAAACCATGATTTATAGCGCATAAAGGCTCCTTGATTTATCAGGGATGGAATCCATCAAAAAAATTGCACAAATGGAAATATATCCAGGGTGACCCGCGGCGCCGGGCATCAGCCCCCGCAGGGGGCGTGTCTGCTCGATGGCCCGGTTCAAACTGCATGGAGCAAGGGACTAATAGTCCGCTCGACCCACAAAAAAGCAGTTTATCCGGATTGGAGATTAAGCCAGGGGAGGGGCGCGCAAGCCAACAGATTTGCTGAAATGGGCGCTGTGGAGGGCTGGTGATGGAGTATAAAAAATAGAGGAACTGGTCAAAGTGGCATGCTGGAAAAGATCAGGCAAAGATGCATGGAACCAGGAGGCAGTCTTATTCTTTGCAGAGCTGAGATGATTTGTGAGATGTTGATTAGCTGACAGGCGTTGAATCTGAACTTCCTGTAAAAAGCAGAGGTTCATGGTCTCATCGTCGTCGGGATGGTCGCTGTTTAGCGAGCAGTCGTCGTGTTGCGAATTTTGAGCATGATCCTCATCTACGCAGACAGATCCCGGATGGTGGTGATGCGGGATGACGGCATGCACCAATAAGGCGATGATGGTGAAGAAGAGAAAAATGCAGGATGGTGCTTTTTTTGCCATGTTCTGAGCCGGTTTGATGGGATTTAAAATTGTGTTAAAAAATTTCTCCACTTTCAAGTCAGGTTCACAATAGATGTCATTCGCGAAATGATGGCAAGGAGACTGAGAAATCATCGTGCCTTTAGTCATACATAACGGTAACGCTGATCTATTTGTTCCAGATTATCCTAACAATCTTATAATATAGTCAAAGACAGGCGATGTTAAAACCGGTAATTTCCAATCTGATGCATGGAGTGCGATTTTTTCAGCAAGTAGGCGATTTATCTAACAGGTGTGTCTGCAATAAGCAAAAAAAGTTAAAATTTGATCAGTGGTCAAGTTTATTATAATTTGCTTTTTAGAGAGAAATTCAAGATGCGCTGTGTTTATCCATTACTGCATCGACATAGCGCTCGATTGCTTCTGCCAATGAATGGCAGGTGTGCAAATAAGGTTTGATGCGTTCCAGCAGCACCCTTCTGGCTTCGGGAATTCGATAGTGGTTCAGTTGAAGATGCGCCAGTCCGGCGCAAAATTCGGAATAAGGAATCTTGAACAAGTCGAAGAAGGAGGAATATTCCAAAAAACGGACCAGCCGGTATTCGGGCGAAAAAGTATCGCTATTGGCATCCCAGAAATATTTATCGAATATGTTGTCCATAGTCCAGCAATTGTTTGATGAGTGATTTTGTAAAATTGACAAACTCGGTTTCGGTGATATCCAATGCGGTTTTTACCCGTCCTTCCCAAAACGAGCCTTCCAGGCTGAGGATGAGCTCTTCGAATCGGGGTGGTATCATCTTTTTTGCCGCACCGAGAAGCAGTTCGTCCAGAGAATAATCCCGAAGCAAAAAGAATAAATCAAAATAATCCCTGGGTGCTTTTCTTGAATATTCCGCTGTTATTTTGTTGACGGCAACATTGAGTCGATTATCGATAAGAAAATTGTGCATCCTGGAAGGATTCCCAAGTATTGGGAACGGTTCGTAGATGAATTCAATTTTCAGGGCAACCTGGTTTATGCGGACAAATGCCCGTTTGAATGTTTTTTCATTTACAGTTACCTCGATTTGTCCCAACAGGGCAATGGCAGAGAAAATGCGGGCGCATTCGATTTCAAATTCGGGTAAATCGTTTTGGTCGCCACGAAAAAAAAAGTCCAGATCATCAGAATAGCGGTGGTGATAATAAAATCTCGATAAACAGGTGCCGCCGGTCAGATAGAATTTTTCACTATCCAGTTTTGCCAACACGGCATCCTGTACCGGATATAAAGCCGATTCATACCAGGATTTTTCTTCTGCTGTTATTTTTTCGATAATCATAAACGAAAATCGTCCATAGTTCAAAAAGAAAACAAACCCATGAATAAATATCGATAAGAAATATATTAAATTCAATACTATTTTTATCGGGCAGGTGCAACAGGACTTTGAACGGGAGGAAATGATGCCTCATCTTCAGCAAAAATTTAGTGCACCGGCAAAATGTACGTCCGTTGAACTTGATTATTTCTCTTGAAATGGCTTGAAAATTTATGTATATTTTAGCTCAATCGGGCCTGTAGCTCAACGGCAGAGCAACGGACTCATAATCCGCAGGTTGTAGGTTCGAAACCTACCAGGCCCACAAAAAAGCCCTCAGCAGATCTATTGTTGAGGGCTTTTAAATTTTATAAAGTAAATCACTTATGTAGAAAATATTGTATAGCAACTTTCTGGTTTTCCTTTTCGCCAATTCCTTCATTTTCCAATCTTTTCCTATTCAAACTGAGACAAAACCGACACACTCTTGGTATTCATCTTATTAATTATTTTTTTGTAACAGAATAAATGACACCATCTTTAAGATGCGCAATTTGAGAAAAGTTGGCGACTTTGCGTAACTCGCTAATTTTATATAGAAATCCTCGATTCATACGATCAAACCAAACGAGATATGCAGGATTGTTTTCTGGCCAGTGAGAAAAAAGTTCTGAAAGATCAGTTTCTTTTTCTGACGAGTTGTATTTTGTCCTCGCTGGACTTGACTTAGACACCTTATCCAATAAAATATAAAGGGCTTCCGGGCAATTTGTGTAAATCATATACTTGGTTTCTCTGATTCGCTGCTGACGCAGGTACTGAATTGTTTCACTATCTCTCCATGCCACTCCACTAAATTCATGACCCAATTCGTACGAATTTCTAGCATTGTTCAAAGTAGTGGCAATCGGGTATATAGCCCAAATCGTAATGCCAATGATTAGATAAATATTCACAAGATTTTTGTGAAGGTGTCTCCGGAATGGCTCAAAAATTGAATATACCAGGATTAGTAGAAGCAAAGTAAGAGGTATATAGATAGGTGATAGTAATCTGTCACCAATTTGATCATAAGCGATGGTTGTTGATGATATGATGATAAAAAGAGTGTATGTTATAACAAACAATAACACAGGGAAGGTTCTGGTCAGCCTGATCTTTATATTTTCCCAACTTTCCTGAAGGGTGCGATATGTGAAGATGCAGGCTGCCATGCTCATATAGGTGTATATTATGGGATGTTTTACAATTACCCTGGGAATATACCAAGTTGATAGAGTCTGGTAAAAGCAGGCAAAGTTATGGGAAAGGCAACAATCTGCGGATGCACGAGGTCCAAATAATGTTTTTGAAATCACATAATTTCGAATTAACCAGATCGCTAAAGGCAGCACAGAAATCATTAGAAAGGTTATTAAATGCTTCATTTTGGTTTTCAAGTCATGGTGGCTTAGGATTAAGATAATCAACGGTATACAAAACAAGAAAATATTACCGATATAACGCGTGAGACATGATAGGGATACTGCTATTGAAAGAAATATGAGTGAATGTGCATCCTTTTTCAGGTAATAGCAATCTGCATATATGAGAGTTAATAACACAAATACAATAAAAAGTGGCTCTGACCAGGCCATCGTGGTAACCGCAACGAGTGGACTGGAAAATAAAATAAGTATCCCACCGATGAAGGCTATAACCGGAGATGATGAAAAATGTTTGAATGTTAAAATCCCCCCTAAATAAATGATCAACCCAAAAAGTGCAGCATTTAAGAACCGTGCAATTAAAAGAGGATCCTGTCCAAATATGATTCCAATAAGTGCCAATAGAGTGGAATATAGTGGTGGTTGTGAAACCAAGGGCACACCATCATACGTCAATATGCCAACTCCTGCCATTATATTTCGGGCAGTACTTATATAGCCGACTGAATCGGGAGATATTCCCACTCCAAACCTACTCGTTGTAACTAAAATAAAGATAGAACCCACCATTGCCAAAAAGAAAAGGGCTAAACGATATTTCTTAAAAATTTCTTTTTGCTCAATTAATCTCATAATCTGCCTTCAAATCCTGTCTCATTTATTAAGTGGTAGCCTTTTGGGGCCAGAAAAGGGGTTTGAATAAGTCGATAACTCACATTTATTGGGCAGTGTAATGAACCCATGAGTAACTGACGTATTTTAAGTTTGGGAAAAAAAATAGTAGTGTCAAGTCTTTTTATCATTCTGTGCATTTTAATCGGAGGCTTCTATTTATAAGATCATGTATGCATTCAACTGCTTCTTCCGCAATTTTCACCTGATTCGCTCCAAAAAAAATATCGATTTAGCTTGATTTTCAGAGCAAGATTGACTATTCTACTAACAGGACTGAATCAATACTGCCGCCGCACACGATTTGGCGCTCGTAAATGAGGTGATGGCCGGGTAATGGATTCTTGACTAAAGATGTACGCCTCGTTTCCACTACCCACAACAAGCAATAATTCTCGATCCACCAAACCCACATTTTCCGATTTTCTTCATGTATCATGACTTTGGGAGGAGACTACCATGAAGAATTGCCCGTTGATGGCGGTGATGGCCGTGCTGCTTTTTGCCTTGCCACTGATGCCGCAGGTAGTACCACAACCTGTCGAGGAAATTTACACCTTTCTGCCAGCCCGCAGTCTGAACAATCTCTTCGCCGGCATTACCATTCCCCAAAATCCCGGACTGGCCGATAACAACTGGAACAGCGCCCATCAGGACGGCTATAATTCAGAGTCCGTCGGATTACATGGACCTGTTGCGAGCAAATTGCGTTTCATGAAACAGCCCAATCCCTATGGCTTTGTGCCCGTCATGACCTGCAACAAAGCCAATCAGATGATCGGTGTCGCCATGTCCACGGTGGACGGCAAATACAGAGTGATCGTCTTTGATGAACATCTCAAAATCCTCAGTGCAACCGCGACCTCAACGTATTTGCCCAACTCGTTTGGAGGCGCTTACTTTTACTTGAATCATGAAGATAATGCCATGGTGATCGGGACCAGTCAAGTAACCTGTTTTCCCACCAGCCATGTACAAGCAAAAACGGATGTGTATGCCCTTGATCCTCTATGGCGGAGCGCGAATATTCCGGAATTGGTGACCGGATCTGCGACGGGAAACGCCATTTATTTGGTCATGCCGTTCTGGACGAACACCGTTTCGAATCACTATTGGTGTATTTTGTCCGGGAATTATGATGCGACGCCTCCCGGGACGCTCTATGCGAACGCCTATATAGCCGTCATAACGATCGAACCCAACCCCGCAGCATCAGATGGCTGTACGACGACGCTCATCGATTTCGTCGCGCTGCCGGGTCAGTATGTGAATAATCCACCGGCGTTGGATGAGGAGGGGGCAGTCTATTGCGTCACAAACGGCGTCGATCCGCAAGGCGTGTGCAACGAAGGATTCCTCTATTCATTCTCGTTTGACCAGCAGACCGCGAAAATTAATACCCGATGGCAGGTGCCCTATGAAAACAGCGGCATCCTCAAACCCGGGATGGGTAATGTCGGATGTGGAACAGCGCCAACGGTCATGGATGACGGCAACGGACATAAATTGGTGACCATCTGCGATAACGCCTATCCCTTTTTAAACGTCCTCGTCATGGATTGCCAGGACGGTTCGCTGGTCAGCAAAAGCCCGGTCTTTGCCGAAATGAGAGGTGCCTGCGAGGCGTCCCTCATCGGCGTCAACAACCGGGTTGTCGTGGCCAACAATTTTGGACACGTATGGCTGACGGGTGTCCCTCAAATGATCTCGAATGAACCGGGACTGACGATGATTCAGCTTTATCCTGATGATGCGCTCAATCCATACAGAATTTATTGGGATGATCAAAGGACGTGCACGTTTGGGATGACGATGCTCTGTCGCGAGAGCGGTATCATCTTTGCCTACACCGGCGACTGGTCCGGCGACGTCTCATCAACTGAAGGCGGCATGTTTTACGTATCTGCGATCGATTCCTGGGATGGACGCATGATCTGGCGTATTCCGGTCGGCCGTGGGCATGCAAATTGTCACCATTATGGCGGCATCTATTTTGACCGCAAAGGCGACCTCTACGTTGGAACAATAGGTTATCTGGTCTCGGTCAAAAACTATGTGCAGACGAGCGCCGTGGACTATCTGTCCGCTGATCCATCCAGGTATCAGCTGCGGCAAAACTATCCCAATCCGTTTAATCCAACAACTCGAATCAACTACGTTTTGTCGGAACCAAATCATGTCGTGCTAAAGGTATTCAGCATAACCGGTCAGGAGATCGCCACGCTGGTCGATGAATATCAGACAGCGGGTGAAGCAGAAATAGACTGGACAGCTGACGGTCTGCCGAGCGGGGTTTACCTGTACAGGCTGCAGGCGGGCGATTACGTAGAGACCAAAAAATGCTTGCTGCAAAAATAGATATTAACGAACCTGCATGATTCATAAACAACAGGAGGAGGAGCTTTACTAAAAGGTGATATTATTCAGGCCTCAAAACTGTATTCTACCACGAAGACCATGAAGCGCACGAAGGATACTTTACTAAATTTTTATATTTACCTAAACTGAGCGATTGCCTTAACCTTGCGAAGGGTCCCAACCTTCGCAAGGTTGCCTTTTGTGCGCCAATCGCTCAATTCAGGATTTAATAAAATGGTCAGGTCGTCTTGTTTCGTGAATTTCGTGGTTAGGAATTATTCAGGCTGAAAGGAGCATCGAGGCGATCAAACGCTCACATTTTTTAAGATCAGCAGGTTGCAGGTTCGCAACCAGCCAGGCGCACAATTAAAAGCCTCAAACCGGTTTATGGTTTGAGGCTTTGCTGTTTTATGCACAGATTATCGACCAGATTCCCGGTAATGGTATTTCCAATCGCGGCGCTGATTTGCAGCCACCGCAGGGGGTTCCTCCGAAGCGTGCCTGATACAGTCTGACCGAAGTGAAGGCTCGGACCCTTCCTGTTCAGCGCCTCGAGACAGCCCGAGCGCAGTGCCCGTGTGAAAGGAGATTGCCCCCTGAATTTTCCGCGGTTTTTGCAGCAACGCCGCGTACTGCCATCAACAAATACGACACATGGTAACCCCGGGGTCGCACAAAACGCGACGCCCGGGGGTTATCAGGTGTTTTCGCGCAATCTCGCAGCAAGGGTTAAACATAAGCGTATGCTTATCGGATCAGCGCCGCTTTTCCCCGCGCAGTAAATTCCCCGGCTTCAAGTACATAGAAATAGAGCCCCGAACAGACCGTCTCTCCCCGCGCATCCCGGCCATCCCAGACGATCCGTTTTTCGCCGGCCGTTTGCTGCTCCTGCACCAGGATGGTCACGATGCGGCCCCGGATGTCATGGATGGTGAGGGTCACCTCACAGGGCGCGGCCAGTACGTAGGGGATGCAGGTCGATGCATTGAACGGATTGGGATAGCCGGAGCCGAGGGCAAATTCCTTCACTGCAGAGCCCATTTCCCCCGCGACCGCGGTGGCGGGATCGACTGCCAGGTGCAGATCGCCCAGGGTTTCCGCCGCTTCCCACAGCGCCCCCAGCGGCCAGTGACCGGCATAGCCGTATTGTATCGGCCAGAAATTGCTCGGGTCATCGATCCAGACCGAGAATCCGACGGTGGTGCCCGCCAAACCGGCGCGGGTTAGGGCCATCTCGTACTGCACACATCCGCTGCCCGCGCTGATGCTGGCGACAACCCCCTGGGCCGGCTGCGGCTGATCCGCACCAAGGCCGTCCGGATACGTGCCCCAAAAACCTGTGAAGAGGGTGGATGCGCTGCTGATGGTGAAGAGGCCTTCACCGCTGGTCGCGTGCGCCGGCCAGGTTCTGCTGTGATCCTGGTCCCAAAGAATGCCGAGTACATTGGCGGGATTCAGCCATTTATCATTGGGATCGCTGACTGCCACATAGAGGGTGTTTTCATCATTTTTGACATAGAGGACGACCGCTTCGAAAATGGAATTGGCAGCGGAAATCGTGGTGCTGTAGGCATCCGTGTCCCATTCTCCGGCTGCCACCACGCCATCGACCGTGGGCACGACTTCCGCCCAGTGCGATTCGATGCTGTGGCCGGACGCGGTCGGGGTGACATAGTTGGAATACACCCCGCCAAAAAATCCTGACGAATCCTCGGTTTGGATACCATAACGATAGATATGCCCGTTTGTCAGCGTGGGATCGACCAGATCGCGCATGAGGTACCCAGCTGCGCCTCGTGCATTGGGGTCTACAATACCAATCAAGACAGACTCAGAGAGGTCTTCCTTCTCACGGATTATGCGGTAGCGGGTTCCTCCTGGTGTGCCGTAGGGCTGATCCCAGCTTAGAGGTACCAGACCGTTAAATCCCGAACCGGCGAAGACATTATGAGCCATGACACCGCCATGATAGGTGCCATAGATATCCCACTCACCATGGCGGTTATCCTGCCACACATAAAGCGTTAAGCCGCCCGCACAATTGTAGTGCGCCGCGGCGCTCTTTTGCGTGTTCAATTGCGGCTCCGAGATGATAGCCTTGCTGCCAGCCGTTTCGCCCTGCATGTTCACAAAAATGCGATAGACATTGCATTGCGCCGCAACGGTAGCATCCCAGATCACCGAATAATACTCTTCATGATACAGGCACACCTGCGGTCTCTGGCAAGACGCCACAGGTTCGATGCCGCCGGAGGCGCTGATCAGTGCCGGTGGTTTGAGGCTGACCAGGTTGGGAGATATCAACGTCCCGTAGATGCCCTCCGCGCCAAAGGTCCCGAAAGACCAGCAGACGTAAAAATTGCCATTAGTGTGGATGGCGACATCCGGATTCGTGGGCAATACCCCGGGTTCACCATGCACACTCATGATGCGATTGCCGCTGTGCGGGTTTCCATCCGGATGATAGCGCTGTATCATGACCACATAGTTGCTGTTGGGGGGGGCTGCCCATCGTCCATCCACCCATACGATGACAAAGGATCCGTCCTCATGGATATCCAGCCGGGGATAAGCCTGTAAATTGCCGGAGGTATCATCGTTGACGCGAAAATTTCTCCCCAGCGGTCTGCCGCCAGACTCAAACCTCTGGGCGTATACATCACCCATCTGATCCACTCTGCGGGATTGCCAGCAGACGACAAATTGTCCCCTTTCATTCATGGCCACCCGGGGCTTGGCATGTGCATGCGCGGAGCCGCCCTCCGAGACCTTGATCGTGGCCGTGATCGCTTGCGCATTGAAAGCATAGAGTCGTACAAAAACGTAAAAACTGTCCCCCAGCATCTCCTCCCACACCACGGCAAAGTGCCCCAGGGCATCCATGGCCGCATCGGGTGACGTCTGCTCTATGGCAGGGGAGTAGCCTTCAATCTTGAAATTGCTGCGAATTTTTGCGCCGTTTTTGCCGAACTGCTGCGCGTAGATTTTTTTCTTGCCCTCGCGCTGATCCTCCCAACAGACCAGGGCGGCGCGCTCCGGGGTGACCGCCAGTACCGGCGCAATCTGAATCGAAGTGCCCTGATCGTCATTGATGCGGTTTTCATCGCTTGCAGTTTTTGCCACGAGTGCGGGCGTGGTGCATAGAGCAACCATGCTCACACAAATAAAAAAATGAAAGAAAAAACGGTTTGTCAGTGGTTTCTCGTGCAGGTCAGCGTTTCTCTTCATAAGCCCCTCTTATTTGTTAGAAATTCAATGACTTTCCCGGCCCCGTTTTTTTTAAGTCATGGATTCCGTTGTCCCTCTGATTCAAGATAATAAATATTTGGATGATCACAAAAGGGCTTTTATCACAATCGTTATAAATTTATCGAAAGGATGATGATCGACATGATATTGATTATTCACCATCAGGAACGCGAAGATGCGCAATGAACAAGAAAAAATGTATCGATTTCTGTTGATTTCGATAAATTCGATGGTTATTTTTCTATTACAGACTATTGGGTCTGAACAGCTCTTGCCTTTTATTGAAAAGGAGGCTTCAAGATGAATACGAGGCGCATCCGATCCTCAAGATGGTTTTTCGGCATCCTGACAGTATCTCTCCTGATCATCTGCCATACCTGCACGAACAAGGACGCTCCCAATTCTCCAAATGACGACCAGACCTTCAGCGAGACACCCGTCTTGAAAGCCTTTTCCGACAGCTTGATTACCGCTTTCAACTCTGAGGATGAGGAGCAAGTCCTGGATCTGGTCAGTTCTGAATATTTTGCCGCTTGCGACGAGGAACTGGACGGCACCGCCAACACGATGACTGCTGTCGCCCAGGCGCTCGAGAAACGAAAACTGGTATTCGCCAATGCATTATATGCCGAATATAAAGTCACCATCGACGGCGCAGAACATCGAGTCGCATACAGCAACTGCGGCGATGGCCGCTGGCAGTTAATCAGATTTTAAGGATGCGGTCATGAAAAAATTATCCGTGTATCTTCTCGCCGCCGGGATGTGCTGCTCGACCGTTTATGGCTATGAAAATACCATGGCGCATCCGGCGATCAACAATGCCATCGTTTCTTTCAGTGAAAATTATCTGGCCGGTAAATTGCCGGATCAACACACCTGGCGCATCAAGAGCGATCGTGAAACATACAGCGGCACAGGCGTTATCAACGCCGGATTTTCTTATGCCACCTATGGCGAAGGTCCGCTGAACCTCACTTTACTGCAATGGGTCGAGCACGGCGGCTATTCGGCCGATGAACCCGAGCTGGCCGCGGCGATACGTCACTTTTACGATCCCACCGGGCACAGCGGAGGCCGAAAATATTTGACAAATCGCGGCACTTCCTGGGAATGGCTATATACGTTGGACAATCTGCTGCATCCGCAGACCGATGCCATCGAATGGTCCATGGGCGACACCGAAAAAGGAAGCTATAACAGCTGGTCGCTGAAAGAGGGGAAAAAATATCTGGCGTTTGCGTTTGAACTGAGTGATGAGGCCGACAAAAAAGCCAGTCTGGCTAAAGCGTATCGTTGTCTCGGTGAAGTGCTGCACAATACCGCCGACATGGCCTGCCCGCCCCATGTGCGCAACGACAGTCATGCAGCACCCCTGGGCTATACATGGGGGGCCCTGTTGGGCAGTCCGGATCCCTACGAAGAACTCTTTGATCCGAAATGGGCTGCAGAGTATTTGAATGGCAAGCGGGATCCGTCCCTTGAAAGTTTTTTTTCGTCCGCCACAACCATCCGCGCCATCAATCAAAAATTGGCTGAATTCACCAATCGCAATTTCTTCACCGACCAGACCATCAACGGCGCGGGCTATGAACCCCTCAGCCCAATCAATAAAGACGGCGATTACCCTGACCCCAGACTTGAATATCTGGATTATGACACAAATGATTATACATTTTATCGTACTTTTCCCAGCGGTAACCTGGTGAAATTGTGCCGGGACAAACGCATTTTCAATCTGCGCGGCACGCCCTACATAGACCTGGATTGCGCCAAATCACAGGCCGCGGAGTTGGTGCCCAATATTCTCTGCGCAGGCGCGCATATCATCCGCCTCTTCCTGCCGCAGTTACAGGTGCATATAGGTGAGGCCGTGGCGAATGATTACATAAAAGGTCAAGTCGTGCATGTGAAAAACAGCGAATATCCGGAATCAATCCTCTATTCCGGCCCGATCGATTTGATCGATGCCACCACCAGGCAATCCATAGCCCAATTGAATTGTTCCACCGGTGATTTTATCGGCAGAAATGTGAAATTCAAAAACGGCGACCAGCTCATCGCCCGCGTCACGCTCGGCGGACTCATCATAGAATCACCTGTCTACACGGTGACTGGCCCCGTGGGCACCACCCATCGTCTCGGATTTCAGGTCCGCATCGACGGCCATTACCACAATCAGGTCACTCGACCGGATACGTCCTACAGCTATGAAAGCGACTCCGACGGCGGTACTTATTTTACCACTGGCGACTATATCGGCGGTTTTGCCAACAATACGTTCACGGCCAATTATACACGGTCGGTTCCCCATATACAAACCAACGGTACTATCACCGCTCTATTCAGTCCTGACAGGCGCAAAATAGTCTCTCTCACCTGGACTGAAACTTCGATAACGCAGTACTCTAACAAAACAGTCACCTGCACCGCCGCCAACATCCCCCTCTCTTATTCGTACTATCTCGTATCCATTTACGAAATCAAGGGAGAAGAGGCAGGTGATGCAATCGTGTCTCTCACCGCTGTGCAAACCGCCAGCGAGGGACTCAGCTATATTCTGCAGAGCTGGAGTACGGACTGGAACAGCCAGATTTACGCGAGTTTGACCGAGTTATAAAAACTGGACCGGGCGAGTGGTGCCCGGAGAGACTGCCTTGCGAAGATTTCCAAAACTTGGCAGGGCAAAGGATCTCGCCACTCTTTTTGTTGATTTGAAGCGTTGCACAGCTGATAATCGCGGCATTGAATAGCAGCCTTTTCATCGCACCGGGGTCCCAACCCCGGTGCGGAATCTGTCGCAGGATTCCATCCTCCATAAAACCACGCAGGGGTTGAACCCCCTGGAGAGATTCGTCCCGTGGTTGCACCGTGGGACAATTACAGATTCCGCTTCCTCAGCGTAGGGCCATCTGGATCCCCATGACCGGTATTAATTTTTCGCGCTGCACCGGATGACGGCGCAGCGATAGCTGTGGTGATAGTTCCAGATTTCGCTTGCCAATCTGGATCGTGTTTCGCAACGGTGCAGGGGTGCCATTCAGCAGTGAAAGCTCCTTGCCCTTGTCAAAATTTTCCGTCATGTGGATGCCAGCGAGCAGGCCGCCGATGCTCCCCGCTCCGGCAATGGCGAAAGCGGTTTTTTCATCGTCCACCTCGATCAGCATGTTCACGCCAAAGCCGATGATGGTGCCGACCACGCCGCTCAGGTTGATGAGCCGCATGCGCGTCTTGCTCATGGTGACGTTTTTAGCCAGGAATCCCGTTGCCAGCACGGCGGCATCGGTGCTGATGAGCATGGTACGAAGCAACGGTTTATCTGCCTGCCCGGCGAGAATGGCCGCTACCAATCCGAACCAGGTGCCCCAATAGGCTGAAGAGTTGGTGACCTCTGCATGGCCTGTGGAAAAATCAACCGAATGGGTGAGCAGGGTCGCGGCGCCGATGCCGCCCAGGCCTGCGAGCAGGCCGCAGCCGACCATGGCATGGCCCGGATTATTGGCGACGCTTGCCCAGCCAATGCCCTGCCAGGTCCCGAGATGTCCCCCCAACGAGATCATGGTCGCTTGTCCGTCGCTGATGTTGGCTTCTCTGGTGGCTGCATACGTCAGGGCAAAGGCGCCGGGTCCGCCGAGGATCAGACCCAACGCATGCGCTTGCGGAGAACCGGACTCCAGGGCCACCGGGATGGCGATGCCTGCCCACAAGCCGTAATAGCCGCTGAAGAGCAGCAGTTCAGTACGTCCGCTTTGATCCAGCAGCGCGCCTTTCAAGAACAGGGCGTTTTTACTTTGCGCCAGCCGGGTCACCTGCGCTTGCAGCTGTCTGGCTTGTTCAGCGACTTCAACGTCCGGGAATTCCTGCACCAGACTGTTGAAAAGATGCCGGGATTCATCATAGCGCGTCTGCGCCGCATATTTGAGCGCCAGTTTGTAGAGGATCTCTGCTTCAGTCTGTTTGTCAATCTGTGACTTTTGCGCAAAGGCGTAATAGGCATCATGTAATTTCACATGTAATTGTGTGGCGGCAAAGGCGCTCGTGGAGAAGGATTTGGTCTTCTGCTTAATTCCCAGTTCATCATTGGTCGTGTACGACAATAGATATTTGTCGTTGGAGAGTCTGAAAATCTGCGCGGATTGAAAATCTATGATGTCGGGGAAAAGCCGGTAGTGTGCTCTCTCGTTTGCATCTATTTCAGCGCCCAGCGAATCGCTGAGAACTATTGGCTCGCCGATTTGCGCCTGCAGCATGATTGCAGAGGCAAAAAACGGCAGCAAAAACAGGAGTCTTTTGCGGTGAGAAATGGCATGCATAGCTCAAATCCTTTCCAGGTTTGATGAACCTATCTGCATCGTCGTACCCTTGCGAAGGTTTGTACCCTTCGCAAGGGTATTTCGACTCTATTCTATAACAAATAATAGAATCGTCTATATTTCATCTCCCGATTTTAGGGCAGTCGTTGTTTGCCAGCTAAAGCTGGAACAACAAACATTGCCTATTATAGTACTGGAATAAAACGAATATACAAGTGTTAAAATGAATTAGATTCATAAACACAAGGAGCATCTTATGAATGCAGAAAATGTCAACTGGCTGGCGGTAGTGGTGAGCGCGGTGAGCGCGTTTCTGATCGGATGGGCTTGGTACTCTCCGCTGTTGTTCGCCAAGGCGTGGATGAAAGCATCGGGTATGAGCGAAGATAAGATCACCAAAGCCAACATGGGCAAGACGTTTGCTTTCGCTTTTCTGTTCACCCTGATCGCCGCCATCAATCTCGCCTTTTTCCTCGCGGATCCCGGCGTCACGGCTTCCAGCGGCGCGCTCTACGGTTTCCTGACCGGGTTCGGCTGGATGATGATGGGCATCGGCGTCATCGCGATGTTCGAGCAGAGAAGCTGGATGTATATCCTGATCAATGGTTTTTATTGGGTCGTATCCATGACTCTGATGGGACTGATACTCGGCGCCTGGAAGTAGAGAGACCAGGCTGTGAGCCAGAATAAGCCGGGTTGCATGCTGACCTGGCTTTTTTGTTTTCATATAAAAAGCTGCGCGGGCTGTTCGATGATTCATGGAATCCACCAAGGGCTTCAATCGTCAGGTTCTCGAGTTTCCAGGCAAGTACATAAAGTTGGGTTATTGCATGATTATTGTAATAGATTTTTGTATAATTCCATAAGGCCGTGATGCTTTGCTGCCGCCGACACCAAAATCAAAACGACTTGATCCAACCACATCATATTGACATGACACTGGGGGAATTGTTTTACTGGCCCCTTGTATCTTTTTTTACATCCCTCTGTTTGTTCAAATTAAATAAAAGCCATTTGCTTTCTCCCTAAAAAATATTAGATTTCCATAAAGTGCCCGGTCATATGCGTATCATTTACGTTTTTGTCTTTCATCCCATGCAGTGATTGGGTGCTTTTAGTGATACTATGGACGGGATAGCGTAAGTTATTATTCAGGCATCCGGAAAGGATTTTAGAAAAATCATCATCCTTGTTGTTAAACCTCCAATATGGGACTAGAACGATATGATGCATGGCAGCGCAAAATTTTCTACCTTGTTGAGATATTTAAGAAAAGTGATCCATGCCATCAGACTCGCGCCTGAAGACAAAGAGATGGTCCGGACCGTCATAGGGATTGAGAATATCCGCCGTGTGCTCTATCTTTCCATCATTGCCATTCCCACCAGTGCCAGCTACTTTGTCATTTTTATGCTCAAATCCATCGAAGAGACCGGCGTCGCACAGCAGTGGCGCCAGGCGATCTGGATATGCCATGCGGTGATTTTTGTTTCGGTCTCCATCATCAGTCTTCTCCTGTATTTTTATGCGCATAAACCAAAGAGATATAACCTTATTGCGCGGATCTGCATCCAGCTCATTGTCGTCATCATCCTTGGCGAAGGAGCTGCGCTTGCGGCCGCCGATCAACTGGTCACCAGCAACATCACACCGTATCTGATCACCTGTCTGGTCGCCGGTTTGATCATTTTATTACCGCCGCTGCGTGCTGTTTTCTATTTTTTATCCTCATACGTTGTTTTTTATTACGCCATCTCCCTGACGCAGAAGAATACGGAGATATTGATCTCCAACCAGATCAATGGTATCACGGCCGCGGCCATCGGCATTTGTCTCTCCATCATTCTGTGGCGGGGCTATGTCATACGCACCAAACAAGGCATGCTGATTGAAAAGCAGAACCGGGAGTTGCGGCAAGCGCTGAACCTGGTCAATTCGCAGAAAAACGATGTGGAACAACTCAGCCGCATCGGCCGGGATATTACTTCATCACTCTCCATTGAAAATATCATTCGTACTATTTACGAGAATGTCAACACGTTGATGGATGCCGCTGTTTTCACCATTGGGTTGCACAAACCTGAAGAAAACGTGCTGGAGTTCCCGTCCGCCATTGAGAAAAAAAGGCTGCTGCCGCCTTTTACGGTGCCCTTGTTGGATGAGAACCATCTGGCGGCGCGATGCTTCAATCTGCGTCAGGAGGTTGTCATCAACGATTGCAGCCGTGCTTGCGGCCAACATGTCAGACCTCTGACGGATGCCCTGTCCGGCAAAAAGCCGCTCTCCATACTCTACCTGCCGCTCTGGCACAAGGATAAACCCGTGGGCGTTATTTCCGCGCAGAGTCAGCGGAAGAATGCCTACAGCGATTACCATGTGAACATGCTGCGCAATCTCGCCGCCTACATCGCCATCGCGCTTGAAAATGCGGAAGCTTACCGCCAGCTCACCGCGCTGCTGGATGAACTCAAAGCCACACAGAACAAGCTGGTCACACAGTCAAAACTGGCCGCGTTGGGCGCCTTGACGGCGGGCATCGCCCATGAAATTAAAAATCCGCTCAATTTTATCAATAATTTTGCTGAATTGACGGTGGAATTGGTGGATGAACTGCGGGTTGAACTCGCACATGTCGCCCGCGGTGCTGCGAAGTCAGACAGCCATTCCGAACTGGATGAACTGCTGACGACCCTGCAGGGCAATGCCGAAAAAATCAAGGAGCATGGCAAGCGGGCCGACAGCATTGTGCGCAGCATGCTGCAGCATTCGCGCGGCAAATCGGGCGAACGGCAGAGTTCCGATATCAACGCCCTGTTGACCGAAGCGCTTAATCTCACCTATCACGGCATGCGTGCGCAGGACAGCAGTTTCAACATAAAAATGGAAACGGACCTGGATCCCGGGGTGGGCAGTCTGGAGGTCGTGCCGCAGGACATCAGCCGGGTATTCCTCAATATTCTCGCAAATGGCTGCTATGAGGCCAATCGAAAAAAGTTGACGGCGGCCCCGGGATTTGCTCCAACCATCCAGGTGCGCACTCGCGCGGTGAAGAATGGGGTGGAGGTGCGCATTCGTGATAATGGCAATGGCATTCCCAAAGAGATCCGCGAAAAGGTGCTCATGCCCTTTTTCACCACCAAACCCACGGGGCAGGGTACCGGCTTGGGGCTTTCGATCAGTTTCGAAATAGTGACGCATGAACACAAAGGGAAATTATCTTTCGAAACCGTGGAGGGGGCGTATACGGAGTTTATTATCTTTTTGCCGAAAAGCTGAAAATATTTCTAACCTGAATTATTCACCGCCGAGCCTATCTTCTGCCGGCAGATGCGTCATCATTGGGGACTTTTTTATAACCCGTAAAAAGGAGCGTGTGTTTCTCCGTTTTCAGGTATCCAAGTTGATTGAAGATTTTAAACTGCGCTTCCATGACAAAGGTCTCCGGCTTGCTGTTGATGAGACCTTCCCTTTCCACACCCTCCGAATAGTCGAGCAGGTCGATGAGATAGCGGCCATCTTCCAGATAGAGATACCAATAAAGTTTGAGGAAAAACCGGCCGCCCGGCTCCAGCGTTAATGTGGTGCCGGAAAAATTGGGGGTCGGCGAAACATCCGAGTTGCTGATGTTGACGAAACCCCGGATCGATGGGTTTTTCTCCAGCCACACTTCCATTTTTCCGGTTATGGATACCTTTTCCTGAAACGTTTCGCGGTAGATATTCTCGATGCCGATCACAAACTCCATGAATTGCCCGATTTCATAAGTACCTTGAAGCGAGATCACACTGGAAATCTGCAGCGCACTTTGCTGCTCAATCCGCGGCGGCAGCGTCTCCTCGCACTGCACGCCCACCAAAGCACAGGCCAGAACCGCTATCTCGAACACTTTTTTCATCGCGAACGTCTTGTTTTTTATTGTCATGGTTTAATCCCGCAAAATTAGAGATCAATTCACTGCCCTGATTCACAATTCAAGCCGCAGGCCCACGGCACTCCGCCGGCCAAGGGAGTAAGCCGAAGGATCTCCCAGTTCACCGCCCGTACGGCCTGTTGCATCGATCCACAGCACATTGTGGTTATCGAAAAGATTGTGCACATCCACATAGCCCTGCAAGGTCGCTGTGGTCCCATGCATTTTGAGATGAAACGTCTTGCTGACTTTGATATCCGTGATGGAACTGTTGGGC
>CAUJEL010000099.1 GCA_963169875.1 Candidatus Zhuqueibacterota bacterium
AGATCCGCGAGATATTGCGGTTCTGCCGATGATGCGGGCGCCGCTGTGGCAGAAACCGGCCTGCTTCATCTGGGAACGCTATCCCGGCGGTGTAGGACATGGCGGCAAATTATTCCAAATTTATGCGGAAATAGCGGCAGCGGGCATTGAACTGGTACGTCACTGCGGATGCGCTGCCGGTTGCCCTTCTTGTGTGGGCCCGCCTCTTGAGGTTGGCGAGAAAGGCAAGCTGCACGCCGAGGCCGTTTTACGCGTCATGATGGAAGCCAAAACTACGGGAACATCCTGATCGTCATCATGTTGTCCATCAAAGAAAAATTATCCCGGCTTCAGGGCGATAAATCCCCGGAGTGTGAACCTGCACCTGCCAAAAGCAGCGCGCCGGAAGGATTGTCAGAGCTTGATTTGAGGCTTAATGACACGCCGCAAGGACCTGTGTGGCTGCGGCAGCGGCACATCACCGCGGCCCTGGCGCCCATGCTGCCGTGGAATGATTGCCGAGAATTGACACCCGCTGACCTCGTTTTGCTGGCTAAAAGCTGGGCCTTTCAGGAAATCCGGCTGGAGGATATTCTTTTTTTTGATACCGAAACAACCGGATTGGCCGGCGGAACAGGGACTCGCGCTTTCCTGGTGGGGATGGCGCGCTGGGACGGTAACGGTCTCGATATCCGGCAATATTTTTTGCTCAATCAGGGACAAGAACGGGCGATGTTGCAGGCCATCGGCGAGGAATTCCAAAACGCCCGTGCCATTCTCAGTTTTAATGGCAAAAGTTATGATATCCCTTTGCTCAAAAACCGCTTCATTTTGAACCGCCTGACCTATGCCTGGGACCATTATCCGCATCTCGATCTGCTGCACGCCGCACGCCGATTGTGGAAAGGTCTGCCCGGATATGCGCTTGGCATTCTCGAGCCTGAACTGCTTGGTTTTCAGCGCAGTGGCGATATCCCCGGTTTTCAAATCCCGGAGATCTATTTTAGCGCCATGCGCAGTGGAAATTTTTTGCCGCTGAAAGGCGTTTTTCAACACAATGTGATGGATTTGCTCTCTCTCCTGGGGCTGCTGCTGCAAGGGAAGCATAGATTTGTGAATCCATCCGCCATTGCAGAGTCTGATGCGACCGGAGTGATTCGTACTCTGATTGATCTGGGCATGCTCGACCAAGCGGAGCGGGTGTGTCAGGATCAACTGGAAAATGCCCGGAATGTCGCATGGCGTACGCTGCAGCAGCATACACGTCTATTGAAACGCCAGAAAAAGTATGAGCAAGCCGCGCTCGGCTGGGAGGCGTGGATCGCTAAAAGCGCCGAGTTTGACCTGGAACCCTACGAAGAGCTGGCAAAATATCAGGAACACATCGCCCGCGATATCGACCAGGCGCTGCAGACAACGGAAAGAGCTTGTCAACGCCTGGAAATAGGGAGACAGCTTGGCACCAGTGCTGAAAAATCGGGCAAGATATACGAAACTCTGCTCAAACGTAAAATCCGCCTGCAGAACAAGTGCAAAAATCAGGCTCATAATCACGTGACTTAATCACCGCCGATCACGCAGAGGCGCGCGAAGAAAAGAAAAACGAAAGAAAGTATCGACAACAATCTTTCCGCTTGAGCGCTCATTCAAATCATAAGATGCTTCCCAATCCAAATCAAGAACGCTCGGCGCGCGCGGTGGTTCATGGATAGAACAGATGCAAAGAGGATATACATATGACAGTTAAACTATATCAGCAGGACAGTTATGCACAGCATATGACCGCCACGGTCCTTGAACGCAGAGACATCAATGGCCGTCCGGCGGTTCGCCTGGACCAGACTATTTTCTATCCGACTTCGGGCGGGCAGATGCATGATGGCGGCCGCATGGACAAGGTCAATGTGCTCGATGTTATCATCGAAAACGACGAAATATGGCACATCCTCGAACAGCCCGTTGCAGGAGATTCGGTCGAAGGCGAACTGGATTGGCGCCGGCGATTCGATTTCATGCAGCAGCACACCGGCTTTCATATCCTGGCAGGCGCGTTCAAAAAAATATTAAACATAGAAACACTCTCTTCGCACCTGGGGGAAAATCAGGATACAATCGATGTCGAGGCTGCAGAACTTGCGCCGGAGCAGGTTTTGCAGGTGGAAAATCTCGCCAACCAGATCATCTGGGAAGACCGGCCTGTCAATGCATCCGTCGTGGATGCGAAGACTGCTGCGCAGTTGCCGATACGCAAATCGCCTGTGGTGACGGGCGACATTCGGCTTATTGAAATCATGGATTTCGATCTCGATCCGTGCGGGGGCACGCATGTGAACACGACCGGTCAGGTTGGCTTGGTGAAGATCATCGGCCGTGAACGCATCCGCAAAAATCTCCGCTTCACGTTTGTCGCTGGCGAGCGGGCTTTGCGCCTCTATCAGGTTTACCATGACACGGTGAGCGAATGGATGAATTTATTGACAACTGATTTGCCGGGCGCCCGCGAAGCACTCCTGAAACTCATCCAGGAACAAAAACGCAGCAGAAAGGCGCTTGATAAATTATCCCAGAGGATTGCAGAACAACAACTCGAGGAAATCTGTGCCCTGGCACGCGAACAGACGGTTGTCGCAACTGTTTTTGAGGAGATCGAGTTAGAGGGCCTGCGCCTGTTGGCGCGCCGCGCCATGTCACTGCAACCCGGCACCTACCTCTTCGGCGGGCAAGGCGGACGCTCGCATGTGGTGATGGCGACCACATCGCCGGATCTGGATCTGACGCCGTTTTTCCGTGAAACCATGGAAATGCTGGCAGGCAAAGGCGGGGGGGACAGCAACTTTTTGCAGGGCAGTACCCCCAAAACAGAGCAGTTGCACAGCTGCCTGGAGGCAATATGCGCCAGGATTTTGCAGGGTGCGGTAAAAAACTATTGACTTTTTTCTGAAAAATGAGTAAAATAATGGGCTTGGATAAGGGGCTATAGCTCAGCTGGGAGAGCGCTTGAATGGCATTCAAGAGGCCACCGGTTCGATCCCGGTTAGCTCCACAAAAAAAGGCCGATGCACATGCATACGGCCTTTTTTGTTATTTGTCATTCGCCGGGTGGATCAGAATCATGACGCGATGGAATTGACTTTTTTGGGCACGACGACGGTATCGGAGATGACCTGATTGTCCGGGGAGCCCAGCACGATCTGCCCGACGGTGATGTAGCTGTAAAAGCTTCGATCACACCCTTTGCGGCAGCGAAAGGCGTTGAACTGACGGATGACGTCCTCCTCGTCGGCCGCATCGAGATAGCGAACTTCCTTGCACGATTCGCAGGTGATGATCAGCATTTGCGGAATGATCGATTCTGTAGTCGCTTGTTTCGTAAGCACCTCCACAGCCAAAACATGACTTGCACCTTGTTGTATTCACAAAGATATTAGCTGCGAACCTCTGAAAGTGCGTATGCAAATTTTCAAATTTTGGGGTCAAGCACACGAAACAGGGGGGGCAGCCCAAATGCAACCCGCCAATTTTTCGCCGAAATACAAAAAAAGTCCTTGCATAACTTTTGAAAATTAATTATATTATTCTACTTAAGCGGGAGTAGTTCAGTGGTAGAACACAACCTTGCCAAGGTTGGGGTCGCGGGTTCAAGTCCCGTCTCCCGCTCAACACCTGGCGGCGTAGCCAAGTGGCTAAGGCGGAGGTCTGCAAAACCTCTATTCATCGGTTCGATTCCGATCGCCGCCTCCAACGCCGATAGGCCTAACGGCCGGGGTGGCGGAAATGGTAGACGCAAGGGACTTAAAATCCCTCGGACTCTCAAGTCCGTGCCGGTTCGATTCCGGCCCTCGGCACCAGACGCGGACAGGGAGTGCAAAACTTTCACTACCATCTCAGAATCTAGCGTTGCCTTCGGGAAACGCTTTTTTTATAAAAACACGTGGAAACCTGAACTCGAATCGGGGCGGTTAGCTCAGCTGGTTAGAGTACTTGCTTGACATGCAAGGGGTCACTGGTTCAAATCCAGTACCGCCCACACAAATAATAGATGGTGAAATTATCTCCCCGTGTTCATGAGGCCGCCTGTCAATAGGCGGTTTCTTGTTTTAGGCCAGCACTTCGAAAGAAAGGATGCCTGTTTTGTCAGAAATCACCATTGTCTTTCCGGATGGGAAGGAAAAGAGTTATCCGCAGGGGACAAAACCGCAGGATATTGCCGCTGAACTGGGCGGCCGCATCGCCCGCGAAGCCATTGCTGCCAAGCTGAACGATCAGGTGATTGATTTGATGCGGCCCATTGCGGAAAACGGCAGAATCGTTTTTCTGACCGCCGAGTCGGCGGAAGGTATGGACGTTTTCTGGCACAGCGCCGCCCACGTCATGGCCCATGCCGTCAAATCGCTCTATCCGGATGCAAAATTTGCGTTTGGCCCTCCCGTGGCTGAAGGCTTTTATTATGATATTCATGTCGAACAGGCCTTCACGCCGGAAGATCTGTTGCGCATTGAAGAAAAAATGGCTGAAATCGTGGCCGCTGATCATCCATTCGTGCGTCAGGAGTTGAGCAAGGAAGAGGCGCTGAAGATTTTCTCACAGCGCCAGGAAACCTTCAAGATCGAACAGATTGAACGTCTGGGAGAACCACCCAGCATTTACAGTGATGGCGATTTTATCGATCTCTGCCGCGGACCGCATGTGCCGTCCACGGGCTTCATCCGCTACTTCAAATTATTGAGCGTTGCTGGCGCCTACTGGCTCGGCAATGAAAAGAATCCCATGCTGCAACGCATTTACGGTATTGCCTTCCCTAAAAAGTCGCAGCTGGATGACTATCTTTTGAAACTGGAAGAAGCCAAAAAGCGTGATCATCGCCGTCTTGGCAAGGAACTGGATCTATACAGCGTCAACGATGAAATCGGCCCCGGCCTCATTCTGTGGCATCCAAAAGGCGGTTTCATTCGCTACAAGGTCGAGGAGTTCTGGCGCCAGGAACACATCAGCAACGGCTATGAATTCGTCTACTCGCCGCATATTGCGCGTATCGCCTTGTGGAGGACCAGTGGACACCTCGATTTCTTTCGCCAGAACATGTATTCGCCCATGGAGGTGGATGAGCAGCAGTATCTCATCAAACCCATGAACTGCCCGTTTCATTTGCACATTTACAAGAGTCAAACGCGCAGTTATCGTGATCTGCCCATCCGCTGGGCTGAATTGGGCACGGTTTATCGCTATGAACGATCCGGGGTGCTGCACGGTTTGATGCGCGTGCGCGGATTCACCCAGGATGACGCCCATCTCTTCTGCAGGCCGGACCAGCTGGATGCCGAGATCGACCGTGTGCTGGCGTTTTCGCTGCACATGCTGCGTTCGTTCGGTTTCAGCGAATTCGACGTTTATCTGTCAACGCGTCCGGAAAATTATGTCGGCGAATTGGAGAATTGGGATCGCGCCACCGAAGCGCTGCGAACAGGGCTTGAAAAAGCAAAGGTTCCCTATCAGATCGATCCGGGTGAAGGTGTTTTCTACGGCCCCAAAATTGACATCAAGATAAAAGATTCTCTGGGACGCACCTGGCAGTGCAGCACCATCCAGGTTGATTTCAACGAACCGGAACGGTTTGATATCAAATACATTGGTCAGGATGGCAAGGAACACCGTCCGATCATGTTGCATCGCGCCCTGTTGGGCTCTCTGGAGCGATTTTTCGGCGTGATGATTGAGCATTATGCCGGGGCGTTTCCAGTCTGGCTGGCGCCGACCCAGGCGATGGTCTTGCCCATAACCGAAAAGCAGCATGAATACGCCGCCAAGGTGGTCGAACAGCTGCGCGCAGCCGGCATTCGCGCAGAGTTGGATGATCGCAGCGAAAAGGTGGGTTATAAAATACGTGAAGCTGAGACACTCAAAATACCTTACATGCTGGTCATAGGTCAGAAAGAAGCGGATCAGAATCAGGTGTCCGTACGAAAGCGTCGTGAAGGCGACAGTGGTTTAGCAGAAATCCCGGCCGTGATTGCGGAAATTCTGGAGAAGGTTGCGGCCAAAAGCTGAGTTAATTGAGAGGAGGATTCGCTATTAAGAAGAAAACCATTCGCGTCAATGAACAGATCGATGTTCCTTCCGTCCGTCTTATAGATGAAAACGGAGAACAAGTAGGCGTTGTTCGCCGTGATGATGCGATACGGAGGGCTGAGGTTGCGGGGTTGGACTTGGTCGAGGTTTCTCCCAATTCAGCTCCACCTGTATGTAAAATCATGGATTTTGGCAAGTTCAAATATGAGCTTTCCAAAAAAGAGAAGGAAACCCGTAAAAAACAGCATGTCGTCGTCACCAAGGAAATTCGTCTTCGTCCCAAAATTGAGGAACACGATTTCGAGTTCAAGATGAAGCATGCTCGTAATTTCCTCAGCGAAGGGGATCGGGTCCGGGTCTCCGTCATGTTCAGGGGACGCGAAATGATACACCAGGAATTCGGCAAACGGATTATGGCCCGTTTTATCGAAGGACTGCAGGATATTGCTAAAATGGAAAAAGAACCCACCATGGAAGGCGGCCAGTTGGTGGTATTTTTCAATAAAAAGTGAACAGTAACTAACCAAGAGGTGACTATCTCATGCCTAAAATGAAAAGCAACCGTGCGGCGTCAAAGCGGTTTCGTCTCACGGGCACGGGCAAAATACGCCGCAACAAGGCGTATAAAAGACACATTTTAACCAAAAAAACGCACAAACGTAAACGTGTTCTGCGTCAGACGGGCATTGCCGCTGCCGTGGATACACCGCGCATCAAACGCATGTTAAGCGCTTAATCTAAGAAGTTTTCGGAGGTTTTTATGCCAAGATCACATTCGCCGGTCGTAACGCGTCACCGTCGAAATAAGTATCTCAAGGCCGCCAAAGGCAATTGGGGTGGCAAGAGCCGTCTCTATCGCTCTGCTCGAGAGACGGTCGAAAAAGGCCTGACCTATAATTATCGTGACCGCAGAGCCAGAAGACGCGAGTTTCGTAGTTTGTGGATTGTCAGAATCAACGCGGCTGCACATATGTACGGGATGAACTACTCAACCCTGATCGCAGCCCTGAAGAATAAAGATATCGCCATAAACCGCAAGATACTCGCCGATTTGGCTGTTCACGATCTTCAGGCCTTTGAACAACTTGTCAACACGGCAAAGGCCTGATCACCATGAGTGAAAATCTGCAAAAAACTCTGGCCGAAATCGACCGGATTGAACATCAGTGCAAAACCTCTCTGGCTGCTGCCGCGCATCTGCAGGAAGTGGAGAAAATTAAAACTGACTATCTCGGCCGCAAAGGCTCGGTCCAAAATCTATTCGCCCTGATGGGGAGAGTGGATGCGGACGAAAAGCCACAGCTGGGTGCGGCGTTGAACCGCCTGAAAGAAACACTGCAAGCTGAAATCGACAACCGCGCAGCTTCTTTCCAACACCAACCCATGGCCATTGCATCCTTTGACCCCTCATTGCCGGCTCGTCTGCCGGCAATGGGTAGTCTACATCCCATTCTTCAGGTGATGGATGAGGTGAAGCAGATTTTCACTGCAATGGGTTTTCGTATTGAAGAGGGCCCTGAAATTGAGAGCGATTATTACAATTTCGAGGCCCTCAATATTCCTGCCTACCATCCTTCACGGGATATGCAGGATACCTTTTATCTCAACGGAAAATATGTATTACGCACCCACACCTCGCCCGTGCAAATCCGCACCATGGAGAAGCAAAAACCACCGGTTCGCATGATTGCACCGGGCAAATGTTTTCGCAAAGACACGCCCGATGCCACACATTCACCCACATTTCACCAGTGCGAGGGATTATGTGTCGACCGCGGCGTCTCTTTCGCCGATCTCAAGGGTGTTGTTCAGTCTTTCGCTCAGAAAATTTTTGACGATAAAAATATCCGCGTTCGCTTCCGGCCAAGCTTTTTCCCTTTCACCGAACCGAGCGCCGAGTACGACTTTTCCTGCATCTTTTGCAAAGGCAAAGGATGCCGCATGTGCAAAAACACCGGCTGGCTGGAAATCTCCGGCGCCGGTATGGTCGACCCGGCCGTGTTTGGCTTTGTCGATTATGATCCGGAAATCTACTCCGGCTATGCCTTCGGAATGGGGCTCGAACGCATCGCCATTCTCAAATATCGCGTCAATGACATTCGCATCTTTTTTGAAAATGATATTCGCTTCCTGGAACAGTTCTAATTTGGGAATCTGCCGTGAAAGTTACTCTGAATTGGCTCAAAGAATTTGTTGACATCTCCTATTCTCCTGAAGAACTGGGCAACGCATTGACCATGGCGGGTCTGGAAGTGGAATCGGTCGAAAAGATCGCACGGCCTTTCAACGGCGTGGTCATCGGCCACATCCTTTCATGCAGTAAACATCCGCAAGCGGACAAATTACATATCTGCAGCGTGGACACCGGCGCCCCTGAGCCGGTTATGGTCGTTTGCGGGGCGCCCAATGCGGCCGCAGGCATCAAAGCGCCCCTGGCGCTGCCGGGCGCCGAGTTAGCGCAGGGCCTAAAAGTTGAATCGCGTGAAATACGTGGCATTTCCAGCAGCGGCATGCTGTGCTCAGAAGCAGAATTGGGTTTGACCGAACGTTCCGAAGGTTTGATGATTTTGGATTCTGACGCCCCGATCGGTGCGGATTTTGCAAGCTATCTCGGAGAGGACGATTATCTCTTTGATGTCAACATCACACCCAATCGTCCCGATTGCATGAGCGTCATCGGATTAGCGCGGGAGATTGCGGCCATTTCCGGGAAAACGCTCAAAAAAAGAGAGATCAAACTCCAGCCCACCCCGGAATCGCTTCATGACATCATTGAAGTTGAAATCCAGGATGCAAAACGCTGCTATCGTTATTCAGGCAGGTATTTGCGCCATATACACATCCAGCCTTCACCATTCTGGATGGCCTACAGACTGCAAAATGCCGGCATTCGCGCCATCAACAATGTGGTCGATATCACCAACTATGTCATGCTCGAGACCGGTCACCCTTTGCACGCCTTTGATTATCGTCACATCGCCGGGAAGAAAATCATTGTGCGCACCGCAGCCTCCGGCGAATCATTCACGACACTCGACAGCAAATCGTACACACTGGATGACGAGACCCTGCTGATATGCGACGCCGAAAGGGCGGTGGCATTGGCCGGGATCATGGGCGGATTGAATTCAGAAGTCCTCGAGGACACCGAAAATGTCTTTCTGGAGAGCGCCTGTTTTGAACCCACCAATATCCGCCGTTCCAGCAAAAAACTGGGCATCTCCACGGAATCTTCCAAACGCTTCGAACGCGGTGCCGACCCCAATGGTACGCTCCATGCCATGGATCGGGCTGCACAACTGATGTGCGATTATGCCCAGGCTGAAGTGGTGGGGGATGCCATCGATGTCAACGCGCAAGCGGTGTCGCCCCGGATCATTCAATTATCATTGGGGCGGGTCAATTCAATGCTTGGGACCGAACTTTCGGGAAAAGAGATTCTAGCTTTGCTCCCAGCCCTGGAAATCAAGTGCCGGCAAGAAGATGCGGATAAATTCACTTTAACCATCCCAACCTTCCGTCCCGATTTGGAGCGGCCGATCGATATCATCGAAGAAATAGCGCGGTTGTATGGCTACGACAAAATTCCCTTTGCCCGGCGGGCATGGCTCGATCAGTCGCAGACCATCAACGAACGCATCGTTTTTCAGGATCATCTGCGCACTATATTGGCGGGCCTGGGTTTGCGGGAGACACTGTCGCTCAGTCTGGTTTCTCCGGCCGCAACCGAGCCGTTTTTACCCTCTGGTGCAAAAGCTGTCGAATTATTGAACCCGCTGAGCACGGAATGGTCGGTTTTTCGCAGCAGCCTGCTCATTTCATTGCTGCAAAACACCGCTTATAACCGTAACCGGCAAAATCCCGTGCAGCGTTTTTTTGAGATCGGCAACGCCGCCTGGATGCAGGACGATGCTCATATTGAAAAAAAGCAAGTGGTTGGAATGATCGCAGGCGAGATCCACCAGCCAGCCTGGCATGATAAAGGCCGCGCTTTTGATTTTTATGACATCAAGGGCATACTCGTGCAACTGTTTCAGGCTTGCGGCATCAAAGGGTTTCAGTTCAAGCCGGCCGCAGAGCATTACTGGGGGCAGGAGAACAGCAGCGTGTGGTTAAACGAAAGCGTCTGTTTAGGTGCATTCGGGCGCATCAGCGAACCCATTTTGGCTGCCTACAAGATAAAGACCAGGGATGTATTCGCCTTTCAACTCGATTTCGACACCTTATATGCGCATCGTTTGCAGCATCGTGTCTTTGATCCGATCCCGCGATTTCCATCTGTGCCGTTTGATATTGCACTTTTGATGGACGCCAATATCCCCGTAGGAGATGTGGAAGCGGCGATTTGGCAGGAGGGAGGCACTTATCTCATCTCTGTGCAGTTATTCGATTTTTACCAGGGAGAACAGATTCCCGCGGGTAAAAAAAGTGTCGCATTTTCATTGACTTTTTGCTCGAGAGAGCGTACCTTAGGTGACGATGATATCACACCGGTTGTCACGCGCATTCTAAGCCATCTTCATGAAAAATATGGTATTGAACTGAGACCACGTTAAGGAGAGGGGCTTGTGGATAAAGGCATTCTGGATTTGCTGGAAGAGCGCATTCAATATGCGCTCAAGATGTTGGTGGAAATGAGAAATCAAAATAATTTGTTATTTGAAGAGAATAAAACGCTGAAATACAAGTTAGCCGAACAGAATCAGCAAGTAGACGCTCTGCGCCAGCAATTGGCTGAACAAAACCAGCGATCTGAACAGGTTTTGCAGGAAAGATATCGGGAAACCGAAGAAAAATTGCGGGTGCGTATTCAAAATATGTTGGCGAAACTCGACGAATTAAAAACACTTGAGAATCGTTGACAGAATTCAGAATTTCCCGTTCGACTTTGCGGTCATTAAAGGCAAATTCTAGCAGACTTTCATGATTGAAGACAAAAACATCCTAAAAGTGAATATTTTTGGCACGGATTATCCGCTCAAGGTTAATGCCAATGTGGAGTATGTTCAACGCATCGCTGAATATGTGGATCATAAGATGAAAGAGGTTCAACAGGCGAAACCGAACCGTCCTTTGCATCAAATTGCCATTCTGGCGGCCTTGAATATTGCGGATGAACTCCTGCAGCAGCGGGAAACCACCAAGAAAAAACTAGTTCATTTTGAGGAACGTGTCAAATCGATTACAGACCAATTTGACAACGATATTCAGGTTCTCATGGAGGAAGGCGAGAAGAAAGTCTGATTCTTCGTCTGCAAGAATATTGTTTTTTTCTGTTTTGACCCAGAAGTCGGGAATCCAACTGGAAATTCTATCATCAAGCAGTTCCATGCACAGCTGCATGTAACAGCTTTATCTTGATTTGGAAACTTGACTAACCCTGGGTTTTTTTTGTTCCGGAGGGTAAATGGAAACGATGATACTTATTGTCGCCGCTACGGCCCTCGTCTCTCTGATCGTTGGATGGTTTGTTGCTAAATTCATCGGTAAGGGGAAGGTGGCTAACGCGGAAAAAGCAGCAGAAAAAATAATCAACGACGCCAAAAAAGAATCTGAAAATATTAAAAAGGAAAAAATTCTCGAAGCCAAGGATGAGGTTTTCAAGCTCAAACAAAATATCGAAAATGAGACCAAGGCGCGCCGCACAGAGTTGCAAAAACTGGAAAACAAATTTTCGGCGCGGGAACTGAACCTGGACCGGCGTCACGATTTGTTGACGAAGAAGGAAAAAGACCTGGATGACCTGGAAACGCGCATGCGCACACGCGAAGAACAGGTAAAAAACCGCGATGAAGAACTAACTGGATTAATTGAGGAACAGAATCGTCGTCTGGAAAAAATCAGCGGCATTTCCAACGAAGAGGCCAAACGCATCCTCATGCAAAATCTGGTGGAGAAAGCCAAGCAGGAAGCCGCCCAACTCGTCAAAGAGATCAAGGATCGGGCGCGCCAACAGGCCAATCGCGAGGCTAAAGAGATCATCATTCAGGCCATTCAGCGAACCGCGGCGGACCATTCCACCGAAACCACGGTCTCTGTGGTCAATCTGCCCAGCGATGAGATGAAGGGCCGCATCATCGGCAGGGAAGGCCGCAATATACGCTCTTTCGAATCGGCTACAGGCGTGGAAGTCATCGTCGACGATACGCCGGAAGCGGTGGTGCTGTCGGGTTTTGACCCTTTCCGTCGCGAGGTAGCCCGCATCTCTCTGGAACGGCTTGTGGCTGACGGACGTATCCATCCCACGCGTATTGAAGAAGTCGTGGAAAAAGCCAAGCAGGAGATGGAAGAAAAGCTCGTGGAAGAGGGCGAAAAAGCACTGATGGAGTGCGGCATCGCCAGCATGCATCCGGAATTGGTCAAATTATTGGGAAAACTGAATTACCGTACCAGCTACGGCCAGAACGTGCTCCAGCACGCCGTAGAGGTCTCTTATCTGACAGGACTCATGGCGTCCAGTCTTGGTCTGGACGGCAATCTCGCTAAACGAGCCGGACTCTTGCACGACATCGGCAAATCCATCGACCGTTACACCGAGGGCACGCACACGCAAATCGGTCTGGAAATTGCCAAAAAATACGGTGAAGGTCCGATTGTGCAAAACGCCATCGCGTCGCATCACGAAGATGTTGAAGTGATTTCCCCCATTTCCATTCTCGTGCAAGCGGCGGATGCGGTCAGCGGCTCCCGTCCCGGCGCCCGGCGCGAAACGCTTGAAACCTACATCAAACGGTTGGATGGTTTGGAAAATCTGGCGAAATCGTTCGCCGGTGTCGGCAAAGCCTACGCCATCCAGGCGGGTCGCGAGATTCGCGTCATGGTCGAACACGAGAAAATCGATGACGCAACCGCAGAGCAGCTGGCCACGGATATCGCCGAGAAAATCCAGTCCGAAATGGAATATCCTGGCCAGATCAAGGTCACGGTCATTCGCGAATACCGAGCCATTGACTTTGCTAAATAAGCCGCTAAAAAGCTTGAATTGGGCGCAAAAATAACGTATATTGGAACCACGGTGGCGGTAAAAACGGTACATATTCTCTTCATCGCCGATATTGTCGGTAAACCCGGTTTGGATATTGTCACAGCACTCCTGCCAGGTCTGAAAAAAACCTATGGTGTGGACCTGTGCGTGGCGAACGGAGAAAATGCCGATGCTGGCAACGGTCTCACTGAACAGCTGGCCAAACAACTTTTCAGTATTGGTGTGGATGTCATCACCGGCGGCAATCACACGTGGGGAAATGCGGCCTTCCGGCAGTATCTGAATACCAGTCAACGGGTCCTGCGGCCGCTCAACTACCCCAATGAAGCGCCCGGAAGCGGCTTTGTCATAGTGCCTACGGCCAGGCAGATACCTGTAGCAGTACTGAATCTGCAAGGGCGCACTTTTATGTATGCCATCGACTGTCCTTTCAAGACAGGCCACGAGGCGGTGATGCGTCTGCGCGAAAAAACGCCGCTTATTTTGGTTGATTTTCATGCAGAAGCCAGCGCTGAGAAAGCCGCTCTGGCATGGTATCTGGATGGCCAGGTGAGCGCTGTCATTGGCACTCATACACACGTGCAGACCGCCGATGAACGCCTGTTGCCAAAAGGCACAGCTTTTATAACCGATGCCGGCATGACCGGCCCCCATGACTCGGTGATCGGCATGGATGTTCAGGTCGCCATTAAACGATTCACGACCGTGCTGCCGGAAAAATATCGCATGGCCAGCAGCAACATACGCCTCAATGGTTGTGTGGTTGAAATCGATGCCCAAACAGGCAGAGCTGTGAATATACAGCGTTTAAATCTACCTTGACAAGTGAGTGATCAGATGAGTGCTATCATCCTGGATGGAAAAGCGATCGCAGCTGATATCATGGCCGATCTGAAAGAAGAAGCCGCTCGTCTGAAAAGTCAGGGCTGTTATCCGCAACTTGTTGTCATCCTGGTCGGAGAGGATCCGGCCTCGCACGTCTATGTCGGGCGTAAGGAAAAAGGCTGTGCGGAGATTGGCATCAAATCGCAGACCATCATGATGGATGCCGGCATACGCGAAGAGGATCTGCTCAAGCAATTGCAGGATCTCAATCAACGCCCCGATGTGCATGGAATTCTGGTGCAATTGCCTCTGCCGCGGCACATTTCAACCGACAAGATATTGACCGCCATAGATCCAAAAAAGGATGTTGATGGTTTTCATCCGGTCAATCGCGGTAAATTGATGGCGGGGGAGAGCTGTCTCTTGCCGTGCACGCCAGCCGGTGTTCAGGAGATACTGAAACGATCCGGGATTAATCCGGAGGGAAAACATGTTGTTGTAGTAGGACGCAGCATGATTGTTGGGATGCCCTTTGCTGTGATGATGATGCAAAAAAAACCGTGGGCCAATGCCACGGTCACACTGTGTCATACCGGCACCAGGGATTTGGTGTCGTATACGAAAACAGCGGATATCCTTGTCGTGGCAGCGGGCAGACCCAAGACCATCACTGCGGAGATGGTGATGCCCGGCGCGGTGGTCATTGACGTCGGCACCAACCGGGTTGATGCGCCGGAGGCAACGCGCGGATATCGTTTGACAGGAGATGTTGACTTCGAGACCGTGCGTCATATTGCGGGCGCCATAACACCGGTGCCGGGCGGTGTAGGTCCAATGACCATTGTCATGTTATTAAAAAACACGCTTCAGGCTGCAGAAGCATCTATTTCACAATAATTTATTGCGCCAGTAGCTCAATAGGATAGAGCGTTAGCCTCCGGAGCTAAAGGTTGTGGGTTCGATTCCCGCCTGGCGCACTTGGTGAGGCGGCTCAAAAAGAGCCGCCTTTTTTATTGATTTAATGCAAAATAATCCTTATCATACAACAGATGCGGTAAATGGCAATTAATGGCCTCTGCATGCGAACGTGCGTAAAACAATTGATGATGCAACCGTATGAATAATCAAGCACCGTTAGACGCGCTGAAAACTTTCTCCGTGAGCATCACGGCTTCAGAGTTGAACCGGCTCTATCCGGATCTCGATTTTGAATCAGAAGCGGACCGCCGTATCGCTCTGTCGCGATTGGAAGACCGCTATCGCGGAGGAGGCGATTATCTCGATGTTACCTGGCAAAACCGGGATAGCAAGATTACATGGGGTGTGACTCCGCCGGATCCTGCCTCAGAGAAGATGAATCGGGATGCCTTGAGCAAAGCCCGGCAGAAGGAATTTGAATCTGCCCTGGCCATATGGCGCAAGGCCATCGAATTGAGCCCGCGCGATCCTGATTTCCACTATAATATGGCCCTGGTATTTTTCGAATCCCGCGATTATACGCGTGGATTAGATAAATGCATAGAAACAATAAGATTATGCCCGGTTTATTACCGCGCTTATTTTGTCCTCGGCAGTTTATACAGCAAAATGCGGCAATTCCAGCAATCCGAAAAGTATCTCAAGGAAGGATTGATTTTGCAGCCGGCCAATGTCATGGCCATGGTCAACCTGGGGGCTGTATATAGTGTTCAGAAAAACTATTCTGAGGCGATTCGTACTTTTGAGAGATCAATAGCGGTATCGCCAAAAGAAACAAGATCATATCTCGGGCTTGGTAAAGTATATATGGCCCAGGGTGATATGGACAATGCGTCTCGCTGCTTCAAGGCCGTCATCAAGCTGGATGCGGATGGAAAATTTGCTGAAATTGCGCGCAAATCGCTGCGTCAGGTTACGCCGGAGACGGTCACCGATGGAACAACGACGATTCCGGTGAATGATGAAAACGTCGAGTCCTTTTATGCAGAAGGAATCAAAGCTTTTATCAGTGGCGACTATGTGACGGCGGTGGCATTATATCAGCGTTATTTGGCGCAGCGGCCCGCGGAAGCGGATGTGTGGGCGTCGCTGGCGACCTGTCAGTTGCGTTTGGGGCAAACTGATGCCGCCATGGAGGCGATCCGTCAGGCGATAAAGCATGCGCCCAGCAAAGCGTCTTTTTACAAGCAGGCGAGCATCATATTTGATGCCTCAGAACGCGATACAGAAGCCGGTCAGTATGCTTTGAAAGCCATGGAGTTGGGCAAGCAGGACAGTGTCACATTGACTCTGGCGGGCAAGAATTATCTGATCTCCGGCAAGATTCAGGAAGGTTTGCGATTTTTAGGAGAAGCAGTCAAATCGAACCCGAATAATTTGCAGGCGCGGTTTTATTATGCGCAGGCCTTGAAGCAGACCGGTGACAAGGAATCGGCGCGGCAGAATTTGGAAGAGATATTGTGGAGCAAATCGGAGACGCCGTTAAAAGACCGGGCGCGGCGCGAGATCCAGGCGATGGCCTGATCCGTGCTTGATTTGCACAAAGATATTTATGCATAATATTAGTTATGTTAACATATAGTTCAGGAACTATATCACGAGCGGTGGCTTTGCCCTCCCCGTTTTACTCGTACGAACCGTAATTACAAGCACTACTGCACATAAAAAAAAGCGCAGACATCACTGATTCTTCTGCGCTTTTTGCATTTTCTATGGTCGGCCGGCTCATTTCACAACCAGACTCACCAGTTTTTTCTTGATGACGAATGATTTAATCAGCGTCTTGCCTTCAAGATACCCCTTGATCTTGTCATCCTGAACAGCCATTTCTATCCCAGCGGCATCTTCAGCATCAACCGGCGCATCGATCTGTCCGCGGATCTTGCCGTTGATCTGCACGCCCAGACTCACCGTGTCCTGCACCAGCATGGATTCATCGTGCACGGGCCACGCCTGGTCAAAGATGCTGTACGGCCGTCCCAACTGCTGCCAGAGTTCTTCCGCAAAATGCGGCGCAAAGGGTGCCAGCATCAGTACCAAATTGGGAATAACCTGGGTCAGCAATCGCTTGTCCTGGTGCTCAGGCGCCTTGTCCTGCACATAAAGTGATACTTGATTGACCAGCTCCATGATACGGCTTATCGAGGTATTGAAATGAAACCGTTCCAGATCATGGGTGCCGTGCTTGATGGCATAATGCATCTGCTGCAGGACTTTGAGAAAATCTGCATCCTCAGCGCCCTGGGCCGGTGTTTCCAAGGCTTGCAGGACAATGCGCCAGACGCGTTTGATAAAGCGGTGAATACCGACGATGCCTTCGTCATTCCAGTCACCGCCTTCTTCATAGGCACCCATAAACATCATATACATTCGAAAGGTATCAGCGCCATATTGCTCGACAAATCGATCCGGATTCACCACATTGCCGCGCGATTTGCTCATCTTGGCGCCTTTGCTGGTGATGATGCCCTGATGCACAAGACGCTGAAACGGTTCGTCAAAGTTGATCAAGCCGAAATCATACAAGGCTTTGGCGAAAAATCGCGCATACAGCAGGTGCATGACTGCATGCTCAGCGCCGCCGACATACTGGTCCACCGGAAGCCAGTGATTGCTTACGTTGCTGTCAAAAGGCTTGTCATTCAGTTCAGGGGTTAAAAAGCGCAAATAATACCAGGATGAACAGACAAAAGTATCCATGGTGTCTATCTCGCGGCGTCCCATTTTGCCGCATTTGGGACAGGGCGCGTTCACAAACGTCGGTGACGTGGCTAAAGGCGACTCCCCTTTTCCTGAAAAAACAACATCTTCAGGCAATTTTACCGGTAACTGATCTTCAGGAACAGCCATTTCACCGCAGTCATCGCAGTAGATGATCGGTATGGGAGCGCCCCAATAACGCTGTCTTGAGATGAGCCAATCCCGCAATTTGTAATTGATCTTGCGATCCCCCCAACCGTTATCTTTCAAATAGTCGATGACACGGTCGATGCCTGCTGCAGAATCAGTGCCATCGAAGGGCCCGGAATTGATCATGATTCCACGGTCGATATAGGCGTATGTGAGTGGCATCTCAGCCGCTTTCCCGGATGGTGAGATAACTTCGCGGATCTCAAGCCCGTATTTTTGCGCAAAGGCAAAATCGCGTTCGTCGTGGGCGGGGACGGCCATCACCGCGCCCGTTCCGTACGTCACCAGGACATAATCCGCGATCCAGATCTGCACTTTTTGGCCGTTTACCGGATTGATGCAATAACTGCCGGTGAAAACGCCCGTTTTCTCTTTCTCCGTGGACATGCGCTCGATTTCACGCTGTTTTCGCGCCTGGACAATATAGTCTTTTACCTCTTTGGCCTGTTGCGCAGTGGTCAATTGCTCCACCAGAGGATGCTCTGGTGCAAGAACCATGTAGGTCACCCCCCATAAGGTATCCGGACGGGTGGTAAAAACATGAATGGTTTCGTCTTTATCAGAAATTTTGAATTGAATGGTCGCGCCGGTACTTTTTCCGATCCAGTTCTTTTGCATCGCGATGGTTTTTTCCGGCCATTGAATGCGATTGTGGCCCTCGAGAAGCCTTTCGGCATAGGCTGTGGTCTTGAAAAACCACTGTTCCAGGTCTTTGGTGAGCACCTCCGCGTCGCAGCGTTCGCAGTGACCATCCACCACCTGTTCATTGGCGAGCACGGTTTGGCAGGTCGGGCACCAGTTGGCGGCCGCTTTTTTACGATAGGCCAGACCGTTCTTGAACAATTGCAGGAAAAGCCACTGCGTCCAGCGATAGTAATCCGGATGACTGGTATTGATCTCATGATCCCAGTCATACATGGCGCCCATGGCCTGCAACTGTTGACGGATATTTTTGATATTTTGCGCTGTGCTCACCGCTGGATGAATGCCCACTTTGATGGCGTAATTCTCAGCAGGCAGACCAAAGGCATCGTAGCCCATCGGTTCGAATAAGTTGAACCCCTGCATGCGTTTAAAGCGGGCCCAGGTGTCGGTAGGCGCATAATTATACCAGTGGCCAATGTGCAAGCGGTCTCCGGATGGATAGAGAAACATCACCAGGCAATAGAGCTTTTTATCGGTTTTACTGAGATCGCACTTGTAGAGGCCCGTTTTTTTCCAGGTCTCCTGCCATTTTTTGTCAATTTCGCTGAATGCATATTCGGGTATCATGGGTCTTGTCCTTCATAACCAATGATTGTACAGTGATTTGCAAATAAGTAGTAACAGAAAAGCCAATCCTTGATGGATTGGCTCACAACGTGGTCGGGGCGAGTGGATTTGAACCACCGACCTCCTGCTCCCGAAGCAGGCGCGCTAAACCGGACTGCGCTACGCCCCGTAATGGATTATATTATACAAATTAATAACGATAAATACAAGAAAAAATTGAGAGTCACACTAAATTTACCAACCGATGCTGCGCAGCAGCAGACTGATAAATTTCAAGGTATCGGTCAACAGGTGCATGCGACTCGATTGCCCCGCATATATCGTGCGAATGGGTATTTCAGCGATTTTTCCGCCTGTTTTCCCGAGCCGCAGAATGACTTCTGATTCAAATTGAAACCCGGTCTCGCGGCACAGGCGCCAGGCGCGGTCCCCCAGACAATAAGCACGATACCCGGACTGTGAATCGTGAACGCGCACACCACTGAAGAGCGATACCAGCACGGACGTAATACAGTTGCTGAGTTGACGATGCAGCGGCATGCCCTGGTCGCGGCGGTTCTGGCGGTTGCCGATGATCAGCTGCGCAGACGTCCGCTGGCAGACATCCATAAACGATTGCAGGTGATCCGCCGTATGCTGGCCATCGCCATCCATGGTGATGGCCCAGCGATAACCCCGTTGCCTGGCTGCACACAAACCAGTAAACAGCGCAGCGCCCTTGCCGCGATTTGTGGCATGACGGATATACTGCACGCCGACGCGCTGCAAAATAGTCTGCGTTTCATCGCTGGAACCATCGTCTATCAACAACAGGTCCAATTTTTCTGGGCCTGATTGTATATCCCGCAGCAAAAGCGGCAGATGGCGTTGTTCATTGTAGACGGGTATGATCACTATAAACGCAGGTCTGTTGATATCGTCTCGGGAATCGCTGGACAATGTATGTGCCCTCTTCAGAGGTAAGCATCGAGAAAAGAAATCTCTTCACCTCTTTCTGCGAGGAAAGAGCGAATCTGAGGAATCCCGGGGATACCGGTTTTGCCGCCCATGCTGCTGCATTTTATCGCGGCACAAGCACTGGCAAAACGGGCCAGGTCTGGTGTCGAAAAGTGGTGCAAAAAACCGTAGAGTGCGGCACCGTGAAACACATCTCCTGCACCCGTCGAATCCATGGTCGTGACCGGAAAAGCTGGTTGATAGACATGTGCATCCTTACCAACCAGATAACAACCCATCTTACCGAAAGTTATTCCTGCTAACTTGAGATTATACTTTAGTAATATTTCGCAATAATCACCGGCTTGTTCGATCGAGGTTAATGCAGGAAAATAATCCTGGCTGACGATGAGCAAATCGGTGAGATGCAAGAGTTCTTCTGCTACCGGCCGGGCGCTGCCGATATCCAGCGAAACGAGTGCGCCCATCTCTTTGGCCCGGCGGGCGGCGAGCAGGGCTGCTGCGTTCTCATGTCCGTCGAGATGTAGAGCGGTGGCTAAAGGCCATGATGGGTATAGACCCTCGATATCCGCCTCCGTAAGATCATGATCCGGGGTTCGATGCAGAAAAACCGTGCGTCCGCCCTCTTTTTGATCGCAGAGGATAATGGCGAGAGGTGTCTCGACCGCGGCTCTGGTGAGCCAGGAGGTGGATATATGGTATAATTCCAGTTCACGAATCAGTGTTTCTGCCGTCTCATCCTGTCCAAGCTTGCTGATCAAGGCACAGGACATGCCGAGCCTGGTCATCGTCGCCAACGCGGTCGGAACCGGCCCTCCGCCCTGCCGTTGCAAAGTTGTAACGCGATTTTTGCTGTTTGCAGCGGGGTAATGGTCAATTTTGCAGAGCAAATCCAGCGAAATGATGCCCAATCCGATGCAATCGAACATACGTCATACCGCTTTTATGCGATAGCTATATGTATTCGGATCATTATTAAAGATCCAAGCCACAGCCTCGCCAATTTCGATGTCAGTGGAGAGATACGTTTCCCTGCCGAAGGCTGCGGAACCCTTATTCCGGAAAATCTGACTGGAATCCTGCATGGCTGCAAATCTTTTTTGCCACAAGGCCATGTTTTCGACGCGCAGGTCCACCCAGCCTTTTTTCGCCCAAAGATTGATGGTATCCGGCGTGGATGGTAATTCGACGGACCCGCGGTATTCTGGGATGTTTATTTTGGGCCCACGCAGCAGGGTTTTTCCATCGGGCAGCAGGATTGGAACGCCGATGGAGACAATGGTATGGCGAATGGGATTGTGCAAAATAAGATATTCCAGATTTTCGCTGATTTCCTTGGCATCCTGTGACGTCACGTTCTCCAGAGAACGATATTTCACCTTCAGCAAATAGGCTTCATAAAGCAGTTTTGAAAATTCAGGAGGTCCGATCTGTCCGAGCGCAACACTGGGCTTGTGGCTTTTGGCTTCCAAAAGTCGCATCTCCTCTATCACGGGGGCGCGCAGAATGCCGGCGCGGTAGCTGGGGTCCATGACGGAAGCATCGATGGCAGCGATGACGTCTTTTCCGGTGTTCATGCCCTTTATTTCCGAAACCACGATATGTGCAACTTCTTCGGGGGTCAAGAACTCAATCTGATACATGGAAGTAATGGCTTCGAATTCGCCGAGCGTATAAAAGCCGGTTTCGCCCATATCAACACCCACCATATCGAGCTGTCCACGCCGGGCATATCCCACATCAGGATGCAGTGACAAGCTCGTGCCCAGCTGTACTTTTTTGGCATGGAAAAGATCGATGGTACTCCCGCCATAAAATACCGATCTTTTTTCGATTTTGCGATAGCCGATGACCGCGGCGGGTTTGATCTCTTTGACAATGGGTGCATTAGCGGTCCGAGCCAGGCGGAATAAGAGTCCGGTATGTGCGAATGCTATTGCTGTTTTGTTCATCAGATCGGGGCTGGGTTTATCCTCACTGTGGGTATATGGCATATTTAATCCCATGCCACCGGCGCCGGTGGTGCCAATTTTTATATAAAGGCGTGTCCCTGCCAGGACCATGGCATCATGCAGCAGTTGAACGTGACGTATCAACTGGGGCATGGATTGACTCACAATGAGTGTTTCGATTTTTTCAACGAGCTCGACCGGAATAGACACAGTCCCTTTGACGGTTTTTTTCTTGCGTTGATTACGC
Organism: Candidatus Zhuqueibacterota bacterium; assembly: GCA_963169875.1. Classification (GTDB taxonomy): domain Bacteria; phylum Zhuqueibacterota; class Zhuqueibacteria; order Residuimicrobiales; family Residuimicrobiaceae; genus UBA2214. The sequence goes on from CAUJEL010000099.1 coordinate 22,172, forward strand.
AGCTCAGTGGCAATTTCGATGGAATTCACAAAGAGGTCTTGATAGCTCAAGGCTCTCGTCGAGTTGGTGGCATCGACAATGATGTCCGGCTTGAGTTTCACGATCAACTCTGTCAGGAAATTTTGTGGTGCAGCCTTGGCGGGTTCATTAAAAATATCGCTGAAGAGCTGGTCATAGAGTTTGGGATTTTTCAAAATCTCTGTTTTGGTCTTATCCCGCCATTTAGTCCGCATGAAAATGTTACCCCAGGCCGCATCAAATGTGACTTTGGGGAATTCCTTGCGCAAATTCTGCAAGGATTCACGGATCCAGCTTTGCCTCAAAGCGACAATCACAATCAATCGCGGCTGTAACTCGCGGGCAATGTGGCGGACGATCTGATATCCGGTCAACCCCCCGCCCCCCAGTACCATTACTTTATTGGCAATTTGCCTCATGGCGCCACCTCAGCCTTTAATGCAAACATAAAAATGGAGCGATCAACATGGTCTGTATGGTCATTTTTCCGGCCAATTGGCTACTTCTTCGATGATGGTTTTGACAATCTCTTTCTCTGGCACCTTGCGAATGATTTTGCCTTTCTTGAAAAATACGGCACTCCCTTTTCCGCAGGCAACCCCCAGGTCCGCCTCACGCGCCTCGCCCGGCCCATTGACAACGCATCCCATAATAGCGACAGTGAGCGGTTTTTCAATGCCAGAGAGTTCCTCCTCCACCTGTTCAGCAATCGCGACAAGATCGACTTCTGTCCGGCCGCAGGTCGGGCAGGAGATCAGGGTTATGCCGCGTTGCATCAGGTTGAGACTTTTCAGAATGTAGCGCGCAGCGATGATCTCTTCGACCGGATCGCTGGTGAGCGAGACGCGCAGCGTATCGCCGATGCCCGCTCGCAACAGGATGCCAAGCGCTACGGCTGATTTAATGGCGCCGGATTTTGCCGTCCCTGCCTCGGTGACGCCAACATGCAGCGGCAAGTCCGTTTGCCCGGCGATGGACTCGTAGGCTTCAATGGTTCGCAGCACATCGGATGATTTCAGGGAAATGACGATATCTTCTGCGCCAAATTCCCGGCAGAGTTCGACGTTGCGAAGTGCACTGCGAACCAGGGCGCGAACGCTGGGGCCTCCCTCTTCTTCCAGAATCTCTTTTTCGACAGATCCGGAATTGACTCCCACACGGATGGGCACACGATGGGCGACGGCTTTCTTTACCACTTGCTCCACCTTGTCGCGCGTGCCGATATTGCCCGGATTGATGCGAATTTTATCCGCACCAGCATCCAGAGCCCCGAGAGCCAATCGGTAATCAAAATGGATATCAGCCACCAGAGGGACGGCTGACCGCTTTTTGATCTCTGCAAAAGCAGGCACCGCACTGGAGTTTGGAATGGCCAGCCGAACCAGATCACAGCCGGCTTTGACCAGCCGCTCGATTTGAGTGACCGAGGCTTCCACGTCCTGTGTGCGCGTATTGGTCATGGACTGAATAATAATGGGAGCATCTCCCCCCATGGCGAGAGCGCCGATTTTTATCTGTCTGGATTTTCTTCTGGGATGCATGTGCGTTTCTTCCATTCTAGGACTTGATTACGCCCAGGGAGCGCCCTGTCTTGGCAAAAGCCGCAATGGCCTGATCCAGATGTTCCTGCTCATGTGCAGCGGATATCTGAACCCGGATGCGCGCCATGCCTTTGGGCACCACCGGAAAACTGAAGCCAATGACATAGATGCCTTCCTGCAGCAAAGCCTCTGCCATGGAATGGGCGAGCCGTTCATCGTAGAGCATAATGGGAACAATGGGATGAACGCCGGGGCGGATGTCGAATCCGGCATTTGTCATCTCCCGGCGAAAATAGAGCGTATTTTTTTCCAGCTTGTCGCGCAGCTGTGTGGTTTCACTCAGCATTTCCAGCACAGCAAGCGTGGTGCCGGCCACGACCGGCGCCAGCGTATTTGAGAACAGATAAGGTCTGCTCTTCTGCCTTAAAAAGTCGATCATTTCCTGATGTCCGGAAACGCAACCGCCCATGGCGCCGCCAAGCGCCTTGCCGAAGGTCGTGGTGATCAGATCAATTTTTCCCATGACGCCGCAATGCTCAATGGTTCCACGCCCGCTTGCCCCCATAAACCCGGTGGCATGGCTGTCATCCACCAGCACAAGCGCATGGTATTTCTCAGCCAGCACGCATATGTCCTGCAGATTGGCGATGTCGCCGTCCATTGAAAAAACACCATCGCTGACAATGAGCCGGAAAGCTGCATTTTGAGATTCTTTTAATTTCACCTCGAGGTCGTTCATGTCAGCATGTTGATAGATCAATCGCTGCGCCTTGGCCAGACGGATGCCGTCTATCAGGGAGGCATGATTCAGCGCATCGGTGATGATGGTGCATTCCGCGTTCATGAATGGTTCGAACACGCCACCATTGGCATCAAAACAGGCTGCATAGAGAATGGTGTCATCTGTGCCCAGGAATTGGGATATTTTTTTCTCCAGTTCTTTGTGTATCTCTTGCGTTCCGCAGATAAAGCGCACCGAAGACATGCCGTATCCCCAGCGATCCAGGGCAGCATGGGCTGCAGCCAGTACGCGCGGATGATTGGCCAGGCCGAGATAATTGTTGGCGCAAAAATTGAGCACTTTTTCCTTGCCACGAACTTGAATTTGCGCGCCTTGTGGTGTGGAGATGATGCGCTCCGATTTGAAGAGACCTGCAGCTTCGATCTCCTGCAACTGCTTGATCAACTCTGATTTCATTTTTCCGTACATGGACGCTCCAAGTTTATTCCATTTCAAGCACGACTTTACCGCAATTCCCCGAGGCCATAGCTTGGAAACCCTGCTCAAAATCTGCGAACTTTAGCCGATGGGTCAATACCGGAGCGATATCCAATCCGCTCTGCAGCATGGTTTGCATTTTGTACCAGGTCTCAAATATTTCGCGGCCGTAGATCCCTTTCAGATGCAATCCTTTGAAAATGACCTGATCCCAATTAATCTGGGTGGAATTGGGCAGGATGCCCAGCAATGCAATTCGGCCACCATGATACATTTGTTCAAGCATCTCTTCAAAAGCCTGGGCATTGCCGGACATTTCCAATCCGATATCAAAGCCCACCATACCCAACTGCCGCGCGGCCTCTTTGATGGATATTTTAGAGACGTTGACCGCCAGCGTCGCGCCCATTTTGCGCGCCAGGTCGAGGCGGTATTCATTAACGTCGGTCACCACGACGTGCCGTGCACCGACATGTTTGCAGATGGCCACAGCCATGCAACCAATGGGGCCAGCGCCGGTTATGAGCACATCTTCACCCACCAGATCAAAGGAGAGCGCGGAATGGGCGGCATTGCCATAGGGATCAAAAAAAGCGGCTATTTCCGAGGGAATGGAATCGGCAACATGCCAGGCATTGGACGCCGGAAGAGACAGATATTCAGCAAAGCAGCCATTACGATGAACGCCCACGCCTATTGTATTGGTGCACAAATGACGCCGGCCGGCGCGGCAGCTGCGGCAGACACCGCAGACCAGATGTCCTTCGCCGGATACGCGTTCGCCTATTTCATAACCGCTCACATTCTGGCCTTTTGCCACGATGGTTCCAACAAATTCGTGTCCAATGACCAGGGGTGGTTTGATGGTACGCTGGGACCATTCATCCCATTTATAGATATGCAAGTCGGTTCCACAAATGGCGGTGTGCGTCACCTTGATCAACAGGTCATTGTTTCCATATTCCGGCACAGGCACTTCTTCGAGCCACAAGCCTTTTTCAGGATTTTTTTTGACCAGCGCTTTCATTTTCATAACGTGTCCTCAACGAAAAAGTCAGTATGCTTATTTTTGCTTAGCGGATGAGTAACATTTTAATGGATGCAAGGCGCTTTTGCCCTGTCAGGCATGCATAATAAACGCCTGAGGGAAGCGGCTGGCCGCTTTCGTTGCGGCCAGTCCATGACAGGCTCGTCCACCCTGCTGCTGTGAATGGCAGCGCCCTGTGCGTCACCGCGCAGCCCTGTATATTGTAAATAATGAGATTAAGTTGCTGATTTTGATCGGATTCAGGGATGAATAGATCAATTTTTGTCGATCCGTTGAATGGATTTGGATAATTCTGCCGCAGCACAAACTGGTTCGGCGTGCTTTTGAGAGCTGTCAAGTTAATCGCACTGATAATGTCTCCCTGTCCGCCGGACTCTTTATATCGAGCCGCAAATTCCTGCAGATAGAAATTGCTCACTCTGCGGCTGTGAATGATCAGGGTGTTTTCATCGTTCACCGTATTGGCCGCGTTGCTCCAGTTGTGCGATCCCGTAACCACCAACGGATCCGAATCCGCGCATGCGGCATCCACCAGCAGATATTTATGATGCAGCAGATCGCCAAGGACGTCGAGATGCACATCTGCAGCCGGTATCCATGCAGTCGAACCGCCGCCCGCCATGGATGTATACTCACTGGCGGAATTATTCATGGCATCTTCCTTATCGAATACGCCGCGAAGTGAGAGATTCGGTTCCTGCAGCCGCCTCGTGCGCAAGGCCCTGGCCAGATTATCCTGGGTGAATGTAAGGATACAAAAAGAGAGATCATGGTCAGCGCTCTTTATGGCATCGACGATGTGTTCTTCGGTATTATCGGACGGACTCATATATTGTTCGATCAATACACCGCCGATATTAAAACGATGGGGTGTATTGTCGGTTTTTCTGGATCCGAATTTGGCGTTCGCAGGGTTGGGGGTTTCCGTATCGCTTCCCCACATCTCGTTGAACTCGATGGTATAGGCCGCGCACAGGCTTTCATCCTGGATGAGCAGCATATTTTCACCATTTCCTGTGGCACCCGCGTAGGTGGCATTTGCGGATCCGGTCCATAAATAGTCGTCAGATCCTTCACGGCGATCGCGATGATCGATAATGACAAATTTATTATGGCTCGCAGCGCTTCCATCGTTGTCGCCGAATTTGTCACTGATAACAGGGATGCCTGCATTCCTGAGCCGGTCAATATCTTTATTGCCCCCGGATAGTGCCTGGTCGTCGCAGATGAAGCGAACCCAGACACCGCGATTGTGCGCATTGATCAGGGCGGTGGCAATATTATCGTGCGTGAAGGAATAATACTGCACATCGAGCGAATATTTTGCTCTGTCGATGCGCTCGATGATTGTTTTGGAGAGGTCCACTTTTGCTTTTGAGGCTTCTCTCCAGGCGTAGGCAGGATCGACTGTCTGGTTGAAATAGACCTGGATGGTGCCGGAGGATCGCTCGGAACTGGTCATGAAGATGAGTTCTTTAGAGACAGCCGTTCCCGCGTCGTCGCAGGAATAGGCGCGGCCGCGGTATAGCGTGACGGGTTCGAGGTTGCGCAGGGTGATAGCGTGATCAGACACCCGGCTTGAATCCCCCACGGCCGGTAGTTCGTGCGCGGATGTCAGGCCAAATTTGAAGATGGAAGTGGCAGGTTTGTCGGTTCGCCATTTAATCGTGATTTGCCGGGGTTCAATGATCGCTTCATAGGGCTGCTCCACCAGGAGCGGTCCGCTGTTGCTGATAAAATCCTCTGCAAATCGCGGACATATTTGATAACCACTTTTTACAGGAGGCCTTGTGGTCATATCCACCTGCCGAACTACGCCCATGATATCAAATCTGCCGTTGGGTGGTGCCGGTAAGGACGCTTCAGGATTGCTGTAGAGAATCGCGGTTGCGGTGGAGTCCGAAATGGTATAATAGTCGCCATTCACCATTTGGACAGTCACATCGTTGATGCGTACGAGCCTGCTCTCATTGGGTTCAGAATTATCGGCGTAAAAACTGTTGGCCAGTTCATGACAGGTAATAGTTACAGGCGCAGGCATTGTATCATTGTCAGCAATCAGAAACCAATCGGTGGGATCTTTAATCTTGGTATGCCCGTAAAGCTGGGTGATGGTGCCAGTCACTCTGACGCGTTGGCCGAGTCGAACCGGTTGCGGAAAGGTGCTGTTGGTTATGATGTTGATGCCACCTGTGTGATCCTGGATGTAGACGTCCACAGCAGCGCTGTTAAAAATAAAGCGGGGGACTGTAACAGTGCCCTCAACTGTCACAGGTGTACCAATTCTGTAGGGTGCTGCCGGCCGTCCCGCGGCGTCATTCTGATGCAGATTGATAATGTCAGTTGCAAAAGTCTGGCAACATACTGTGATGATCGTGATGAAAATATCCGGCAAAAAAAGCTTAAAATTCACAAAGCACCTGATTCTTGGTAGATGCGCTGATCAGAGACGACGCGCATACGTTGCATGCGCGACAAAATTGACGCTGAGCAACAGCTCATCGTGCGGCAACTGCGGAAACCAGGATTCGTCCTGTAACTGACACCAATCCCGGGCGGACAACTGCTGGTTCGTTTGATCCAGCTGATGGTAACCTGGCCAACGCTGCAGTGCATCGGGCCATGCGCCTGAATAGGATATCTCAATGAAATCAGGCTCCATATAGGGCGGCAAGTCGATGGCGTACCAGTGATCCTCTCTGAGTCTGCGGTAGAGAGCAGAATCTTCCGGTGCCTGCTGGTGCGATTGCGGTGGTTGCGATAATTTGCACGCCAATTTGAGATGGCCAGCCATGACGTCATGGAGGCTTAAATCACGATGGAGCGAGAAGTAGAGCTGCTGTGTTTTTTTATGATAGTGAATCTTGACGGTATCAACAGCCAGAAAACTGGCCGCATCAGGCCGGACTTGCAAACAGATACGGTGCGAAGTTGCCGAGAATGAAGCTGGTGCGGCATGCTTGCTGCAGGTCGTCAGCAATCCCAGCCAAAGCAGGACTGCCAATCCTTGTGCCAGGCGATAAAGTAGCGACATAAACTCCGCCCATAAAAAGTGCCACTGATTTCACAAATAAATATAGTGATAAGAGCCCTATTTGTCAACCACAAATTACTGGCAAAAAAGACTTGCTTATCAGGATCGGGTATTGTAAATTAATACAATTTAACAATGTTTAATTCATTTAACTTTTGGATGTCAATAACCATGCTTCATGAATATGATCTGCTCACACAGGAATATATTGAAGTGATCAGTGAGCTTGAAGCAAAGAATCGTGTTGCGCGCGTCAAAGATATTGCGGAAGCGCGCCAGGTTTCAAGTTCAAATGTTTCCATCGCCTTGAACAACCTTGCAAAAAAAGATCTGATCACCCATGAGCAATATGGGCATGTTCTGTTAACCGCTCAAGGGCGGAAATTAGCCCGCGATTTAGCCCGGCGGCATCAGGCCATAAAGTTATTCCTGATTCAAATACTTGGCATTGATCCACAGCTTGCAGAAATAGACGCGTGCAAAATAGAGCATGTCATGAGTCCAGCCAGCTTGGACGCATTGCACGCCTTTTTGCAGTTTGTGGCTAGCTGTCCCAGAAAACCGCAGCGGCAAGATGTATTGTTCACTTCCTGCAGCCGTTTCAACGACAGAGGACATGGTTGTGACAGCTGTTTGACCGATCAGCCCCCCTCCTCACCACTAGCGGAAAGTAATTCAGAATGAATCCATCAACGCAAACGGATCTTCTCTCCGGAACAGCCCTTTTTAAACTTCACAGCGGACAGTGTGGAATCATATTGGATTTCAATGGAGGCCGGCAGATGCGACAATCCTTGAACCAGGTTGGTATCCACATAGGAGATCCATTCACTGTCGTCCGCGGCGCACACCTCGGCGGTCCAATGATCATACAGATCAATTCTGCCCAAATTGCATTGGGCCGTGGCATGGCTGAAAAAATCATCGTGAAACTATCCGCTGCAAATCTGCCTGTGCAACATTGACCCGGTACTATGGAACTCGATAAAAATAAAACTACTACACCAGAGATCGTCCTGGTCGGACAACCCAATTGCGGCAAGAGCACCATATTCAATCAAGTAGCCGGCTATCGCTCCATTGCCACCAATTTCTCAGGGGCCACGGTTGCGTTTACCAGCAGTCTGATCACAAATTCCGGGCGAACTTTTGAACTGGTTGATCTGCCCGGTATTTACTCTTTTCTTGGCATGGATGCTGCATCCAGAGAATGCAAAGAATTTTTAAACACTCATCCTTCTGCCTTGATCATTAATGTCGTGGACGCTTCCCTGCTCAGCCGCAGTCTTGAATTAACGCTGCAGCTCATAGAACTCGGCCGCCCCATGGTGATGTGTTTGAATATGATGGACGAGGCCGAGCGCAAGGGCGCAGTGATCGATGCGGGTAAGCTATCGACGCTTCTCAGCGTTCCTGTAATTCCGACGATTGCAGCTAAAGGCAGCGGCATCGACAAGCTATTTCAGAGCGCCCTGGAGATAATCACTCATCCTGCCAGGCCAATAGCACCGAAAATGAGCCGGCATGTGGAGGAAGCGGTTAAAGCTGTCAGCGCCAGATTGTCCGAGGATAACCGGCACGAAATCAATGATCACAGACTTTGGGCCATCAGGCTGCTGGAGGATCAACCTGATTTCGCGGCGCCATTGAACCATCACAATCGTAATCTGTTGTCTGTCATTAAGCATTGGCAAAATAAACTGGAAAAAGATCATGGTCAGAGTGCGGATAGCGTCATAGCCGCGGAACGACATGCGCTTTCCATGCATCTCGCGGAACAGGTCAGCACCGTCAGACACCCGATTCGAAGCTGGCGTTCGCAAGTGGATAAATTCATCATGCATCCGATAGCTGGTTATCTGATCCTGATCACGGTGTTGTATTCATTTTTTGTTGTCATCTTCAAGCTGGGTGCTTTTCTGGAACAACCTGTTCTGGAATTGTTTTCCGCGGGAACGGTCTATATAGAAACTGTCATGGGAAACGATTCTCTTTTGGCGCACAGCATAATCGGGATTATTCAGGGGTTGGCTGGGGGGACTGCCATTGTTTTGCCCTACCTCCTGCCCTTTTTAATGGCCATGGCATTTCTGGAAGATATCGGTTATCTGCCAAGAATCGCTTTTCTGATGGACAATTTTATGCATCGCATTGGCTTGCACGGAACAGCCGTCATTCCCGGCATTTTGGGATATGGATGCACCGTGCCGGCTGTCATGGCCACGCGAATCCTCCCCAGCGCGCGCGACCGCTTTATCGCTGCTGTTGCCGCGCTTCTGGTACCCTGTTCAGCCAGAATGACGATCATACTGGGACTGGTTGGCTTTTATCTGGGCGGCAAAATGGCGTTTGCGATCTATCTATTCAATATCGTGGTCATCACACTGGTTGGAACGTTACTTGCCCGCCTCATGCCCTCTGATTCGCCCGGCATGATTCTGGAGATCCCCCCCTATCAACGTCCTAGATTGAAGGCCTTAGTGGCAAAAACCTGGCTGCGCAGCAAGGATTTCCTGCTTTTTGCATGGCCTATTCTGATCGTTGGCAGCCTGGTACTCAGCCTGTCCGAAGCCTACCATTGGGATCATACCATTAATGAAATTTTATCGCCGCTGACAAAGTTACTTGATCTCCCGCTGGAGACTGGCACAACGCTGATCTTTGGAATCCTGCGCAAAGAACTTTCCATGATCATGTTGATGCAGGCATTGGGAACGACGGATGTTGCCTCTGTCATGAGTTCAGTGCAGCTCATCGTATTCACTCTATTTGTGGTTTTTTATTTCCCCTGTCTGGCGACGTTTGGTGTATTGAGCCGGGAATTGGGGTGGGGCCGGGCTGCAATCGCCTCCATGATAACGCTGATATTAGCCATTATAATAGGGGTAGGGGCAAGATTCATGCTTCCCCTTTTCATCTAAGCAACAAATCAAAACAGGAGTCGTGTGATGCTTCGCAGGGTTACAATCGTATTATTCGTTGCAGTTTCAATCATCTTTGCCCAGAATGGCGCACTGGTGGGTACGGTTCAGGATTCCGAATCCGGGAAAAAACTTGCTGCCGCCAATGTCTTTATTCAGGATCTGAATCTGGGTACCCATAGCACCAGCGAAGGCCGTTTCAAATTCGATAAAATCAGCCAGGGCAGTCATCGTCTCGTCGTCACTTTTATCGGCTATAAACCATACACCCGTTCTGTATCCATCGTACCCGACAGCACGATTAATATCACATGCCATTTGATGGCTTCTCCTTTGCCTCTGACGGACGTGACCGTGAGTATGCCACGCTATGAGACCACCTTGCGGGAATCGGCCCTGCCCCTGGGGGTCGTGAGTGAAGAAGCCTTGAACGCCAAACCATCTTTGACGGTGGCGAACGCACTTGCCAAGGAACCCGGACTGAGCCTGCAACGAGACGGCATTTGGGGCACCGGCATCACCATACGCGGGATGAATCGAAACAGCATTGTCACGCTCATGGATGGAAATCGCATCGACACCGCAACAGATTTGATGGCCAGTTTTTCCATGCTCAATATCCAGGATATCGAACGAATCGAGGTCATAAAGGGAGCGGCATCCTCCTTGTATGGCTCAGGGGCGTTGGGAGGTGTTGTGAACATCATCAGCAAATCTGGCTGGTATCAGGAGCAAACCTATGTGCGCACGCGACTGCAAGGCGGTTATCACAGCGCCAACGACAATGCACAGGGATATGCGTCAGTGCTTGCGGGGTCACGTTACTGGTACGGGCAGTTTTCCGTTTCCAGGCAAAAAGCAGGCGACATGCAGACGCCCTCGGGAGTCATGGAAAACAGTCAGTATCGCGACGATTATATGACGGCACGCGTGGGCATTCGGCCATTTGTAAATCATGAACTGAAATTCAACTATCAAAAGTATACCGCCCATGATATCGGTATTCCCGGCGGAGCGCCGCTTTTTCCAAATCAGGCGCAGGTGCGCCATCCCATTGAGAAGCGCGAGCTTGTGAATGGCGAATATATCGGTCAACATCTGACTCGGCATCTTGCCAGAATTTCACTCAAAGTTTATTCTCAGTATATATTGCGAGATGTTGAAAATATACCTAATCAGGTGTCCAATATTCCGGCGTCAGGGGGGCAACCACCAAGAAGGGTATCAGTTCTTAAAATCAAGCCCGGGGCTGAGCATGATATCACAGGGGCCCAAATGCAGACAGACTGGCTGCTTTCCCCGCGCAACCTGGTCATTCTCGGTTTCGATGCCTGGGAAAAGAAATACGATGGCTATCGCACCAAAGAGACCAGAATAGAGGTACTGGATCCGCTCACCAACGCGGTGAAAAAAACCACTTATAAAACGATCGGCGAACTACCCCTGCCGGATGCATCCTATCGCAGCATGGGTGTATATCTCCAGAATGAAAATCGCCTTCTCGCCAACAAGTTGCAGGTCAATCTTGGTGGCCGTATCGATCAAATAGACACACAGAATGATATCGCTTACAATCCCCTCTATGAAATCGTCGATGGCGTGCGCAATGATCAGCCGGCCGGACAGAAGGTATTATGGCAAGCGACGTCAACCAGGGAGCATTCGTGGAGTGCCAATCTGGGATTGCTTTATCATATCAGCAGTGTCGTTGATGTGACCATGAATTTGGCGCAGGCTTTCCGGGCGCCCTCACTGGAGGAACGTTATCAATTTATTGACCTGGGGAATCTGGTCAAGGTTGGTGATCCGAATTTGGCAGCAGAAAATGGCCGTTCACTCGATCTCGGATTTCGTCTCTGGAACGAACAGGTGCGATTTTCCTGCAATGGCTACTATAACAGGCTCACGGACCTTGTGACAGAAACACCGGGGACCTATGAGGGCCGCAAGGCCCTATTAAAAGTCAACATCGGCGATGCGGAACTCTATGGCGGTGATATGCGCCTGGATCTGCAACCGTTCCATTACCATGCTTTCTGGCTGCATGCCTCCTACGTCCACGGGCAAGATCTAGATTTAAAAGTGCCCTTGCCGCAATTGACTCCCTTCAATGGAAGCATCGGCGTACACAGTGAAGGTATTCCCTGGTTTTCGGTGGATGTGGAAGCCAGCCTGTTCGCCAGACAGGATCGTGTGGCTGCTGGTGAATTGGAGACGCCCGGTTATACTGTCTTCAACGCCTATCTGAACAGCAAAGCCGTGACCCTATGGGGCATCAAGATGAATTTGACAGCAGGGGTTGAAAATTTGTTGAATAAAGAATACCGCAACCATTTATCGACCAATCGCGGTGAAATCAGCGTGGAGCCAGGAAAAAACTTTTTGTTCAACTGGAAAATGGAGAGATAAAAAAAAGCTGCCAGATCATCAGATCCGGCAGCTTTTTTTTACGATTTCTTGTCCTGTTTGCTTCCAGGCATGGTGAATAACAATCCTATGATCATCCCATAGCCTGTAGATATATAGGGATTGCTGGTAAGGGGACAGGCACCGCTTTGACAGCCGATAAAATAGTAATAAGCAAAACCGGCTGCAGCACCCAGAGCGATACCGGCTGCAATACGAATTGGTTTCTTCAAAAAAATCTCCTTTCAACTAAGCACAGGCCACCGGCCTGATCATGCGCCTCAAGTAAAACCGCCGTGGCTGCCGCATCCGCCGTTGCCCGCGATGCTCCCCGTGGAATGATCAAAACCCGAAGCGGCAAAAGCGGAAAATAATTTTTCGGGCTTTTCAGCCCCGCAAACCGGGCATTGCAAATTCGAGCCGTCCGCTCCCACGCGTTGAAATGCATCGAAAACATGACTGCACTTTACACAGCGATATTCATAAATCGGCATTACTCCTTCTCCTGACTGTTTTTGCTCACCTCTATTGACGAGACATCCTTTTTATCTTCCACCGGAAGATCACATGCCCCGGACATTCAAGTCGGGACGCCCAGTCTCGGCAATACAAATCTGGCCATGATGAACCATATGGCTAAAAAAATTAAAATACTCACATTATCCATAGTGCAATCCTTTTTATTACTATTGGATGTAGATGGCAGAAAAAGGATTCAACTTATTAAAAGAGGGACAGGGTTTGGTGATCCGGAATGACAGCACCTAACTTATTGAGGATGGGATATGCAGCCGCTAATTGGGAAGGTATCTGCAGGGGGCCTTGCTGCAATAACGCTTGCATTTGCAGGCTGTTTACAAGCGCCTGGCCACGGAAATGATTGTTAAAGATGACCACGGTTTTTTGCGCCATGGTGGAAAATTTTTGCAGGGTTTCGCGCCACGTTTGCAGTTCTTGTTCGCTATAACAATAATCGTAGCGTTGATCCCTGCCGGCATTTTCATTGAACCAGGCGTTATAGTTTCTGCCATGAAGACGCACATACGCAACGTTATTGGTCAGCGAGTCAGTGGGGCCGAGAGAGTCGCCGATCACCGGTTGATCGATGTTGACCCAACCGATGTTGTTTGCGGCAAGCCGTTCGAGGACATGCTCGCAGTGCCAGCTCGCATGACGAAACTCAAAGTGGAGAGGCAGCGGACTCAGGCGTAATGCCTGGGTGATGAGACGGTTTAGCAAATGATCGCTGTATTTTATGCGCCAGGGATATTGCGCCAGAATCGTGATCAGGCGTCCCGCTTCGTGCAGTGGCATCAGGGCTGCCATAAAACGCTGCACATCCTCATCCGCCGGCGCTGAATCCATGTGCGTGAAACCCTGATACAGTTTTGCGATGAATTGAAAGGACTTGAACCTTTCGACCTGGGAATTCCAGCTTGCGACGGTTTTGGGTTCGGGGATACGGTAAAAAGTGGTATTGATCTCCACAATAGTAAAAAATTGTGCCAGATAGGCGAGCTCTGACATGGATCTCGTTTTGCCGGGCGCGTAAAAAGGGCCTTTCCAGTCCGGGTAATGCCATCCAGCAGGCCCAACATAGATCAAGTTCTGCGGCATGTTTATCCGTCACCAAGCGATTGATGAAGTGATAGAGGGGGCTTGGTCCCCTCTATCACTAACGGGAATTTTATCGGATTACTTTTTAGATTTCTCGGCTGGATTCCCCAGCAAGGGTTTTATCAAATCCATCGGCAGCGGGAAAATAATCGTTGAATTATTCTCTGTGGCAATTTCAGAGAGTGTTTGCAGATAGCGCAGCTGCAGCGCCTGAGGGTGTTTCGCGATAATTTCAGCCGCGTTGGCCAGAGTTTGTGATGCCTGGAATTCTCCTTCGGCATGGATTATTTTGGCGCGGCGTTCACGTTCTGCCTCGGCCTGGCGCGCCATGGCCCGCTGCATCTCCTGGGGCAAGTCAACATGCTTAACCTCAACCAGACTCACCTTGATGCCCCATGGATCCGTGTGATTGTCGATGATGGTTTGCAGTTGCAAGTTCAATTTATCTCTTTCCGACAGGAGATCGTCCAATTCTGCCTGACCGAGAATGGAACGCAACGTCGTTTGCGCCAGTTGCGAAGTGGCATAGAGAAAGTCTTCCACCATGACCACAGCTTTTGAGGGGTCGATGACGCGAAAATAGAGCACCGCGTTCACCTTGACGGAAACATTATCTTTTGTGATGATATCCTGAGGCGGGATATCCATCGCGATGGTGCGCAGTCCGACTTTAACCATGCGATCCACCAGGGGGATGAGGATGAAGAGTCCGGGGCCGCGCGAGCCGACCAAACGGCCAAGGCGGAAAACGACGGCACGTTCATATTCGCGCAGAACTTTTATCGCACTGAAAATAAAAAACAATACGAGAATAATAAGAACTGGTAATGGTTGGATGTTCATGCTGCCTCCTTACTCGTGATGATCAATATTAATGAGATTGATTACTCATGACGTGGTTTTTTGACGCGCAGGACCAGGCCATGGATGCCGACGATTTCAACTGCCGCACCTTTTTCAATGATTTGTTCACTCTCAGCGCGCCAGATTTCGCCCATTACATTGACGGTGCCCTGACCTTCTGCAAATGAATTCAGCGCCTCTCCCATGACGCCGATCAGGCCTTCCTCCCCGGTGGTTGGTCGGGAAAAACGCGCTTTGAGCGCCAGGCCGAGGGCAAAAATGAAAAATGCGGCGGTGGTGAGGGCGAATGTCAGTGCCACGCGCCAATCGACGCGAACCGGGAAACCGGGTACTTCATCAAAAAGCATGATGGAACCAAGAAACATCGAACATATGCCTCCTATGGTTAAAACGCCGTAACTGGTCACTTTAATTTCAAGAATAAATAATATGATGGCAAACAATATCAATAACAGCCCTGCCGAGCGTAAGGGCAGCGTTTGCAAGGCGAAAAAAGCCAGAATAAGAAAGATGCCACCGGCAACGCCGGGGACAATCGAGCCTGGATTGGACAGTTCGAAAAAGAGACCATAAATTCCCAGCATGAGTAAAATATAGGCAATCGTCGGATTGGATATTTTATATAATATTCGCCGCTGCCAGGTCATGTCCATGGATTGAATGGAGGTGTTTGCGGTGTTCAGCATTCGTTCTTCTTCTTCCAGTTTGACAATCCGGCCATGCAAAGCAAGCATGAGCGAGGCCTCGTCCCTGGCGATCAGATCGATGATGTTTTTATCCAGGGCTTCCCGCTCATTGATGGAAGCGCTTTCCCGCACCGCTTTTTCAGCCCAATCACCATTCCGGCCTCTTTTTTCCGCGATGCCGCGGATCCAGGCGGACGCCCAATTTGTGACCTTCTCCCCCATCACCTGGGAGGTATCCATGCCGCCACCAGCATTGACAGGATGAGCAGCGCCGATATTGGTGCCCTCAGCCATGACGGCCACATGACAGGCCAGGCTGATGAAAACCCCGGCTGAAACGGCGCCGGAGCCACTGGGCGCCACATACATGATAACCGGGACACGCGCTGAAAGTATTTTTTTTACAATGCTTTTGGTGGATTCGAGCAGACCGCCGGGTGTATCCATGACAATGAGCAAGCCTTGAAAATCCTCTCGTTCGGCGCGTTCGATAGCATGAATGATAAAATGGGCCGAAACCGGGTTGATGTCTCCATCAATGGTGATTTTCAGAAGAGGCCTGGCACTCTGTCCGGATGATGGTGAATGCAGAATGAATATTATGGTGCAGATAATTGATAAACAGTAAGATAGACGCTTCATTTCAAAGTCTCCATACTTGTGAAACAGCGATATAATCCTGGAAATTCGCATGTCCTGTGCTGGTATTCCATGTGCATGATCTGACGAACGCTTTTTGGGTCACGTTTTTTGCATATTTCGCTTGACTTTTATCCTGAATTTTAGGACATTTTAGTAGACAGGAAAATACAAGCCCTGTGCGCTGGTGCCCGGTTTTATTTGAACCAACACTTATAAAATGGGAGCTATGCTCTTAGACATGTATTACAGGCCTCCACCCTCCTAGCGAGGGATTGCGTGGAAGTAAAAAATGTTTAGGCGGCGCCCACCGTAATGAACGCGGTTCATTACAGCCCGGTATCGCACGCAGGGCTTTTTTATTCTCCTCCTTTGTTGTACCATCCTGCACTTGCCGTTGTACCCTGTACACCAACCTCAATGATGCATCCGATCCAGACTCCGGTATTGAATGGCTTCGCTCAGATGAGCCGGCTTTATGGGTATGCTGCCTTCCAAATCCGCAATGGTCCTGGCCACTTTGAGAATGCGATCGTAGGCCCGCGCTGATAGTCCCAATTTGGTGATGGCTGTTTTCAGCAACGCGTGCCCTGCCTCATCGATGGAGCAGAATTTCTTGATCTCCCGACTCTCCATGCGCGCATTGCAGTACAGATGTTTCACCTGGCTGAAACGCTGGAGTTGAATATTTCTTGCCTGTTCCACTCTCTGGCGGATGGCTGCGGACGGTTCGGCGCTGGCCGTGCTGCTCAAATCCTGATACTTGACTGGTGGAACCTCAATATGAATATCAATCCGGTCCAGCAAGGGACCGGAGACGCGCGAAAGATATTGTTTAATTTGTTGTCCTGTACAACTGCAGGCATGGACGGGATCGGTATTAAACCCGCATGGACATGGGTTCATGGCCGCGGCCAACATGAACTCAGCAGGATAGGTCAATGATAACAGTGCCCGGGATATGGTGACATGACCATCCTCCAACGGTTGCCGCATCACTTCCAGGACATTTTTCTTGAACTCGGGCAATTCATCGAGAAACAGCACACCATGATGTGCCAGACTCACTTCTCCGGGTTTGGGAATGGGACCGCCGCCTATCAGCCCGGCATCGCTGATGGTGTGGTGCGGCGAGCGGAAAGGCTGTGTGGTTATAAGGGCCTCCTGGTGCAGCAGCAAACCGGCCACGGAATGGATCTTGGTGGTTTCCAGCGCTTCAGCCAATGTCAATGACGGTAATATGGAGGGGAGGCGTTTGGCCATCATGGTTTTTCCCGAACCCGGAGGGCCGATCATGATGATGTTATGTCCCCCGGCAGCTGCCACCTCCAGAGCCCGTTTGACGTGCTCCTGGCCTTTGACATCCTGAAAGTCGTGCATATACTGCCGCTTCACCGCGAAAGCCTGATTGAGATCGACCCGGAACGGTGGAATCGTCCTGGTCTGGTTGAAAAAATCGATGGCATCGCTCAGCGATTTAACCGGAATCACCTCCAGGTCTCTGGCCATTGCAGCTTCCTTGGCGTTTTCTTCCGGTACGACCAATCCTTTCAACTTCTCCTTGACGATGGCGACGGCGATGGGCAGCGCACCGTGTACGGGGCGCAAACTGCCATCCAGACTCAATTCTCCGAGTATGGCATAATCCTGCAGCTGGTCAGATTGAATGTATCCTGCTGCGGCGAGAATGCCCATGGCGATGGGCAAGTCAAATGCGGCCCCCTCCTTTTTGATGTCCGCAGGCGCCAGATTGATGATGATACGCATGTAAGGGAAATCAAGCCCGGAATTGATGATGGCGGATTGGACGCGCTCTCGCGATTCCCGAACAGCGCTGTCGGGCAGCCCCACGGTGGCAAAAAATGGTGAGCCGTTCTCCAGATGTGCTTCCACTTTGACCAGGTAAGCATCGATGCCCATAACCGCCGCACTTGTGATTTGTGCCAGCATAATCCCAATCTTGTCCTGTCAAGGTTCTACAAGCAGTACGCTGCGAGTTGGTTGCTCTATTTGTAATATAGCCAATCGCAGCAATAAAGCAAGGATAATTTGAGCTCATTTCATGCGCGCCGGCGTGACAACCTGTCAATCTGGATTATTTGCGGCCGGGAACTCAGTGACGCACAAAAAATAGAAAAGCAGAAAACCAGTATCTGTGGTCATTTTTATCAACAAGAAGAAATTAAAACCACTTCGAGAATCTCTATAAAAACAGCCCGGCGCGCCCGGCGGTTCCTGAATGTAACAGGTCAAGTCATTGATTTTTTATATGGAAAACCACCTGTTTTTTCACAAACTCTGTCTCTGCTTCGTCCGGGAAACGAACCGTCACGCGACGATTGTCCCAAGTGGCATTTTCGACACACAGAATCCGATCTGGCGCGAACAGGTCGAGGATATAAGATTCGGCTGATTTTCCTTCCAGCTCAACCTCAATGGCGGAATCTTGTTGCTTCATGGACAGTATTTTCAAGCCGTGATTGTCAGCTCCCGATTTTTGTGGCACCGGCCTGGGCATGAGTTCGAGTCCATGCTGGTAATGGATGGCAATTTTGAATGCTTTATCATGGAAAAGCGCTGTAATAACAGGCTGGATGTAATGCGAATCTTTCCTCAGAACAAAGGGTTGTCTGACGTTATCGATAAGGACAGAATCGATGCGACTCCCCGGTGCAAGAAAGGGCGCCAGAGTGAGCGCGTAGCCGCTCGCAGATTGGGGCTGAACATTGATATTAATCAGGTTCTGTGAGCGTTGATAAGAGAAGGCCCATTTCGAAGACCCTATTTCATAGTTTTCGATCTTGAGGTGATCCCAATTTCCGGGCAGTTGCGGTGCAAAGCGGATTTCGCGTTTTGAAGCATTTCCCGAGAGTCCCAAAACACCCCTGACCAGCGGCAGAATGACGCCCGTCGAAGAAAAACCCTGTTGTGAAACCGCCTCTTGAGGCCAGGTGTTATGCGTTCCGGAATAGACCTCGGTGATCGCGCCGAGGTTATTATCGAAGGTATGCCGGCAATTTGCCAGCATATTTTGGAATCCTGCATGGAACAATCCATATTTTAGCTGAGCGGTTGAGACAAATCCGGTCAGGAAGGGCCAAACAGCCCCGTAGTTATAATTCAACGCCCCGTAATACTGGCTCTGGTTGGAGATGCTGCGCATTCCCCAGTCTGTGCTCAGGTCTGCTTGACTCAAGCGCTGCAAAGAACGGAGCGTATGCGTTGAATCTCCTGCTGCAAAGAGCGCAGCGGTGGCAATCCATGGTGACACCTCATTAATCTGTTCATTTTTATCGTTGAAAGCGTTGCTGTAGCAGCCTGTCTGCGGATTCCAAAACCTGGCGTCGAATGTGTAACACGCCTTTGCCGATTGCCGATGCGCCAGTGAGGAGATTTGGGTTTTGCCCAAAATCCGGGCCATCTCAGCATAGCACCAGGCCATGTGAACCGATAGAGATCCCGTATAGATATCGGTCGCCAGATTGGTCAGAGCCCCATATTCGACACTGCCGAGACCTGCCCTGGCATTATCCATGAGTGCATCCTGGTTGGCATCGGTGGACAGGCACCAGGCATATGCCTTGTGCAAGGAATTCCATGAATCGCGCAAAAAGGCCGTGTCTGCGGTTGCCAGGAAATAATCATATACCGCAACGATATAAAAAGGCGAAGTATCTCCATGAATATAGGCGTAGGGGTATTTGCCAAACCAGTCGATGTAGCCGGCGGACTGGGATATTTCATGGGCCATTTTGCCGTCCTGGCGCTGCCACTTTTTTGTAAATTCGAGGGCTTGTCGCGTGGTCTGATGAGCGCCGAACGCATTCAAGGCCAGGCTGTTGATGTAGGCATCTCCGCCAAAAAACCAGCCGAACCCGGGTCTGCCGCTTGACAGGGATGCGCCCAGGCCTGCGATGAGCCCCAGGCCCAAGTCCTGATTATTAACCAGCATATTGTCCAGCGACAATTTGGCCCAGGTGAAGGCTTGATTGATGACCGAGTCGGGGGTTTCGATGGACAAGGTTTCAGCCAGGAGTTTATCATAATGTGATGTGGCGGACGCGATAATCTGCAGGGGATTGGCAGTCACTGCCTGATAAACCGCTTTAATTGAATCCCGTACACCCTTTCCCCCTGCCATGCAGATGGGAATCCATTGTTTTCTGGCTTGCGCGGGATCACTGATCTCAATTTTAAATTCGTTGGGGACATCCGCCAGCATGTGGGCAGGTGTGTAGGAGATTCCCGAGGCCGCCGGAGATCCGACAAACGCATGGTTTTGTCGTGTCGGTTCCGATATCAGATATGCTTTCAGTTCTTCGTTCCAGTAGGCATATTGTCCACCGATGCCTGCGGGCCACATGGGTTGAAGAACAGGCGTGAAGCTGCATATCACTTCCAGGGGTTCCGTGGTATCAATATGCAACAAAATAACGGCGCATGGCTTATCGATGGCGGTGACGTAAGTGGCACGAACGATAAAAGATTGAAAGATAAAAGTCAATGTGGTATAAGCGGGAGCCGCTTCAATATAACGGACGATATCACGGGCGGGGATCAGGCGTGATGAAGTGCCAATTTTGAATGAAAGCTCGAAATTTCTGAAAAGTTTCAACGGATAAGCCCAGGCCTCAAATTGGCCGCTCTCGAAGCCAAGAATGGCGAATCGCCTTGCGGATTTATTGAAAGGGTATCCTGGATTGGCAATGCGATGCAATGCGCGGGCGCTGGCATATCGTTCGAACGGGGATGTTTGCGCGCGCTTTGGGGAAAGAAGAAGGCATAGCAGAAGCAAACACACGATCAGAGAACAGAGCCGTTTATTCATAGCACCTCTTTCTTCACAATACAGAAAAGAGCGTGGTTCAATCACGCTCTTTTAAGTTGATACCGTACTGTATGATGAAAACAGTCAACCATAAATGGCTACAGGTGCAGCGTGAAACTGAATCCACAATCACGGATGCTGCATCGTTTTCAACGGTTTGCGGGCGGCTTTTTGGACTGTTCCTCAAATTCAAGTACGAGCTGCTGGAATTTGGGGTCATCCTTGATATTTTCGTCCAAAGGAACCTGTTTGATGGAAGAGGAGACGATCTTTTTCTTCTTGTCCAGTTTGAGGTGGAGCACCCCGGCATATTTTCCCATGGATTGTGAACTAACCATGATGGTTTTGAGATCCGATTTGCTCTGCTGTTGCAGCAGATACGTTTCGCCTCCGAGTACAGCGACATCAAAACCCGGAACTTCTGCAAGAACGGACTGCATCTTTTGGAATTTGCCATAATAGAGCAGAATCACCAGATCAGCCTTTTCGCGGATTTGCGGCATGAGCGTTTTGGCAACTTCCACCGGATCCCGATAATCCAGGACGGGTTCACCGGGCTTATTCACAAAAAGTTGTGACATCAGATTGTCCGTGAGACCGACCATGGCGACTTTTAACTTTTTAAATGGCAGACTTCGGTCTTTGGTTTCTGATTTGATCTCTTTGATGACAAAGGGCGCAAAAACGCTTTTACCGGAATCTTTTAAAAGTACATTTGCACACAAGAACGTGGTTTGATGCATCAGTTCAATTTTTTTCAAAAAAGTGGCCTTGGTGCTCCATTCACGATAGCCAAGATTGATCGCGGAATAATTCAGCCAGGTCATGCCTTTGGTGAGATATTCGTTGAGGATCAGACTGTTTGGATCGCTTCCTCTGCTGAATCCACCCGCATCAACCAGAAAATAAAAGTCCGCTGTTTTAGTGTCTTCCTGTAAGAAACTGGCCCGCCGGGCCAGTCCGCCATAGCGCGCTGACTTTCAGCCACACGGGGTTAAATAGCCGTTGATATCATTGGAATAGTAGATGGCCACATTGGCGACATCGGGTTTGACGGCATCTTGTGCAAGCACAGAGACTGCAAGAATCCAGAGCGCCGTTAAGCAATAGTGCAAATACTTCATAGGTAAGACCTTCCCATTACCCTTTGCGGTTAAAAAATGAGCCAGCAGCGTGGTCTGGCTCATTTTCACTCATTATCAGCAATATACCATTATTTGACAGAAATAACCACAAAATTATCCACAGATTTTATCTCAGCATCGATTTTTCTGGAGAGATCGAATACGACGCGGGAGAATTTTCCGCTGGGATGATATCCCAGTCTGGCGCGCAGAAAGGCGCCCCGATTCAACTCATAACTGGCGATATCGTTGAGCAGAAAGATATTGGAAAAATCGATCACCAGACGGTTGGGATTATCCAGCATATCCTGCTTGAAACTGACTTTGCCATTACAGATAATGCGCACCGTATCGTCATCCAGAATTTCAACAGCTTTGATGGCGGAAGCCTCGGGCATCTCGGGCACAGAATCCATGGTATAGAGTAAAAATTCAACCCGGCGATTGCGGAAGCGGCCTTCTGCGGTTTCATTGGTTGCGATGGGCCGTGATTCGCCATAACCGACCGGCATATAGAATTTTTCGCGTGATAATTTTTCTTTATTGATCAAAAAGACCATGACGCTATCGATGCGCCTCTGCGACAGTCTGATGTTATATTCTTCGGTGCCGATATAATCGGTGTGTCCTGACAGTTGCACCTTGGCTTCGGGATAGGTGTTGAGGATCTCGCCTGCTTTGTGCATGGTTTCAAATTCTTCGCTGCGAATATTGGCCTTATCAAAGTCAAAATTAATGCGCATGCTGACGAGGATCTTTTCGCGTGTCTTGGGCTCAACCTCTATTTTCCCCTGGCTTTCCGCGGCTATTTTCTGGATGCGCGCCAACCTGCTGGCAATTTCCTCTTCCAGTTTGCGGGCTCTTTCCTCCATGGCGCGGGTGCGTTCTTCCGCTTCCTGAGCCGCTTTCCTGGCTTTTTCGGCTGCTTCCAATTCCTGTTGCAGCCGGTCATCAAAGCCGCTGCGATCCATCATGCCCATGGAATAGACGCGTTGTGCGACACCAAATTTCAGAACCACCGAAAAGCGGTGTGAAGCTTCATCAAATGCGTCCATGGGTGCATACGCGTAATCAAAGCGCAGCCTCGAATTCGCCAGCCAATCAGCAGGCATATTCAAGCCAACCCCAGCGGACCAGCGGTTGACCTCCACTTCGTGGAATTTGAATCCTGCCCGCAGCGCGATGAGTTCACTGACGATGAATTCTCCACCCGCATAGTAACGCAATTTTTCATCTTTGGGGAGCAGCACATCAGCAGTTAAGTTGACATCGAATGCATTCGAGAGCGGCAGAAAGAGGCCAGCGCCCCCGCGATAGGCCAAAGGCAGTGCTGCGCTTTGGTTGGCAAATTTAATTTTGGTGAAACCAATATTTTGCGCGGATGCGGCCAGAGCGAAATATTTATAAAAATAATGCACGCCAAAGTCAGCGCCATAAGCGGTGCTCTGCTCGCCGATCAGATTTTGCCGCAAAAATTTTGCAGCCCCGCCAAAACTGATATAGCTGGAGCCCATCTTGAGCTTGTTCGCATAGGCTAGGGTGAACAGGATATCGTCGCTCGACGAACTGCCGCCAGTCTGAAAAAACGACTCGTCCAGTTCCTGGATTTCACCCTCATTAAAGTAGGTAAAATCGGCGGCTATAACGCCAAATTTTGTGGGCAAAGCCACACCTAAAGCGCCCTGTTCGGTATCATCAATCCAGTTGTGAAAACTGGCTGTCAGCTGCGGTTTTGTGATGAGACCGAGGTTTGCCGGATTAAACCGCAACCCGGTTATTTCGCCACCGACGGCAGAATACGCTTCTCCCATGGCAACGGCACGAGCGGTCGGATTGATTCTGAGAAAGGGTGCACCATGTAGCCCAATCCCCTTGTTTACCTGGGCAAAAGCACCCTCCTGGAATACGAATAACAGCGTGAGGAGGAATAACCCGATGATCCATGCCAGGTGACGATCTCGCAAGATCGAAAAGGTCTTCATACGTTTCATTTTAACTCCATCAGCAAGTCATTTAACATGAATGACAAATACTTTAATTAAAAAAAATAATCATCCGTTTAACGGACAATTACAAATTTTCTGTAAAAGGCGACTTGTTCGACAGCTCCTGTTTCGGCGCTGATGAGATTTGCATGCACCTTGGCCCAATAGGTGCCGCTGCTGACGGGTTGACCGTTGCTGTTATTCATGTCCCACCAGTTTTCGACGATGCCATATTTTTCCTTTGGCACGGGCACTCCTGTGCTGAAGTTCAGGGAATTTCCATCGAGTTCGCGCACTTTTTCTCCTGCCAGATTAAAAATCTCGATAAATCTCACGATGAGCGATCCGGTGGAGGAGGCGACGCGCATGCGAAACCGGTCATGGCGGTCGCGATGGAACGGATTGGGACCAATTTCGATCACATAGGGATCACGTCCAAAATAGATATAAACGTCTCCCCCGCCGTTACCGGTATCGCTTTCTGAGGGTACCAGTACCGAAGTGACCAGGGGAAGATTATCGAGATATTCTGCAGTGATGCTGTGGCCAGGCAAAGTTTCTATTTCTCCGTTGCCGCGGACTCCGTTATTACTGCGATTCACACGGATGGGGGTGCTGTTAATGAACTCTCCGGTGTTCCATTTGCCGTTTGCGGAGACTTCATAGAGCGTGACGGACTCCTCATCCTGGGTTTGGCGGTCGTATACGGTAACCTTGATGGATTCTCTGTTATCGGGGTCGAGGTTACGATCCATCTCACCTTTTATGCGAACAAACAGCGAATCTCCAAACCACGCTTTTGTGATCACTGTTTTTTTTGCGTTTTCAAAGGCGATGGAGCCCTGGGTATTTTTAACCACCAGGATGGAATCGCTTGATTGATCCAGGGTATTCAAGGGATCCTGGTAGGTGACCACCAGAATATCGCGGTCCGCAGCCTCCATGATCAGGTTGGCGGGATCCGCATCCTGCGTAATGAGGATAGGGATCGATTTGCTGGAGAAGAATCCGCCGAGCGTCAATAGCTTGAGATCAACATTCACGGTGTCCCGGGTCTTGATGGAATGGACTTTGACGGTGTAGGTCGTATTGAAGGGTTCGAGATCGGAATCGCGCAGCAGGACGTGGAGGCTATCGGCGAGGCTTTCGCCAGCGGGAAGCGTTTGTGTGGCGCGATAGTGAGATTTGTTGTTGCCATATTTGTCTGTGAAATGGATATTTGAATTGGCGGTGGGCACGGCCTCCCAGGTCACTTCCCAATAATCCATCTCCGGGGAGACGGAGGAATTCAGGGTTGTGAGATTGGCGTAGAGAATGATCGACTGCAATCCCTTGAGTGCGGAGTATGTTTCCAGATTGAAGGTATTTTCTTCACTCAGTTTGCTAGCGGTGAAGCGCTCCAGTATCTGGGATGTTTTTCCGTCAAGCACTCTGATCTCCAGATTTATTTTATCGCGTTTAACCGGGTCGCTGGGGAGTTTGCTGCGGAAGAAGAGCTTTTTCCACTTGGAGACGAGCGTGGTCGAACCTTCGGAGAGGATAGGCGAATAAAAATAGGCATCTTTCTGGTCGACTTTATAAAAGTGATGTTTGATGGTCACATTACTCAGAGTTGGCGTGCGCAGTGGGTCCGTTGTTTTGAGAAAGGCGCGGAACTGATACAATCTGTGGCCATTGTGAATGGGATTGATGGCCATGGCGGGCCGGTCATAATAGCTTTCCGTGCCGGCGGGTCCATACCAGGTGGCGCCTTCCAGATCGCCGAGTGAGTTCGCTGAGCGCAGTTGCAGGGCGATGCTGGTGACGCCGGATGTTGTATCTGAAGTCCAGCGCAATGAATCAAAAACCGATTCGCGGTTCTCGCCAAAGTCGTAGACGCGCGAGACAGCGAAAGTGTCGGTGTAGGCCAGACGGGCCGGATAATTTTCAAAAACGGCCAGTGTTCTGCCGTTTTCGATGCGGTCGATATCCCGCAAGCCATTGAGACGGCGGTGGAACTGCCAGACGATCTGGCCGGCCTGATTCACCTGGATGATGCGGTTATTGCCGGCATCGGCGATGAGCACATCTCTCGAAGGCAGCAGGATATCTGCGTCGGTAGGAAGTTTCAGCCCGACGTTTCCGGAGTCTGCGATGCCCGTACGGCCGAACTGCCAAAGGATTTTTTTACTGGACCTTTCAACGAGAATCACGCGGTGATTTGATTGGTCCGTTATGAGAATTTGGCCTTCTGCAGTGAGATATTGAATATCGACAGGTGATTTCAGGGTGTCTGTCCCGATCTGCCAGATGATATTATTGTTCTTGGCGTCGACAATAATGACCCGGTTATTGCCCTTATCGGCGATGATGTACTCGTCCGTTCCAATTATTTTCTCGGCATCTTCGGGTGCCCGCAGCTGATTGAAGCCATTTCCTTCGCGATAAAGGGGATCTCCGTACATCCAATCGATTTTGCTGGTCTCTTTATCAACGGTCAGGATGCGATTGCGGTCTTGATCGGTGATCACCACTTTGAAATAATTGGTCGCCTGATCGCGGAAGATGAACGCGTCCACGGGTTTATTGAGATAGCGGACATCGTTTGGATCGGTGGCGCTTTGGGCGGGTGGGAATGTCCAGGTTTCGACTTGGGTGCGGGCGTTGATTTCGAAAACGCGTCGTCCCAACGCATCCGTCACCAGATAGAGTTCCTGATCGCCCACGATGCGGCTGTCGATGTCTTCGGCCGCCACAATGGCGATATTGCCTGGCCACACCCATTCCAATCCAAAGAGCTTGTAATCCAGCGTTTCATTTCGGCCGGAATAGGCATAGTTGGGCTCCAGCGTAGCCACATCGCTGAGGTAGACGCCGTTGCCCTTGATGGTTTTGGTGAATAATGGATCACCGTCATCAAACTGTCCTGAATAGGTCTGAGCCAGGATAATTTCAGGGAGCAGCAGGATGAAAGCAATTGCCGGTATTAAAAGACGCTGTTTTTTCATGATTCCTTCCGTCCTTTTGACCGTATGGAATATTGAATAATTAATTATTTACTAAAGAAAATAAAAAAAAGTCTGGACTGTTAAGAGCGCTGTCGAGCGAAGAAGCCGGATCGCAACACAAGTATTTGCCTCCCTAACCCTTCACGGTCATTGATTTCGAACACTGGTGACCGTACCCAATGCGATGGATAAAAACTTTGCTTCCTCACTGTCTGCACGGCTGGTGAGGATGATCGGCACTTTGGCGCCGACGATGATGCCGGCGGTTTTAGAGTTTCCCAAATAGGTGAGTGTTTTATAAAATACATTCGCGGCTTCAATATCGGGCATGATGAGGATATCCGCATCACCACCCACCTCACTGATGATGCCTTTAACCTGACAGGATCTGCTGCTGACGGCATTGTCGACGGCCATCGGGCCATCGATGATGGCATGTTTAATTTGACCGCGCGCCGACATTTGCGACAATACAGCGGCATCCAGTGTGCAAGGCATACCTTCCCAATTAACCTTTTCGATGGCAGTGATGATGGCCACCTTTGGCTTATCTATTCCCAGCATCCGCGCTGTTTGCACAGCGTTTTCGATGATGGAAACCTTGGCCTGCAGATCCGGAGCGATGTTCATGGCGGCATCGGACAGCATGATCAGCTTGTGATAGGCTGGCACCTCGAAAGCGGCAAAGTGCGACAGCAATTTGCCGGCGCGCAGACCAGCTTCCTTATCCAGCACCCCTTTCAACAGGGTAGCCGTGGCGCACTTTCCTTTCATCAGCGTGTCAGCCATGCATTCGCGGATGAGTTGGATGGCGCGGGATACCGAGTGCCACTCGTTTTCCGCGTGGATGATGTCGAAAGCGCTGATATCGATATCATGCTGCTTGCTGGTTTCGATAATTTTATTTTTATCGCCGATCAACAACGCATCCGCGATGCCCTGCTGATGTGCCATTGACACAGCCTGTAATACATCCTCTTCCTCTGCCATGGCCACGGCGATTGTTTTTTTGGGGCTCCCTTTTACCTCTTTCAGCAACTCGGCAAACGAGGCGATCATAGTGTCTCCGTTAAAACCTGCTTTTGTGTCACATCGCTGCTGACAAATTCAGCGGCATTCACCGCTATTTGGGGAAACTTTCTCAATGAACTGCGATCCGTCGTCACCCAGGGCACGCCGAGTTCCTGGGCTAATGCGGCATATTCGACTTTATAGGCCGGACAATCATATTTTTCTGCCAGAACAAAGATTTGCAGCGAAGGGACATCAAACTGTCCACCTTGCATCAAATTTTCGGCTTCCTGCATGACCATGTTGGCCTGATGCAAGGATAAAATTTGTTTGCGAATATAGTAGGATAATATTTGACGAAATTCACTGCGCCAGATCAATGGTGCGATCCATGCCGTATCGTGAATCAATAATTGTCGCGCAATGGATGCTTTTTCGCTCTTGAGCAGTAAAGCGGCGATGATGTGCGCATCGACCACGATCATGACCGGCCCTCATCACGAGCTTTTTCCAAACTTGCCTCCGCGATGGAAGGAATGGACAAGCCCTTTTGAAGCTGCTCGATGCGCTTTAGGAAGGTGAGTGTATCGACGCGCTGGCTGCATATCGTTCGCTCGATGCACATGATGATTTCACTGTTGATGCTGCGACGGTTGTCTTTGGCGCTCTGCTTGAGCTTGCGATAAAGCTCGGGTGGAATATTTTTTACCGTAATTGTGTGCATACAGCTTTCCCAAGGACAGGTTCTGATTTGGAACCATAATGGAATATACTGTTTTACACGCTAATTGTCAAGAAAAATTGTAAGTTAGCTGTATATTTGCGTCAAATTGAGAGAAATGTCACAAAAAAAGTGCCTGCGCAGCTCCGTAACAAGCCTCAGGACGGAATGTTAGGGCGGTAACTTTTCACCTCTTCCTGGCGATTGAGCACGCGCAATGCGCCCAGAGCCAGTGCTTCCATCTCCTCTTCACCAGGTACGACGATAACCGGTGCGATAAATTGTACCATTTTTTCGATCATTTTGATAAAGGTACTATCATAGGCAATGCCACCGGTTAGGATGATGGCCTGAACATCTCCATGTAAAACGGCAGCCATGGCTGCGATGTTCTTGCCAATCTGGTAAGCCATGGCGCCATAGAGCAGTTTCGCGGGCCCATCGCCTGCGAGTGCTCTTTGCGAAACCTGGCGCATGTCATTGGTGCCAAGGTGCGCCACCATGCCACCCTTGCCGGTGATCATTCTGGCCACTTCTTTTTCAGAGTACTTGCCGGAGAAGCATAGTTTCGCCAAATCTCCGGCCGGCAGGGTTCCTGAGCGTTCGGGGGATAATGGGCCCTCCCCGTTCAAGGCGTTGTTGACATCGATGACACGACCCTTTTGATGCGCGGCAATGGACACCCCCCCGCCAAGATGGGCGATCACCAGATTAAGATTCTGGTAGGCTTGTCCGAGCTTGTCTGCAGCTTTGCGACCAACCGCTTTATGATTGAGGGCGTGAAAAATGCTCACTCTGGGCAGAAGCGGATGTCCCGATATGCGCGCCACGTCCTGCAGCTCATCCACCACCACCGGATCGACGATATAAGCGGGGCGGTTGTATGCACGGGACAGCTGCTTCGCCAGAATTCCGCCGAGATTGGAGGCATGTTCTCCCATGACGCCCAACTGCAAATCGTTCAGCAAAACCTCATCGACAGCATAAGTGCCGCTGGGAATAGGACGAATCAGGCCACCGCGTCCCACAAAACAATCTATGGATTCGGGGCTGATGCCCCGTTCAGTCAATATCTCCTCAATGGCTTCGAGGCGAAAATCGAGTTGACTGATGATGGTCGGAAAGTTCGCCAGCATCTCTGCGGGGTGATGCAAATTTTCGCTGAATTGCTCCACTTCGTCGTGGTAGAGTGCCACCTTGGTAGAAGTCGATCCGGGATTCAGGGCTAATATTTTGTACACTCCACCTCCGTCAGGTCTCAGATTCTACATGCACCAGTGATTCGACGCGATAGTCACCCAAGCGCTCCCGGCCTTTGAGAAAATCAAGTTCGATGAGGAAACAACAACCTGCCACCGTGGCGCCCAATTTTTCCACGAGGCGGATGGTTGCCTCCACCGTCCCTCCTGTTGCCAGGAGATCATCGACAACCAGGACGCGCTGGCCTTGCTGCAAGGCATCGATGTGCATCTCCAGAGAATCCTGGCCATATTCCAGATCATAGGTTTCACGAATGGTTGCAGCGGGCAGTTTTCCCGGCTTTCGCACCGGGGCCATGCCGATCCCCCATTCATGCGCCAGAATGGCGGCGAAAATGAATCCGCGAGATTCAATGCCCACGACCTTGTCGAACCTTTCTTCCTTGAAGCGATCTTTCATGAGGCGCACGGACTCACGCAATGCCTCGCCGTCGCCGGTCAGCGTGGTGATATCTTTGAAGATGATCCCTTTTTTGGGAAAGTCGGGGATACTGCGGATCTTGTCTGCAAGGTTCATCAGTTACCTTTCACGGTGGATGAGTGATTACGGATAGATGCGCGATATGGTGCGCGGGAATGGAATGGTTTCACGGATATGCTGCAAGCCGCAAAGCCAGGTCACCGTTCGTTCCAGTCCCAGGCCAAAACCGGCATGGGGTACGCTGCCATATTTGCGCAGATCGAGATACCAATCAAAGGCTTCTTGCGGAAGATTGTGGGCCTTGATGCGCGCTAACAGGGCCTGTAAATCATCTTCGCGTTGACCGCCGCCAATGATTTCACCATATCCTTCGGGCGCCAGAACATCGACGCACAGCGCTCTGTCATTGCGTTGCGGATCGCGTTTCATATAAAAAGCCTTGACATCTGCGGGGTAATGGGTCACCATGACCGGACTGGCATATTTTTGTGAGATGATGGTTTCATCCGGGGCACCAAGATCATCGCCATAAACGAAAGAGGAGCCGGCGTCCTTGAGAATTTTGGCGGCATCATCATAATCGAGGCGCGGGAAGGGCTTTTGGATGGCTTCGAGTTTGGAGATATCCCGTTCGAGACGCTTGAGTTCCTCCTGGCGATTATCCAGCACGCGCTCGACGATATAGGCGATCAAGCCCTCGGCATATTGCATATCCATGGCGAGATCACAATAAGCCACTTCAGGTTCGATCATCCAGAATTCTGTGAGATGGCGGCGGGTCTTGGATTTTTCAGCGCGAAAAGTGGGACCGAAGCAATAGACCTTGCCAAACGCCATGGCTGCGGCTTCCATATAGAGCTGGCCGCTCTGCGTGAGATACGCTTTTTCGTCAAAATAATTCGTCTCGAAAAGCGTGGTAGTGCCTTCACAGGCCGCTGGGGTGAAAATGGGGGCATCGATCAAGGTGAAGCCGAGATTATCAAAGTAATCGCGGCAAGCGCGAATCACTTCATGTCTTACACGAAGCACAGCATGCTGCAGCGCTGACCTGAGCCAGAGATGGCGATGTTCCATGAGAAAATCGATGCCATGTTCTTTCGGACTGATGGGGAATTCACCCGCTACTTGCAAAATTTCGACGCCGGATATCTGCAGTTCAAATCCGCCTTTGGCGCGTTTGTCCTCTGTCACCGTGCCGGAGATGCGCGCCGAACTTTCTTGCGTCAGTGCGAGACAGGCGTCAAATAGCTCATCTGAAACATTGCCTTTGAACAGGACGCATTGGATAATGCCTGTGCCGTCACGGAGCATGATAAATTGCAGCTTGCCTTTCTGCGTGCTGTTGTAAATCCATCCCTGCAGGGTCACTTCTTGTCCGAGATATTTGGCGATATCCGCAATGTAGGTCGTTTGTGCCATGGGAAAATACCCTTTCTTCTAACCTGTTCTATCCATAAACCGCCGGGCGCGCCGTGGCGCCAAGCTGTTTTTATTATGATTATCTAAATTATTTTGATGATCATTTCATGCAAGTCATTAAAGTCGCTTGAGATGCAATATTCAATAGATTACCCGCATTGCGGCTCCTGTGCGCGCGGCTGTGAACAATTCAGCCCGGAGGAGCAGGAAACGATTCTCTCTTTTGTCTCACTTTGCCAGAAGAACAGCACAGGGGGAAGCGCGCAAGATATGATCTGTCGTGCTGCCCAGCAGAGCCTCACGCACGCGAGATCGGCCGTACGCGCCGATCGCAATCAGATCATACGCTTCCGCGCCAGCAGCTTTAGTAAGCTGTTCATCCGGATGGCCTCCGCTTACACAGTACTGTGCATTAATTTTATACTGGTCGAGATAGATTTGAGCTTCCTTGCATAAATGCTGTGCCAATTCTGCATCATCATTTACGCATATAACCAAAACTGCAGCAGACAAATTTTCTGCGAGCAGGGCAACGTGCTGCAAGGCGCGATTGGCGTGAATGGAGCCATCATAGCCCACCAGGATTTTCCGGATTGGTTTATAGACAGTCTTGACGATGAGCAAAGGCTTGTGAATCAAGCGGGAGACCGCTTCGACCGTAGCGCCGAGCGCTTTTTTCTCCCAACGCGCAAATTCGCCTCGTTGCCCGAGAATCATCAAATCAGCTATCTGGGCTCTCTCGGCGATGATGTCGACCGGTGCACCGGCAATTTTTTCACAACTGAAAGAGACCCCTGCTGTGACGAGCCGTTCACTGCATTTATCGAGAATTTTCTGACTTTTCTCTTCAAGTAATTGTTTAGATGCATCCTGATAACTGCCCGATGGAACGATAGATATAAATCCATCAGAACCAACCGCTGATGCCCATTCAAAGATGCGGATGTCGGCAACGGTGAGAACCCATAAGTGGCTGCTGTATCTCTTCGCCAGGTCTATTCCGTAAGCAAGTACAGCGTCCGTATAGGCGGACCCATCGACGGCGAGCATGATACTTTTGAACATGATAGCCTCCTTGCCGTATGATGAAGAGAGTCCGGGATTGGCTGCCCCTTACCAAATCTCCGGCTTGACCTCACGGTTCATGAGTTCTTCCAGGGCTTGACGAGGTTCTTTATCTTCGAAAAGGATATAGTGAACCTGTTCGCAGATGGGCAATTCGACGTTGTGCGCCCTGGCGAGTGCTACAGCGGACTTGCACGTGCGCACGCCTTCAGCGACCATGGTCATGCTTTGCAGAATGTCATCCAATTTTCGTCCCAGTCCAAGCTGTTCCCCCAGATAGCGGTTTCTGCTGTGGCGGCTCATGCAGGTGACGATGAGATCGCCCATGCCGGAGAGTCCGGCGAAGGTCTGCAATTCCGCCCCCAATTTTCTGCCCAGGCGCGCAATTTCAGCCAAACCCCGGGGCTGCAGCGCAGCCTTGGTATTGTCGCCAAAACCGGAGCCATCGCAGATACCGGCCGCGATGGCGATGACATTTTTCAGCGCCCCTCCCAATTCCACGCCCGCCACATCCCCGCTGCGATACAATCTAAATGTACGGCTGACCAGCAAACGCTGCAATGAACCCGCCACATGTTCCGATTCCGACGCCACGACGACGGCTGTCGGGATCTTTCGACTCACTTCCTCCGCATGGCTGGGACCTGACAGCACAGCATACTTGGCAGCCGGAAAATCCGGCAGCTCTTGCCGGACTACTTCGGACATCCGCATCTGGGTGCCGTTTTCGATGCCCTTGGCGCAATTGACAATAAAGGCGTTCGGTTCAGGATCGATTTCAGCCACCTGTTTCAGTAAAAGACGGACAATATGAGAAGGAACAACCACGAGGATCACGTCAGCTGCTTGAAGGCTTTGGCCTAAATCAGAGGTGATGGTTATGTCATCGTTGATGCGAATGCCTTTAAGTACCGATTCACGCGTCCGTTCTTTTCGCAGCCGTTGTGCTTCATTGGCATCGAATTCCCAGAGAGCAACGCGGTGGCCGATATCCGCCGAGTAATTAGCCAGGGCGATGCCCCAACCGCCTGCGCCAAGAACACAAATATTGCTCAAAACGATCTCCTCTTGGTTTATTGAGTGATCTCGCCGATGATGATTGGTGTCTCATCAATTTGCTTCAAGGCTCCCACAACTCTGTCCACTCCTTCCTGATGCACGATAAAAACGATGCCCACGCCCAGATTGAAGACGCGGCGCATCTCGGTGTCTGTGATTTCGCCTGCATTCTGGATGAGCTGGAACAGAGGTGGAATCTGCCAGGCTGAATAATCGATATGCAATTTCAGGCCCTCGCGCAGCAGGCGGTTGGTATTGCCTTCGATGCCTCCACCGGTTATGTGGCTGATTCCACAGACAGCCTGATCCCCGCGAATGGTGCGGACCGGCAGGCGATAACTCTTGTGCATCCGGAGGAGGGCGTCTCCCCAGGTCTCGCTCAGTTCATCCACGTGTGCGTCCAGGGAGATCCTGGCCTTTTCCAGCAGCACCTTACGGGCGAGCGAATACCCGTTTGTGTGCAGCCCCGTTGATGGCAGTGCGATGAGCCGGTCGCCGGGCTGAATGCGCGAGCCGTCGATGATCTGATCGCGATTGACCGCACCAATGATGGTTCCTGCGAGATCGTAATCGCCGGGTGCATAAAAACCGGGCATTTCAGCCGTTTCTCCGCCAATGAGGGCGCACTCATTTTCCTGACAGGCTTTTGCCATGCCACCCACGATTTCAGCCATGACCTGCGGGTCGAGTCGGCCAAGGCCGACATAATCCAGAAAAAAAAGCGGATCAGCGCCGCAGGTCATGATATCGTTAACGCAATGATTCACCAGATCCTGTCCGACGGTGTTGTGCCGGTTCAACAAAAAAGCAATTTTTAGTTTGGTGCCAACTCCATCGATGCTGGAGACAATGACGGGCCTGGAATATTTTTCCAGATCGAGTTCATAAAATCCCGCAAAGAGTCCGATATCCTTCAGGACGCGGGCGTTGAAAGTGCTTTTCGCCAATGCAGCAATTTTTTTTGTCGACTCTTCAGCCGCTTGCAAATTGACGCCTGAATGTTGATAGGTTAATCCCACGGTTATGATCCTCTTTCTACATATTTATGTCGCAACCGGGTTAGAAACGCCCGTGTACTTTCTTCGAGGTAATCCGGATAGGTCCAGGGGTTGGCCTGGAAGGCGCCGTCGCGCCAATACAGCTGGACATCGCCAAAGATGCCGCGTCCAAGATAGATGCGATGGCTGAAATTTTTGGTCGTAGCGAGTATGAATTTGGCGGCTTCCAGGTAACCCGGGTCCAGATTGACGCGCCGGTTTCCATCCACGGCGGATTGGTTTTCGATCGCGTTAGTGGCTAATTTTATGGCCACGATATCCATGGGATCGATGAACCGGTCGAAGGCCAGGAGATACTTGTATAGCGGCGTTCCCATCTCTTTCTGATAATACCTGGTGTGATCGAACAACAGAATGGTACTTGTATGAGAACACGGTCCATAGAGTTGCAGCAACTGGTCGACGGCATCGTTGCGGACCGCTTCGTCTTGATAGCAGACCGCGCATATCAATTGCACCGCTGGAAAAGTTCGCACGGTTCCCATGGATGGCTCATAAAGTAAGTATAATGCCCCAACTGAGTGTCAGGGTTGTTTGACCTTGCTGATCTTTTTAAGAGAAGCGCCGCATAACGGGCAAAATCGCCACTGTGCGTTTGGGAAAAGATGGTTGATATCATTTGTGCACTGCATGATGAAGAGCGGTTCAAACTCCATGCGCACGGTTTTTCCATTTTCCTGATCCAGCTGCAGACGAAAATCACCCCGATCTGTTTTGCCGATGAGATAGGCGTCCGAAACCTCAGGCCGCAGCATTCTGGCTCTGGTTTCATCGCCATCCCAATCTTTCAGAAGAACTTCAATTTCTATGTCGCTCCAGTGGCGATATCCCTCAGCATCTATGTCGTTGTATTGACTTCTGTGTACTGGTTCGATATATTTTTTCCAAAAAACGCGGCGCGGCCGGCATTGTATTTCAGCGATGTTTTCAAAAGAGACCCGCTCACCGGATTCCAGCGGTATGGAAGTAATCGTTGGATAATCTGAAGGCAGATAAACGCCATAGCCGGCAAAAATGAATTCAATTCTGACGTTTTTGACATAAATCGGTGGTTTGCTGGAATCCGGGAATACTCTGCTGTTGAAAATATTCAGAACCTGGTCTTGGGCCTGACTGCAGCAGGCCCAAAAAAGACAGGCCGCAAAAACCATGGGGCGTGCCGGGATGAATTTCATGGCGATTGCCTCCTGATTGGAATACTACGATTTGCAATAGATCTTTTTTAGCCAGGATATCTTTATAAATCTATTAAATTTATTATAAAATATCAAGAAAAAAAGCCCTCCGGCCAGAGGGTTTGGTAGCGATACACGCAAGATTACGTTCAGATGCCTGCATCTCATCTCCAGGGATTGGCATCTTTGCGCAGGTTTTCGATGCGGCGGCGTTCCTTTTTAGTAGGTCGTCCTTTATACTTCGGTTTGGCTTGTTTCACTGCCTGCGCATAAAGCTGCAATAATTCGCGTTCCTGCTGGCTCATCTCTCTCTCGTGCACCACATACAGCTCTTTTGCCAGGGTAGCGGAGATGCTGCGCATGCATAATTTCACCACCTCCAGGTCCAGATAATGGCCGCCGGTCATGCGAATAGTGAGCCTGTCACCTGGCTTAATATCCTTTGCGGGTTTGGCCACGTGCCCATTGACCTTAACCCTGCGTTCTTCACAGGCCTCGGTGGCCAGGGTGCGCGTTTTAAAAAGGCGCGCAATTTTCAGCCATTTATCGAGGCGCTGGGTGGATTGTGAATCCGGATGCGATTTTTCCTCCGCTGTCATGCTTGCTCCGTCGCCAATATTTCCTGCAATTCCTCTTTTTCAACCAGCTCTTTTTCGAGCAGGCGTGTGGCCAGGGTTTCCAGTTTGTCCCGTTTTTCATTGAGCAATGCCCGCACAGCCGTTTGTGCCTCTTCGATAAATTTTTTCACTTCGGCATCGATTTGAGCGGCCAGGGTTTCGCTATAGGCTTTGGATTCAGGCATTTCTGTGCCGAGAAACATG
>CAUJEL010000100.1 GCA_963169875.1 Candidatus Zhuqueibacterota bacterium
TCTGCAATTTGTAGAAGTAGATGCCGCTGGGTAGATGGTTAGCGGTTAAGCGCGCCGTATATTGCCCGGCACTCTGGAACTTGTCCACCAACACTGCAACCTGGCGTCCGGTTACATCATAGACAGCCAGATGCACCTTGCTGTCACGATCAACCGCGTAATTGATGCTGGTTGCGGGATTGAAGGGATTCGGATAGTTCTGCGACAATCCATACTGATCGGGCAATTCCCGATCTTGCTCGTCGACGGCGGTGACTGCCATCGGGGTGGAGACATCACCCCAGGAAGTGCCCAGGCGAAGTTCATCCACACTCACCTCCAAACCATCCCCAACGGTGCCTCCGAACTCAAATCGGACCGTGTTGAAACCATTTTCCATGCTGGTCAGAGCCACGGCATCCGCAATAGCAGTGGAAGGTTCGCCGCCATTGGGATCCGGGCTGATCCACATGTAGGTCGTATCATAGGCCGCATCGCCTACGCCCATCATGACCGTCTTGCCGACCAGCCACACCGGGCCGGTGTCCCAGGAGACGTTGGAGACTTCGGGTCCCGCACTGCCGTGCCAGCCGCTGCCGATGGTGTACTTGTCCATGCCATGACCTTTGCCAAACATGCACAACTCTCCGGTGTCGCCATCATACAACTTGACGCCGATCCAGGTGGCGTTGTCCAGAGCGTTCCTGACATCCATGATCAGACTGACCCAGTAGGTGGTACCGGCCACATTGGGCCAGGTCTTGTCGAGGCGGCGGCCCCAACGCTGTCCAGTGGCCAAGGCACTGGGAGTAGTTTCCAGATGATTGCCGACATTGTTGACAGTATAGGGAAGCTCATCATAGGGTAGTCCGGCATCGGATACGACCGCAGCGTCGGCCACAGTATTTTCGATTTTATGCCACCCTTCGAGCCAGCCATTGCCGGCGGCGCCCATCAGGGTATCGATCGAGGTCCCAACTGCGTACTCGAAGGATTCACGGGCGAGGTAGAGTTCCGAAGAGACTTCGGCAAAAGAGGTTCCCAGACGGATTTCATCAAAACTGACATCGAGGCCGTCGCCAATTGTACCGCCGAATTCGACGCGGACCGTGTTGAAGCCATTTTCCATGCTTGTCAGAGCCACGGCATCCGCAGTAGCCGTGGGAGGTTCGCCACCGGCTGGATCCGGGCTGATCCACATGTAGGTGGTATCATAAGCCGCATCGCCTACGCCCATCATGACCGTCTTGCCCACCAGCCACACCGGGCCGGTATCCCAGGAGACATTGGACACTTCGGGACCCGCACCGCCGTGCCAGCCGCTACCTAAAGTGTACTTGTCCATGCCGTGGCCTTTGCCAAACATGCACAGCTCGCCGGTATCACCATCGTACAATTTGACGCCGATCCAGGTGGCATTATCCAGCGCATTTTTGACATCCATGATCACACTGAACCAGTAGACGGTGCCCGCCTCATTAGGCCAGGTCTTGTCAAGACGGCGTCCCCAACGTTGTTCGACGGCCAGAGGATTTGGGACAGATTGGAGATGATTACCGGCATTTGGTACTGTATAGGCGAGTTCATCATAGGGAAGTCCGGCATCGGAAGCGACGGCTGCATCAGCTCCCGCCGCGAAAATTTTGTACCAGCCCCCCTCCCAGCCGTTACCGGCCGCGCCCATAAGCGTGTCGATTGTGGCGTCGATGGGATAATCAAAGGATTCACGGGCGGAATACTGGGAGAAACCCGTTGAACTCATCACGACCACAAGAGCGATCACCAACAAAAATCGTTTACGCATTGCTTTTCTCCTATTAAGATGAATGGGTTGAAAAAATGTAAATAGTTGAAAATCAAATGCAAAAACCGGTGCACTACAACTGAAAATGGTAGCAATGAAGTGCATTGCGTTGGCTAAATCAGAAACGCAATGCTGCGCACAAACGTTTCACCTCCTTTCAATTAATTCGCAATTTTGTTTGAAATATGAAAGAAAATGTCTATATTTGCATCGTTAGACTATTTTTTTATTTCGTTTGGCACAGCCGAGCCGCGGTGAGCATATTTCCGAACGGGTAAGAGATGCTAACTTGTTGGTAAACAGACTATTTCAACGAGATTATATCAAATCAGTTTTTAGCTATCGGGCTCAGAATAGGATTGACTTTTGAAAATATGCTTATTAGATTGAACTATATTGAATTTATTTGAACTTATTGAAGTTAGTTGAAATTTACTGAATATTTTTTAATAATCAAGTTATATTATTGTAAGTGAAAATGTTTTTGAGGATCGCGTGAAAAAGATAACCATTGATGATGTGGCAGCCAAGGCCGGCGTCTCAAAAGGTACCGTATCAGCCGTGATCAACGACAAAAGCACCGTTGCAGCGGAAACCCGGAGCGCGGTTCTGCAGGCCATGAATGAGCTGCAGTACGTACCGCGCGGCAGCGCGCGCAACCTGAAAAAGTCAACCGCTGACCAGAACATTGGCCTGCTGATCCGCGAAATCGACAATCCATTCTACACCGGGATTGCGCTGGGTGTTATGGAGTACGCCAACAGCAAGGGGTATCTGGTCATGGTGGCAAGTTCCGAGGGGAGTCATGAACTGGAAGAGAAACTTTCGCGGAATTTCACCAGGAAAAACGTCAGGGGGGCCGTCATCGCGCCGGTGCTCGAAGGCACCGCGGAGATTCATCATCTGTTCGGTTTAAAATCGATTAATTTTCCATTTGTTCTACTGGAGCGGATCAAAGGCATTCAGGCCAACGTGGTGAGCATAGACAATATTAAAAGCATGAAGACCGCGATGAAATATCTGTTCGATAATGGCCACAACAGGATCGTCCATTTTTCCGGTCCCAAACACGCCGCGCATTCGTTCGAGCGCATTGATGGCTTTAATCGCGCCTTCAGTGAAAGCCATTTCATCTATACCAGCGACATGGTGGTGGTGACAGGCGCCCATTTCGAACAGGGCTTTCAAACGTGCCTGGAATACTTTTACGGCCGCGAGCAGACGGAGTATCCGACGGCCATTGTCTGTTACAATGATCTCGTGGCGCTGGGCGTCATCGCGGCGCTTGGCGAACTGGGCATCAAGGTGCCTGAACAGATTTCGGTGATCGGTAACGACAATATTCCGTTTGTGCGCAACGGACCGGTATCCTTGACCACCATAGAAGCGCCAATGCAGGAGTTGGGCAAGCGCGCGGCGGAAATATTGATTCGTAACATCGAGTCCAGCAAACCGCTGCCCTACGAAACCGTGTTGCTGGAAGGCCAGTTGATCATCCGCAATTCAACGCGGGCGCTGTGAAAGATCCGCAAACATATTCCAAAGAGTCAACCCCCAGGGTCCCCCCTTTTGTGCAAAGGGGGGCAACCTGCATTGCATCTCTAAAGCGCCAGGGATAGAATCCCCTGATCTTCCCTCTGTCCGGGGATAAATTCCCCGGACGATCAAATCTTATCCTATTGTCTTGAATTTCTCCGTAATCGCTGCAATTTGCTGAAATTTGGCCAGCACCGTGTCCATCGCCCCGCCCATGCGATAGGTGTCCTTATCCAACCGTCCGGCCGGATCCAGCTCGGATAGCACATTTTTCTGCTCGAAATCGGGATTTTCCTTGGCATAGGGCCAGAGCCGGAAGGAACCACCGGTAATTTCATCGATGAGAAAAACCTCACCATCGATAAGACCATATTCCAATTTCATATCAATCAATTGAATCCTGAAATGCGCAAAAGCCTTTTCCAGATGCAGAAATACCCGGGCATTGGTGTCGCGCATCTGCTGATATTCCGGCGCCTTTTTGGATTCGATCAGATAGTCCACATACTTGTCATCAAGCATGGGATCGTGCAGCGGATCATCCTTGTAATGGAATTGGGTGACCACCGGATCGAAGCGCAGGCCCTGCTCCAACTTGCCCCAATGCAGAATCGATCCCGCGGCCACGCGGCGGCTGACCACCTCGAGATTGATTTTAAAATCGAGTTTTTTCACCAGCGCGACGCGCTCCTCCGGCGTGGCGATATAGTGCGTGCGCACGCCACAGCGATTCAGATACTCGAAAATATCGCGGTTGGTCTGCCAATCGACCAGGGCTTTGCCCTGGATGATATCATGCTTGACGCCATCTCCGGCGGTGATATCATCCTTGAATACCATATAAACCGTTTTAGCATCGGCAGGATTGGCATAAATGACCTTGGTTTTGCCTTCATTGAGCCTGGTCATGGAAGAAAAATTGAGCGACATATTCATACCTCCTTCGGGGTGCTATTCAGTGGATGCTGCATCCATCAATTTGACAACAGCGGGGATGATCATCAGCTCAGCCTGACCGCGCGGCTTTTTGGCGCGTTCTATCACCGCCTGCTGTTCATAACGCCATCCCGCGTCCAGTTTTTGCTCCGCCAGGAGCGCATCCATTGCCTTCAATCCTGCAGCAGCCAGATCGGAGAGATCCTGTGACAGGCTTTCCAGTTCCCTGATGACCGGCGATTTAATCATGGTCTGCTGCAGTTGCGCATGATTGTCGCGCCATTTGTTCAGGCACGCCATGATCGTTTCGGCATTGGCCTGTGCCGGATCCTGCAAAAACGCCTCCACAGTTTTGGCGACCCAGCGCGCGGTCATGGATTCCGGTCTGGCGGCATCCACAGCCCGTGTATAGGGCGAATGGGAAAAGTATTTGACGCCCTGGGAATGGCGTTGATAGATCTTGACGGGTTCAATCACATCCACCAGGTTTTTCAAGGGGCGGATGTCCTGATTGGCGGTGAGGCGGCGCAGCATCATCTCATAATTTTTAATGTGCGTCAAGCCGTGCTCTTCCAGCTGAAAGCTGATGATCTCCATGCGGCGGTACATGTCTTCCACATCGCGCACGTTGGCGGGCGACCACAAGCGCTCGGCGATGGCGGCGGTGCGCGGCCAGATGCGCGAATCCACGGTCTCCGGGGTCACCAATTCCGCCCAGCTGGTCGCTTCGCCGCCCATGATACGCGCCTTTTCCGCGTCGGTCAAAGCCGAATCAGCGGGCACTGGATCATTGAGATAGTGAAAAGACGCCGGTTGAATGAGATCGATATAATAACCGTTGGACAATATGCCGGTATAACCTTTGCGCGCCGATTCGACCAGGAACTTGGGGCCGCGCCAGGACTGGATCATGATGGTCTTGGGCATGTCCGGATGCAGTATTTCGTCCCATCCCACCATCTTTTTACCATGTTTGGTCAAAATTTTCAATATCCGGTTATTGAAATAGGCCTGCAGGGCATGGTTGTCCGGGATGTTTTTCTTTTTCATGAAGGCCTGAATGGCGGCATTCTGATTCCACTGTTTGCCGTTGTTTTCATCG
Source organism: Candidatus Zhuqueibacterota bacterium (assembly GCA_963169875.1). Classification (GTDB taxonomy): domain Bacteria; phylum Zhuqueibacterota; class Zhuqueibacteria; order Residuimicrobiales; family Residuimicrobiaceae; genus UBA2214. The sequence continues at coordinate 5,358 of CAUJEL010000100.1, forward strand.
CCGCCGATATGCAGATAGGGATCGGGAAAAAGTTTGGCCATTTCGCCGAGGAATTTATCCAAAAATGCATAAGTCGATTCCTTGGTCGGATCCATGGTCGGGTCCATGACGCCCCAGCGGCGTTCGATGGTGTAGGGCCCGGGCGCGCTGGCCAGTTCCGGATGTCCGACGAACCAGGCGGTGGTGTGACCGGGCATATCAAACTCGGGGATGACGCGAATGCCGCGGGCATCGGCATAGGCGAGGATTTCCCTGATCTGCTCCTGGGTGAAATAGTGGCCATCCGAGCCGAGTTGATGCAGTTTTGGAAAAACCTTGCTCTCGACACGAAAGCCCTGATCTTCGCTGAGATGCAAATGCAAGACATTCATTTTGACTGCAGCCATACCATCGAGGTTGCGCTTGATGACCTCCATGGGCATCCAGTGGCGGCAGACGTCAATCATCAGGCCGCGCCAGGGGAACCGCGGCTTGTCCTGAATCGTCACCACCGGAAAATAGTAACCATTTTCATCCGCCCGCAGGAGCTGCAGCAGCGTCTCCAGGCCGCGCAGCCCGCCGAGATCGGTGATGCAACTGAGTTCCACTTTTTGCGGCGTGACGACGATCTCGTAGGATTCGTTTTCACCCAATTCGACGCGTCCCGCTTTTTGGCAATAGACCAGGAACCGGGCGCCTTCGGCCGGCGTTTGCGGCGTGATGACATCCTGGGGGAAAAAAAGTCCGCTGCGGCCTGCCAGACGATGCAGGGCGCGGGTGGCCGCATCATAGAGGCGCGGATGAGCCGAGCCCTGTACCGCCATCTTGAAATTTGCGTCCAGGCGGAAGTTGCCTTCCTGGAAGGTGATTTTTTCCGGCATGGGCATAAAATCGGTGTTGTTCGCCCAGGCACCAATTGACCACAAAATAAGAATAGCCAGTGCGACGATTTTTTTCATGTTTGACCTCGCGATAGGGATTATTTTTTTACCAAATAGCGATCATACAGATAAAGACCCGTCATGGATATCATGCCCATCAAGGCGACGAGGAACCACATCAAGGGCGCCTGAATCGGCTGGTTCTGGCTGGCTGGATTCTTGATGAGCTGCTCGAACATCACGCCGCCCAGCGGTGCGCCGATGATGGTGCCGATGGCCATGGGCAGGTTGGCGTATCCCAGATAGAGTCCCTCCTGCCCTTTCGGCGCGATGGCGCCAATATATTGATAGATGCGCGGTGAGGCCAGCATCTCGCCGATGGCCATGGAAGCAATGGATATCAGGATGAACAATCCCGCCAGGGGCATGACAAAACCGCCCAGGTGAATACGTTGATGCGGATCGCCGGTCAGGAGACCCGGCAGCATGTTCAGGAGCATACCAACGACGGTGACGCCAACGCCCAGGATGATGGAACGCAGCGCGGTCCACCCTTTGGAGAACCGGGTGATGAGCAGCTGGAAGCAGACGATCATGATGGGATTGATCAGCGTATACAACTCCACCGGTGCATTTTTGTCGATGAAGCGCAGGTAGAGCGGGATGAGGTTGTAAATCTGGACGTAGATGAACCAGAAGAAACCGATGACGATGAGGAAAAACACAAAGCGCATATTGGTCAGCACCGTGAACATGCCGAGCAAGGCCTGGCCCACTGTCTTGGGTTTTTGCAGGCTGGCAGCCGCCTGGGGCTCCTGATACTCGGGTTCGCGATAGATGAAGAGGACCGCGACGAGGCCCAGCAAGGCGCAGAGGGTGGCCACATAGGAGAATATCGCAGGGATGCCAAAATTGACGCGCACAAAATAGGAGACCGTACGGCCGAGCATGGAGCCGATGTTGATGACCATGTAAAAAATA
>CAUJEL010000101.1 GCA_963169875.1 Candidatus Zhuqueibacterota bacterium
TCTCGACAGGTCCTTTGGAAGGCACTAACAACAAAATTATGACGATGCAACGGCAATCATATGGCTTCCGGGATAAGGAATTCTTTAAACTGAAAATCTATGCAATCCATTGTTCCAGGTACGCATTAATCGGATGAGCCAAATAAAAGAAATAGTATATTTCTTGCATTATTCATCGTCATTTTCCATCAATATCAGATGCCCCAATTTATCCCGCTTGGTTTCGAGATAAAATCCGTTCACCGCGTTGGGCTTGACTTCGATGGGGAGCCGTTCAACCACTTCCAGACCGTACCCTTTCAGACCGATAATTTTTTTAGGATTATTGGTGAGCAGACTGATTTTGCGCACACCAAGATCCCATAAAATCTGCGCGCCAATGCCGTAATCGCGCAAATCCGCTTTGAAGCCCAGCGCCTCGTTGGCCTCAACCGTATCCTTGCCCAGATCTTGCAGAGCATAGGCCTTGATCTTATTGGCCAGTCCGATGCCGCGGCCTTCCTGGCGCATATAGAGCAGCACGCCACGGCCGGCCTTTTCAATTTCACGCAGCGCCAGCTCCAATTGTTCCCCGCAATCGCAGCGCATGGAGCCGAAGACATCACCGGTGAGGCATTGCGAATGCACGCGTACCAGCACCGGCGCCTCGCCGGTGACGTCTCCCTTGACCAGCGCAAGATGGTGATGATCATCGACCGTACTGGAGTATATATTCAGTTTGAAATGGCCGAATTTGGTCGGAAAATCGGTCGAGGCGATGCGTTTGACGAGGACTTCGTTCTGACGGCGATACTCGATCAGCGCGCGCACGGTGATGATGCTCAAGCCGAACTGGCGCGCCAGCTTGGATAGCGCCGGCAGCCGCGCCATGGTGCCATCATCATCCATGATCTCACAAAGCACGCCGGCCGGATAGGCGCCCGCCAGGTTAGCCAAATCCACCACGGCTTCGGTATGACCAGCCCGGCGCAGCACGCCGCCACTGACCGCCGCAATGGGGAAAATATGCCCCGGTTTGGCAAAATCCATCTCCCCGGCCTCTGGAGCGATCAGCGCCTTGATGGTGGCGGCGCGATCGCTGGCGGAGATGCCGGTGCTCACGCCATGACGATAATCCACAGAAACCGTGAAGGCAGTGCCCAGCAGTGCCGTGTTGTTCGGCACCATGAAGGGGATATCCAGTTCCTCGAGGCGTTTCTGCGTCATGGCCACACAGACCAGGCCGCGTCCCATTTTGGCCATAAATTTGACGGTCTCGGGTGTCACTTTTTCCGCCAGCATGATGAAATCGCCTTCGTTCTCGCGATCTTCATCATCCACCACGATGATGATCTTGCCGTCGCGAAGATCCTGAACCGCCTCCGCGACGGTGTTGAATACAAATGGTTCCTGTTTTTTTTCCATAATTTACATTTGGCCTATATTACTTGCATTATTCACAAACAGCATAAGAAGAAGCTTAAAAACTATTTTTAACAATATGTTATATCATTCAGACACAAAAACTAAATTCAACCATGAAGAGCACGAAGCGCACGAAGGATAACTCCCTAACTTAATATATTTAATAGAATAGTCAGCTATTTTTGCTTCGTGTCCTTCGTGAACTTCGTGGTTAGGAATTATTCAGGATAATTCACAAACCGCATTTAACCTTGCGAAGGTGTCAAACCTTCGCAAGGTTAAGGCTAATAACCCCACTGCCTTAAAAGCTCATCTGAGATGTTGGTTTCTTTTTTGCGCAGCCCAAGGTAACGCCCGACATACTTGGCGATGATATCGCATTCGATATTGACTTTATCGCCGCTTTTCTTGCTGCTCAAAGTGGTCGCCTGCGCGGAATGCGGAATCAGGGCGATGGCGATGCGATCTGTTTCCACTTGCGCGATGGTCAGGCTCACGCCGTCAATGGCGATGGAGCCTTTCTCCACGACAAAGGGGTGCAGTTCTTCCGCCAGTCTTATCTCCAGCCAATAGCCGGGATCCTTCATTGTCAGGGAAATGACTTCACCGATGCCATCGACATGGCCCTGGACAAAGTGGCCGCCCAGGCGGCTGCTCGCCTGCAGGGCCCGCTCCAGATTGACGGCATCGCCCCGCTGCAGGGTCCCCAGGGTGGAGCGCTGCAGGGTCTCGGCGACGGCTTCGACCTGGAAGGCCGTTTCAGTTCTCGCCACCACCGTCAGGCAGATGCCGTTGATGGCGACGGAATCGCCCACTTTCAAGTCTCTGAGCACCTCGTCCGCTGCAATGGTGATCCGGCTGCCGCCGCCGTAAGCTTCGATGCGCTGGATGCGCCCGATTTCTTCTATCAATCCGGTGAACATGGACGCTTGTCTCACATCAGATATTTGACCCATCCCTGCACGAGAATATCGACCGGGAGGATTTTATATTCCACTCTCTCGAGCTGAATGGCGTTATTGATGTTGCGGATGCCGAGATCGCCGATGGCATCAATGCCGGAGCCCAGCACTTTGGGCGCAATAAAACTGGCGATACGGTCAATGACTTTTGTTTTGAGGCAAGCCGTGGCGAGGGTGTTGCCTCCTTCAATCAAAACCGAAGTGACCCCCAGTTCCGCGAGCTTGCGCCAGAGACCGGCCGATTCCACCCAGCCGCGCTCATCTTCCGGCAGCACCAGTACGGAGGCGCCTTTTTCCTGGATGCGGACAATTTTTTCCCTGGAAGCGCTCGCAGTGGTGAGCACGGTCGTCAAAAAGGGCGCGTCATCGGAAAGGATTTGGGCATCCAGAGGGATGCGCAGCTGACTGTCCAGGACAATCCGATGGGGCGAGACGGCCTCGACCATGCGCACGGTCAACTGCGGATCGTCGGCCAGTACCGTATTGATGCCGACCAGGAGCGCATCGTGCTGGGCGCGCAGCCGGTGTGCTTCCACGCGCGATTCCTTGGATGTGATCCATTTGGAATGGCCGCTGCTGGTGGCGATGCGGCCATCGAGGGTTTGGGCGATTTTCAGGGTGATCAGGGGTCTGCCGCTGCGCATGAATTTGGTATAGCCGGCATTGAGGTCCGCTGCTTCTGCTTCGAGAATGCCGCTGCGCACCTGGATGCCCATGCTGCGCAGGCGCTGAAATCCCAATCCGTTGACGATTGGATTTGGATCCTGCATAGCGGCCACCACCTCGACGATGCCCGCCGCAAAAATCCGGTCAACACAAGGACCGGTTTTGCCTTGATGCGCGCACGGCTCCAGCGTCACATACAGCGTGGCGCCTTCTGCAGCATCGCCGGCCATTTCCAGGGCATGAACTTCAGCGTGTGCGCCACCAAATTTCTGGTGAAAGCCTTCCCCCACGACACGGCCGTCTTTCACGATCACAGCGCCCACCATGGGATTGGGGCTGACCATGCCCCGGCCCTTGGCGGCCAGCTTGAGCGCTTGTGACATGTAAAGAGAATCCTGCTCGCTCGGAAAATCGTGCGACAAAGTGGTAGCCTTTCACTATGAGGATAATGTCTGCCCCCAACGCAGTCATGGCAGATTTCAAACAAATAAATTTATCACCGCTCACCGGCGATGGAAAATGAGTTGGCGGCGTGGGTGATTATAGAGCAAAAATTTACGTATAACTGGGGCCTAAATCAAGCTAATTTTACCCGCTCAGACTAACAGATATTGAATTTTGATTATTCCCCGCAAGTCAAGAAACTACTATAAGTTGACGCTTTGCACAAAAAAAATACAAAATATTGATTTTTCACTTGACTATTCAGCCCCGATTTTCTAAATTGATACTGCAAACAGGAGGCAACTGCGTCATGCAGCAACTGTGACTACCTTCAGGCGCGAAACCTAAAGTGTGGAATAGGCGGTGTAAGGGGGCCTCGGTAAACAACCTCTCTTAAATCAAATCCAACATACAAGATGCAAAAATGGCGCAGGTGGGTGGCTGCCCACTCTGATATTGTTGTCGAATAAGGAGAAATTATGAAGCAGTACGGTAAGGCCGAACAGCTTGAATTGACCGTGCCGGATCAGACTGGGCAATCACACACAAGAAGGCACTCTCACGAAAAGTTGAGTATCCAGCGTTTTTTCACCAAGATCGGTGTACACCCGTACGATGAATTAGAGTGGGATTTCCGCACCGCTTCCATCACCAACGATAAAAACGAAATGATATTCGAACGCCAGAATATCGAGGTGCCCAAATCCTGGTCGCAGACCGCGATCAATATTGTCGCCTCCAAATATTTCCACACCCATAAAAATTCCGACACCCACGAGAACAGCGTCAAATCCATGGTTGACCGCGTTGCCAAGACCATCACCCAATGGGGACTGAAAGACGGTTATTTCGCCTCGCCCGCGGATGCGGAGACCTTTGAGGCTGAACTCACTCATCTGCTGGTGAATCAGAAAGCCTCCTTCAACAGTCCGGTGTGGTTCAACATGGGGGTGGAGGAGCATCCGCAATGTTCGGCCTGCTTTATCAACTCCGTGGAAGATACCATGGAATCGATCCTCAATCTGGCCAAAACCGAGGGCCTGCTGTTCAAGTGGGGATCGGGCACCGGTACCAATTTTTCATCCCTGCGTTCCTCCAAGGAGAAACTCTCAACCGGCGGCAGCGCCTCCGGACCGGTCTCCTTCATGCGCGGATATGATTCATTTGCCGGTGTGATCAAATCGGGCGGTAAAACCCGCCGCGCCGCCAAAATGGTCATTCTGAACGCCGACCACCCGGACATCGTCGAATACATCAACTGCAAAGCCAACGAAGAACAGAAAGCCTGGGCATTGATCGAGATGGGCTATGATGGCTCCTTCGGCGGCGATGCGTATAATTCAGTTTTTTTCCAGAATTCCAATAACAGCGTGCGCGCCACCGATGAGTTCATGCAGGCCGTTGAAATGGATGGTTTGTGGCACACCCATGCGGTTACCGATGGCTCTGTCATCGACAGCCACCGCGCCCGCGACCTGATGAAAATGATCTCTGATGCAGCCCATATCTGCGGCGATCCAGGCATCCAGTTCCATACCACCATCAATGACTGGCATACCTGCCCCAATTCGGCGCCTATCAATGCCTCCAATCCCTGCAGCGAATATATGTTTGTGGATAATTCATCCTGCAACCTCGCCTCCCTGAATCTGATGAAATACGTCAAAGAGAGCGGGGAATTCGACATTGAGGCCTACCGCCGTGCCATTCATCTGCTGATCATTGCCCAGGAAATCATCGTCGATAACGCCAGCTATCCCAATGAGCAAATCACCGGCAACAGCCGCCAATTCAGACCGCTGGGCCTGGGATATGCCAATCTCGGCGCGCTGCTGATGTTCTATGGGCTTCCCTACGACAGCGATGAAGGCCGCGCCCTGGCGGCCACCTTGACGGCACTGATGACCGGACAAGCCTACCTCACCTCCGCGATACTCTCCAGTGCGGTAGGCCCATTCAGCGAATTCGAGAAAAACCACCAACCCATGCTGCGGGTCATGCGCAAGCATCGCGCCGCGCTGGAGAACATTGACCCCAATCTGGCCTCCCCCGAACTCATGGATGCGGCCAATGAAGTATGGAACGATGCCCTGGAGATGGGCGACCGCTATGGCTACCGCAATGCCCAGGTGACCGTACTCGCGCCCACCGGCACCATCGGGTTTATGATGGATTGCGATACCACCGGCATCGAGCCGGATATCGCGCTGGTTAAATTCAAGAAACTGGTCGGCGGCGGGTATTTCAAACTGATCAACAACACGGTACCACAGGCTTTGCATCGTCTCGGCTATCCGGAAGAGCACATCAAGGATATTCTCGCTTATCTGGACAATTTTGATACCATCGAAGGGGCACCCCATCTCAGCCAGGAACATGTGCGCGTCTTCGATTGCGCGTTCAAACCGCAGAACGGCAAACGCTTCATCCATTACATGGGCCATGTGCGCATGATGGCAGCGGTGCAGCCCTTCCTCTCCGGCGCCATCTCCAAAACGGTCAACATGCCCAATGAAGCTACTTCAGAAGAGATCGCCAGCGTTTACATGGAGGCCTGGAAGCTCGGTCTGAAATCCATTGCCATCTATCGCGATGGTTCCAAGCGCTCCCAGCCGCTGAGCACGGCCAAAGACGGCAAGGGCGGCAAATCCGCCAGCCGCGGTGTATTCACCGGACAGCGGCATCGCCTGCCCGACGAGCGCAATTCGCGCACACACAAATTCTCCATCGCCGGGCACGAAGGGTACATCACCGTGGGCGAGTATGAGGATGGCAGGCCGGGCGAGATTTTTGTGGTCATGGCAAAAACCGGCTCCACGGTGTCCGGCTTGATGGACGCTTTTGCCACTTCGGTCTCCATCAGTCTGCAGTACGGTGTGCCCCTGGAAGTATTCATCAAAAAGTTCAGCCATACCCGCTTCGAGCCCTATGGCTTCACCAACAATCCGGCCATTCCCGTTGCCAAGTCGATCACGGATTATATTTTCCGCTGGCTGGAAGCGCGATATCTGCTGAAACGCGTATCCGATAACGAGGCCACCGGCGGATTTTCCGATTTCGAGGTGGCACATGAGGAAAATGATGAGACCAAGGTTTTCACCGAGCAGAGCGATGCGCCGCCCTGCTCCGAATGCGGCAGCATCATGGTGCGCAACGGCGCCTGCTACAAATGTCTCAATTGCGGCGGCACCAGCGGCTGCTCCTGATTTGTCCCACTCCAACAGGCCCTGGCTGATGGTAAGCCAGGGCCTTTTTTTATTTCGCTAACCTTTGGCATGCCACGACCAGGCAGATTCGTCAGGTTGCGGCATGCCATCATCACCAATAACAGGCAATCAAAAGAGCACCATCATTCAGGGGGAATCTTTGTGATATGAGAAGAAGAACCTGTCTGTAGCGTATTCGTTTTCGACGTGGCACGCTGCCGCTTGGCTAAAAGGTGCCTGCTGCATGCCAACTATGATAGGATGTCATTCAGGAACCTTTTAGCACATAGCCACCTGAAAGAGAATGCCCCATTTCCTGTGTAGACGCTTATCAGTGCCGCCGTCTCTACAAGATGGTTACACCATGACAACCCCCTGTTTGTCATCCAACAGATCCCTTTTAGCAAATGCCCGTCGGACCAACGCAATCCACAGCCCCGCGTAAACACTTTTTTTGCCGCTGCAGCGGCAAATTTGCGTGCCCACACAAAACGTGGAAATCAACAAGCCCGCATAAATGCGGAATTACGAACAATGCTCTGTCATGCTCCGGTGCGAGAACAAAACCGGTGAACTGTCATCGCACTTGAAAATGCGATGTGATACGAAGGTCTTTCCTTTCCCTTCCACCCCATCAAAAAAAAGCCCCTGGCAAAATGACAGGGGACTTTTAAATCTATATCATGGTAGGGCTTATTCGTCCGCATCCTTTTCCGAGCTTCCCTCCGATTCCCGTGCCGCTTCATCGGCCATCTGCTCGATCTCGTCGCGGCTGACATCCTCGCCCATCTCCTGCCCCATCTTGCGCACAAATTTGGCCACACTGGTCGGATCATTCTCATCCAGGCCGCCCCAGCGACCGGGATCGGCCATCTGCTCCAGACGCGCCTCTTCCGACTTGAGCGAGGCAAAACGCGACATGATCCGCTGCACGCGGCTACTGTCGCAATGCGGACATTTGACAGGTTCAGGATTTGCGATGGATCGGATCAGATGGCTTGAACGGCGCCGGCAACCCAAACAAATATACTCATAGATAGGCATCGTCAATCCGTGGTTTTCCAGGCAGGTGGTTATTCGGGTTTATTCAAATGGGCGATGGCCTCATCCACGTGATCGAAACTGGCTAGGGCGCCATCGAGATGGGCGATATGAATCAAACTGGCGACGCGCTTTTGCGTACCCAGGAGCGCAAACTGCTTGTCGTTGGCACGCGCTTGACGCAATCCCAGCAGCAGAGCGCCCAATCCGGATGAATCCACATACTTGACGTCGCTCAGATCCAGGATGATCTTATTGTGTGACTCATCTCCAATCAGCAGCAGAAGCTGAGCCTTTAAATCGGGGGAGATGCGCGTGTTCAACTTTTCTTCCTGGAGCTTGAGAATATAAACATCTTCTTTGTCTGTGATTGAAAAATCCATTTGATAGGGCCTCCGCAGAAACAGAAACAAGTGCAATTGACTACTATAATATACAAGATTTGAAGCAATGGTTCAAGTTATTATTTCGACGGACCCGGCCTCTTCTGCCTCGATTCCCAGGTCTTGGCATATTTGGCCGCCACATAGTTGGCTGACAGCAGCGACAAGATCAATCCTTCGCTGCCATCGAGAAAACCGCGCTTGAAAATGTACATTTTGATGAACGTGTGCAGCGGCCTG
>CAUJEL010000102.1 GCA_963169875.1 Candidatus Zhuqueibacterota bacterium
CGATGGCATACATTGCTTGCGTGCGTTCGGCTGGGTTTTTCGATTCTGTACTGTTCATTCCTGTCTCCTTTTTGTTTTGACAGGAACAATATAATCAACCCGGGCTAATTCATGAATATGTACTTGGCCGAACGGTTACCACCAGTTCGATCGATTTTGCACCGACCGTGCTGGGATTGGCAGGATTTGATATCGGGCAGCTGCGTGAGGCTATGGAGACCATCCATGGCAAAACCGCCGTAAAACCGTTCCCCGGCATTGACCTCTCTCCATACGTGAGCGGGGGACGCCAGGGTGATATCATGGCTGAGGATGGCAGCGTGCGCAACGGCGTCTTTTTCATGACCCATGATACCATCACCGCGTTGTGCGACGCCCCGGATCAAACCACGCAGGAAAAATACAATTTATTCACGACCAATCTGCAGACCGCCATCGATGCGGGGCATGGGCTCGTGCCGGGCAGCGTACGCCAGCCCACTCAGGTTCACGCCGTATGCACCGGCGACTGGAAGCTGGTGCGTTATGTGGATCCGGACGGCGTCGAAGCGGACCAATGGGAGCTTTACTCCCTCACCGCCGATCCCATCGAACGCATCAATCTGGTCGATTACCGCAGCGGCGAGGTGCGCGAGGATGTGTCTGTGCCCGGTTTGACGCTCGCAGAGATACAGTCCAAAAGGGATCAATTGCGGCTTGAGCTGGCCCGGCATGAAGCTGCCGCTTCAGGGGTTTATAAAAATCCCACGATGCCGGCTGAGTTCCAGCTGTTGCAGAATCATCCCAATCCCTTCAATCCCGGCACGTCCATCGAATACAGACTGGCGCGCAGTATGTCCATAAGACTGGAGATATTCAACGAACTGGGGCAATCTGTATGCACCCTGGTGGATGCCAGGAAAAGCGCCGGAACCCATGCCGTACAGTGGCACGGGACCAACAGTCGCGGCGACATGGTGCCGAGCGGCGTCTACTTCTGCCGCCTCACAGGAGATGGGGTGCAGCAGACGCGCAAGCTCACGCTGCTGAAATAAGGGATGGGGAAATCATTCACGCCCCAATCGTGCGTGGTCGCATTCATCATATGTCCGGCACTTTGCCGAGCAAAGGCAAGCAACCTTAAATATATGCACAAGCCCGGCAGGACAGATGCCGGGCGCGTGTCATTGCCCCCATTCCTGATAATTTCCAAATAAGTGACAACTCTTAAAAAACGTCATTCAGAAGGAACCTTTTGGCATTCAGCCGCCCGAGTGTTCCTCTCCTCTGTTCCCCGCGCAGGCTCGCATCTTTGCCCTCATTCCTTGTATGGTTACACCATGACACATTGGGGTAGTTGATAAAAATAATCAAGATCCATGGATTGGTAGAGCACCAGGGCGCCGAGGTCCGCCCTGCCATCGAGGAAAGCTTTCGCTTCCGGTCGTGTCATCACCATCAGCGCGGTGGAGATGGCGTCGGCTGCGGCCGCATCCGCGGCGATCACCCAAGCGGCCCATGCATTCTGCGCCGGCTTTCCCGTTTGCGGACTGATGATATGCCCGCCCTTCTCCACACCCGACGCACCCATGGCCTGATTGGCTAGTTCAAACCGAGCCAGAATGGTCTCTTTGTAATGCGGATGCCGCAACGTCACCGGCCAGCCCAATGTCCCCGGCGCCCCCCCGCGCGCGGCCACCGAACTGGCGCCGCCGTGCAGCATAAAATCGCTGATCTGCCATTCCTGCAGCCGTTCCGCCATGCGATCCACCGCATAGCCTTTGCCAATGGCGCCCAAATCCACCTGCACCGGCGCATCTTTCCACACCTGCCATCCCTCTTCGATATGGATATGCCCCATGCCAATCACCACACGCCGGAGGGCAAACCAACGCTGCCAAAAAGAGGGACTTTCCTGCCAGAACTCTTTCAACCCGCCCGCCGTGATATCGAACGTACCTCCCGTCACCTCATAGTAAGACTGCGCCTGCGCCAGACAGGCATACGCCGCCTCGCCGAGCAGCAGAGTTTCACCAGGAGGCAGCGCGTTCAAGCGGTTGATATCGCTGTTGTCATCGTAACGGGTGAGCTCTGATTCCAGGCGATCGAGCAGGGTAAACGCATCCCAGGCGGCTTGACGGGCGTAGGTTTCATCGTCGTGGCGGATGCGAATCTCGAAAGTGGTCGCCATAGCCAGGTGGGAATAGTGATGTGCTTGTTCCTGTTTTTCAGTGGTGATACTCATGGCGTGCTTTGCTCTTCCACACTGTCAAAAAGGTCCTTGCGAATATAGGCGCGGATTTCAGCGGCCGGCCGCAGTTCCACATACCCATCCCAGAGCCTGACGTACAGGTGTTTGGCGCCGGGCGGCGGCACTTCATACAGTTTTTGCAGCAGCGAACTTTCCAGCGCCGGTGCTACCAGGACGATCTCGCCGGCGGGCGCCGTCAAATCCACCTGATCATACCAGCCAACGCGGTGCAGGCGCCGCAGTGTCCACGGCAGCGGCCAATAATCATGACCGGGATAAATCACTTCCACCGGCGTATCCAGTCCAGCGGGACCCAAACGCGCCGCGCCCTCCACGCGCTGCGAAAGGAGATTCACCTCAGGTCCTGGATGGGCATATACCCAGGGACTCCTGGCATCTGAATCGTGATAATAGTTAAGCCATATGGATTGCGCCGCGATCCAAAACAGCGCAACCAGAGAATAAACCATGGCGACCCGCATCTTCTTTTTCGCCCAGTTTGCCATTTCAGCCGCGCCAATACCCGCCAGAACAAGCAATCCATACTGAAAAACCAACGCATTCCAGGGCGTTTTGTAAGGTAATGCTGAATAGACTACGGCGAGAAAGCCGGTGAATAAGGTAAAAAAACGCACCAGCCGGGCATATCCACCGGCGTTGCGGCGAAAAGCACGCACAACAGCGACCAAGACAAACGGGATGATCCAAAATTCAGTGACGATATAACGCCCAACCGTCGGATGCCAGAACAAAAGCTGAAAATAATAATACCAGGGATGTATATGCAGCGTATCACCGGCGCCACGGGCGAAATAAGTGGTATACGTGCGCAAGGAATCCACCAAGCCAGCGGGATTGGCGAAGAAGGAAGAAAAAAAGGCCAGGGAGAGGAAAAAAGCGGTTCCCCAAAAAATCCCGCCATGGAGCAAGGATGGCAATCTGATTTTCCCCCGGCAGAGCACCACGAAAGCCGCCAGGGCCGCAGCCAGGATGAGTAAATCGGTCTCCTTGCTGGCGTGCAGGCATCCCAGCGACGCCCCGGCCACGAGCATCCACGACCAATGCCGTTCATGGCGGTAGCGCAGCAGGGCCGCGATCAGCAGCATGGAAAAATAGACAAAGATAACTTCGTGGATATAATAGCGGCTGTAGAACACCTGAGGGGATGAAACAGCGATCCACAGGGCAGCGGCCAGGGCCGCGAGACGGCCAGTCAAAGGTACTAACAAAAGCGGCAAAAGAACCAGACCCAAACCAAACACGACGGGGATGATCCGCAAAGTCTTTTCATCCAGGTCAGCGAGGGTCTGCTGTCCGCGCATCCAGGCGGGCAGCAGGGTGAAATAATATAATGAAGGGCCGTGGTACTCATTGCTGTCATAGCGGTATTCGCCGCTGTGCAGCAGCCCGGCGAATTTCACGGCGTGCACCGCCTCATCGGTGTGCATGGGCCGGTGTTGCAGATTTGGCAACCGCAGGGCAAGAGCCAGAACGAGAACGGCACACCAAAGCGCAGCATAAACTCTCTTGTCAAGCATGCCGTCCCTCCCCTGCCTCTATTTCACCGGCAGGCCGTAGACCTCAACCTCGATATAATGATTCAAATCGTTATTGCTGTTGCCATTGCTGTAGCAGCGCACATAGCGTCCCTGCACGCCCCTGGCATCGATGAGTTTGCCTTCCGCGGTCTCGATATAGTTCTTGTCCTTGCCGCCGCCCAGCTTGGCCGAGTTGTCGTGGTCATTATTGAAGATGGTCTGGACGTTGGTCTTGAAGGCCGGGTCATCGCAAGCCTGCACGACGACATCATTATAAGCACTGGGTTGTTTGTGGAAATGCCACAGCACAATTGCATAGATGGTATGTTTGGCCTTGAGATCGATGGTGACGTGCTGTACAAAGGGACCGAGCTCAACGTAGCTGCCGTCGGTCGCTTCCTTGTCGCCATCGGTGACCATCTCAAGTTCGCCGATGATGGGTGCATCATCGCTGGAATTCACCGGCTTATTGAGCGCCACATTGACGACACCGGCCGGTGCCAGGAAGGGCTCGCGGGGTTTGCCCAATGGTTTCTCCAGATTCGGCACATTGATATTCTGCGGCGTGCCGACGAACATGGCCTTGGGGAGTTTGATGGGGATCGGCTTGAGATCCTGACCCTGCACAGGCATGACGCCCATCAATAAAGCCACCATGACCAAAACGATTGCTATACGGCGATACAACATGCTGATTTCTCCTTTGATTCAATGCTTACTACATTTCCTGAAAGCAGTAGGGCGTCCGGTACTGATCTTTGACAAGATGATTCGCCCAATATCCTGCATCGTAAGAAGTCTCCGATTTAAAACGCTCCTTTTTCGGATTGAATGCCAGCGTGGGACCGGATACCACCTCCGTACCTGTCAATTCTACGCTGTTGGCGCTGAGATGTTCCTGAAACCGTTGCACGCTATCAGCGAGGTATTCGTGTTCAGCCCATGTCTGCCGCAGCGCATCTTGTGAAACAGAATGCCCCAGGCGGTAAGAGATATTGGCCATGTGGCCGAGCGCCGTGGAAAGATGACCTTCGAGGATCGGCGCGTTCAGTTGCTTTTCATTGCGGTTGCGCACGGCCTCAATAAAATTCGCATAATGTCCATCGCCGCCATCTCCGACGAATTGTTTGATGCGCTGACCATCGCGATCATAGATCCAGCCGCCGCCGCTGCCGCCGGCAAAATAGCCATCCTCGCATTCGACCACGATGCCGATCCGGACTCCGCGATAGACATCCATGGTGGTATCGTTGGCACTGCGCGGCAATCCGCGCACTTCAAACAGCATGGGCGTATCGTAATCGAAATAGGCCACCTGCGTATTGGGCGTGGCGCCGTCATCGCGGTAGCCGAAACGTCCGCCGAAGCTCATGACGCTTTTGGGTAATTTGTTCTGCCGTAAAACCCAGCGGCACATATCCAGTTCATGCGTGCCCTGGTTATTGATATCGCCATTACCGGTTTCCCAGACCCAGTGCCAGTCATAGTGCAGTGACTTGCGCCGCAACGGTGTCAGGGGAGCTGGGCCGCTCCACAAGTCATAATCCACGGTCGCAGGAATGGGCTGCGGGCCATCCACGCGTCCGATAGTGTCGCGGCGTTTGTAGCAGAATCCGCGCACCAGTTTGATTTTGCCGAGATGGCCGTCCCAGAGATATTCAAAAACCTGCTTCACGCCCGCATCGGACCGCGATTGCAGGCCCGCCTGCACGAGACGGCGATGTTGGCGCGCTGCTTCCACCAGTTGGCGGCCTTCCCGGATGTTATGCGAAACCGGCTTTTCCACATAGACATCTTTGCCCGCCTGCACAGCCCACACCGCCATCAAGGAATGCCAGTGGTTGGGCGTGGCGATGGCCAGGGCATCGATATCCTTGTCCTCCAGGAGTTTGCGGATGTCCGTGTAGAGCTCGGGTTTGCCAAAGCGCTCCTGCAGTTGCATGGCCTGGCGCTGCAAGATTTCTTCATCGGGATCACAGAGCGCGGCAAGACGCACGCCTGGCAAGGAAGCAAACCTCTCCGCGAGAAAAAAACCGCGGCTGTTAAGTCCTGCGACCGCGATGCGGATGTCGTCATTGGCACCGAGGATTTTGGCGTGCGCGGGAGTATGGACACCGGAGAGCAGGATGCCTGCACCGCCTGCAGCGGCCGCCTGTAGAAAAGATCTGCGCGATAGTTGAGACATCAGTTTTTCTTCCGCGATGATTGCTGCAGCAGTTTGGCAAGAAGAAGATCCAGGCCTGCCACGCGTTGGGTGGGAATCGCGAGTAAAACCAGCAGCGCCGCCATTTCTACCACATTTTTATTGATGAAAATATAATTGCCCTCAGCCGGGATGGAATAGAACAATCCCACCAGGGGCGGATTGCAGACGTAATAAAGCGCAATGATGAGAATCCCTCCCACTGCGGCGAGGCGCGTAAAAATGCCCAGCATCAGCCCGAGACCGATGAGGATCAAGCCCCAGATATTCACGACATTGATGATCTGGAGCACCGTTGGCTGCGTCGCCATCCAGCGAAACAGGTCGGCGAAAATCCATTTGGATTCCATGAGAAATCCATACGCGGACCAGTTGCCTTTCAGCAGCTTGGCGAGTCCTTCATAGAGAAAATGCCAGCCGATGATCATGCGCAGCAGGATCAAGGTGATCCATTGAAAAGTCGACAATAGTTTAGTGTTCATGAATAATCAATCCCGATTTTGATTCAATCCTAAAGTGAGCGATTGCCTCAACCATGCGAAGGTTACCAAACTTCGCATGGTTGCCTTTTAGGTCCATATAAAGGTACGCCAGGACGCAATCACAACAATTCCAAAATAGTGCAGAAATCCGCATCCCATGCCATTCAAAATGGTGCGTCAGCGCACCCACCGGCTTGATAAAATAGTACGGCAATCCGCACCCCACGCCATTCAAAATGGTGCGTCAAGCCGCACCCTGGGCCAGAAATTCTTCCGGTTTGAAATAGAGAGTCTGTTTCGCTTCCACCGCTTCATTCACCTTGAGCACCGCCACCGCACTCTCGTAACCGATTTCAGCGGGGCAGTTCAATTTTTCCAGGCCGCGCACGGCATTGAAATAATTCTCCAGATGCGGTTTGTGGTAAGGATCGAAAAATTGCAGCGCAATTTTATGTTCATCCGGAGAGATGGTTTCGCGCACATCGAGCGCGCCCTGGGTCAGGTCTTCGGCTTTACTCTCAAGAATTTTGGGCTCCGTGAGATAGCCTTTGCGCACCCATTCATCCCAGGGACCCGCCTGGGTCTTTTCACGATACAGCGCACCGATCTGCGACGATTCGGACAAAACCAGCGTCCCCTGATCGCCCATGAACTGCTCGAAATAACCGAGACTGCCATTGGTGGTCTGCGTCTTGTAATGGGCGCGCACCGTGCCCCGGGGGGTGTCGTACTCGTAGATGGCCATGACTGTGTCATACCATTCATGGGTGGCTTTATCATAGTAATCCGTGCCGCCGCTGGCCATGACGGACTTGGGGTTGGCGCCCAGGAACCAGCTGAAGATATCGATCTGATGCGAGCCGAGGTCCACAATGGGCCCGCCGCCGAGGTTCTTGTACCAGCGCCAGTTGCAGAATTGATGCATGGAATCGAATCCATACTTTTTCAGCCGGTCGACCGGCATTTCATATTTTTTCGGCCAGCCCAGATCCGGCGCCGCAGAGCGGTTCCATTGGCCGCCGGCCGTGACCACCCGGCCGAGGATATTCAATTCCCGCAGCAGCACATCATGGGTAAAAATGTAGCGGGGATTGCTGCGGCGCTGATGACCGATCTGCAGCAGCTTGCCGGTGTCGCGGGCCGCCTGCACCATGCGACGGGCGCCTTCAAGTGTATTGGACATCTCCTTTTCGCAGTAGACATGCAGTCCCGCCTGCAGGCAGGCGACGGTGTGCTCAGCATGCCAGAAATCGGGTGTGGCGATGACCACCGCATCCAACCCCTTCTCCTTGTCCAGCATCTCGCGATAGTCTTCATAGGTGTTAACTTCATGGCCGTACTTCTTGAGGAGGTTGGCGGCGCGGCGCAGGTTGTATTCCGTCCAGACGTCACAAACCGCTTTGAACCGCAAGCCGGGGATCTTGAGCATCGAGTTCAGCAGCACATCGCCCTGTGCGCCAACGCCCAGCAGGGCGACATTGACCTCCGCTGCGTCACCCTGCGGAACCGCTGCAGAGGCCAGCTGCGCCTTTCGCGTGCGCCGGTATGATTCCTGTTTAAGGGCTGCCAGGGCGAATGCGCCCAGAACCGGGATGCCGGCCAACCCCTGCAAAAAATCTCGCCGGTCTATTCTCTTCTTGGAATCCGCATTTCCTTTTTCTTCGCTCATAACCATCTTTCATTATTTAACCAAACAAACCTGTTCTATTCATAAACCGCCGAGTGCGCCGAGCGATTTTTATTGCAATTATCAAAATTTTTTCGATTCGATTTTGATCTCAGTCATCAAAGTTTTTGTCAATGCCATCTTTATGTTTTTCTTTTCTTTGCGTACCTCTGCGTCCTCGGCGGTGAATAATTCAGGCTAACTGCCGTGCGCATGACCTGAGATCTCTGCATGGAGGTGTCCGGGACGATTATAAAGACCATCCTTCGCGGTAGACACTCTTGACGTATTGATCGGCATCGGGATAGTTGGGGAATTTCATGTTTTCAGCATCCCACTGCAGAATCGCATTGGCTTCTTTGCCGCAGCGGACCGCAATGCATCCCAGCAGCATCATCTCGGTCAAGGGACCGGCATAACTGAAATCAGTGCCCGACTTTTTATTAGCCTTGATGCATTCGATCCATTCGGACATATGCCCAGACACGCGCGGGATCTTTTTCTCCGGACGTTTGAATTCCTTCATCTTGCTCTCGGGAATAATGCGGGGATTGGCGCCATAGTCACCCGACATCATCACCCCGTTGTCGCCGATGAAGAGGATGCCGCTTCGACCCGTGGCCAATTTGCGTCCATCTTCCAGTTCAAACGGCCGCGGTGCCGTCAGTCCGCCATCATACCAGGTGAGTTTCACCGGCGGCAGATCGATTTTCAGGTCGATGCCCCATTTTTTCGCATCCGGGTGACCATTGCGGGCCGGAAAATAAAAAGTGATCATTTCTGAGCTTGGATAGCTGTCATTGTTCAGCTCTGTGGAAGAGCCCTGCACGTGGGTGGGCGTGGTGAGGTTGAGCGCCCAGACGGGGTGATCGAGAATGTGCGCGCCCATATCGCCGATGGCGCCGGTGCCAAAATCGAGCCAGCCGCGCCATACAAAATGGCTCAACGCCGGATGGTAAGGCCGCCACGCCGCCGGTCCGAGCCAGAGATTCCAATCCAGGGAAGGCGGCACCGAAGGAATCTCGGTGGGCGCCGCAATGCCTTGGGGCCAGATGGGGCGATTGGACCAG
>CAUJEL010000103.1 GCA_963169875.1 Candidatus Zhuqueibacterota bacterium
CCGACCACAATATGGACGCCCTGGCGCAGATTGTTCACCTGTCGCTGCATGGGTTGACCACCATAAATGGAGGTCACTTTCAGCTGCTTGTGGCCGCGCAGGGAGGCGATTTCATCGGAAACCTGCAACGCCAGTTCGCGCGTCGGCGTCAGCACCAGGGCCTGGACGTGACGGGAGTGGCATGCGATTTTTTCAATGATGGGCAGGCCAAAGGCAGCGGTCTTGCCGGTGCCGGTTTGTGCCTGGCCGATGATGTCCGTATGACCGGACAGTAACAGGGGAATGACTTTTTCCTGAATCGGACTGGGCTGGGTAAAGCCTTTTTTGCGTACCGCGGATAAAGAGTCCTGAGATAGCCCCAGCTCCTGGAAGGAGGATGTTTCTTTCATTTTTTTCCAATCTAAAATGATAATTTGCCGCTGTGTGGCGGCTGCGTTAAAAGATGATACAGATGCATCAAATCGTCAGGTTGTCTTGCGCCTTCAGATTTTTATCAAGTTCTGTATCCAATCGGGAGAATGGAGATGAAACCGGGAGAAAAAAAGAAGAAGCAATGCGTACATACAGAAAGATGGACTGTACAACTCTGTAGTGTCAAAAATTTTTTGACAGCAATAACATACGGATTCTTTTTGTCATATACAACACTTATTTTGCTCCGGCCCCCAAAAATGACCATTTGACAACATGATGGTAACGCAGTGTTGCCTGGCCTTGGAAGGCATATTTTGCTCGCAAAAATGCATTCTAAATCCCTTTTCGGCCAATTTTCTTGAGCTATCCTATTGACTAACTTGAATATGTTTTGGTCCGACCCCAAGTGACATCAATCATAGGCCAGACGCGTAGGTTCGTCCGCCAGCGTGGGGCCGATGAAGGTTTGCCATTGCGGCGATTCCCACGTTTTCAGCTGCGCATGAATTTTGCGGTATTTTTCCGGAATCGGATGGGTTCCCACCACCACGCGGACTTTATACTGCGCCTCGAGAAAATCGCAGAAATGAGCGAGATGCGGGCAGGGCGGGTAGCCCACCACCAGTCCGGTCGCCAGATGGATGACCTGGGCGCCGTTTTTGATCATCTCCTCGGGGGCATATTCGATATTGCCGCCCGGACACCCGTCGCAGGTGGTGTAACCCACCAGCTCAACTTCCTGATCCTTGTAGATGCTGAAAGCGCCCTCTCGATTGCGCAGCGCGCGCAGGCACTTGCCGCCGGCGCAGGTGCGGTAGCGGTCGCAGATGATAATCCCCAGTTTAATTTTTTCCATCATGGCCTCCCTCATTTTTGCTTTTGCAATAGCCTGTAATTTTTTCTATTCCCCGGATGGATCGGGCTTTTCCGCTCTGATGATACCTATGCTTTGCGCCGGGCGCAAAGCATAGATGGCGGCGATCCGTTCGGCCAGATAAAATTGCATTTGCCCGTGTATCTCATCGATCGCAGTGTCCGCCGGCAAGACGCGCCTGATTTTCTCCAGGTAGCGGCGTTCACTGATGCGGCGGCAGGTGGGATCGAAATTGATGTCGTAAACCCATCCCATCTGCAGCAATTTAAAGTCATTGAGCGTGCGCAAATGCCTCACCTGGACGATCCTTGCCGCAGCCAGATCCTCCAGCACCTGCCGGGACAACTCCGGGGTGTCGGGCAAATCAAGCTCGATCGCTTCATTGCGCTCCTGACCCGCCCGGTCATAATAGTCCGTCACCACCCGCCAGATATCCAATTTATCAGCATCGCGCAACAGCTTGCCATAGAGAAGCCATACCTGGTCCGCCCCCTGCGGCAGGTCAGCGCGGTTGTGATGCCGGACTGCTTCGATGATGATCTTCTGAACTTTTTCGTCAAACCCGGCGAGGAGACGGTTCCTGGCGATGACCGACAATCCCAGATCGGCGTGATTCTCGGAGCGCATATCCACAAAGGTATGATAACGGGCGTACTGCTCAAAACGGCCGATATCGTGCAACAGGGCGGTGGTCTCGGCCAATATCAGCTCATCTTCTTGCAAGCCGATTTCATCCCCGAGGTCCATGATCTCCTCGCAAACTCGCAGGGTGTGTTCCTGCTTGAGGAGGAAATTGCGCTGCTGCAGTGGCTCTCCGTGGCAGAACGAGCGGACGTAGACGGTAAACCAGTCCTTCAATTGCTCCAATTCCTGTGTCGAAATCCAACGCATGCCGTGCAATCTCTGCTATATGGTTCTTTTCTGTTGACATTTTTAACAAGCGGCGCGGTTCAGCCGGATGTCGCCTGAATTAAGTTTTATTCAGGCCGTAACGACGGTGACGAATCGGCGCCGCGGGTGCTGCTCTGGTTCGACAGCACGGTACAGCGGCCGCCGAGCCCCGGGCGTGCGGCGGCTGACACCGCAGTTCAGCTTTGGCTCTTTGCAGACGGACCCTGTACGTAAAAATTCAGCCCACCCTGCCGCCGCGTATGTATTTTGCCCGCGGTTTCCAGAATGCCGAGGTATTTGTTGAGCTCATTGACGTGCATCCCCAGAATGACGGACAAATCCTCGAGGGTGCAGGGCCGCCGCGCGATGGTCTCGAGAATGGCCGATTCTTTCTCCCGGCGCACCGCGCGAGGCGCCGGGGCTGCGGCCGATCGCGCGACGATCTCGACCGCGGGCAAGCGCCAAAAATCAGCGATGCGTTCCAGCTCAGCCCGGGTGGCGGCGCGGATGGAAGTGACCGTACCGGGCCGGTCCAAAGAATTCAGCTGAACGGTATCGGGCGCGATACGGACGATGGCCTGGCGCAATGCGTTCAGTTCCGCCTCACTGTCATTGATGCCGAGTACGATGAAGACTTCCAGCCAGATTTGGCCGGGGTATTCCTGGCGCAGCAGGATCAGACCCTCGATGATCGCTTCGATCTTGAGGGAAGGATGCGGCCGGTTGATTTGTTTGAATGCCGTTGCGGTAGCCGCGTCGAGCGAGGGCAGTACCACATCGGCCAGATGCACCTCCTGCCGCAGCGCGGCTTCGCTGAAAAGAGTACCGTTGGTCAAAATGGCCAACGGCACCGCCGGGAAGCGCTCCTTGATCCAGGCGATCAGTTCGCCGGCGCGACTGTAGAGCAGGGGTTCTCCGGAACCGGAAAAGGTCAGATAATCCGGCGCGGAATTCGCGCTGAAAAAATGCTCCAGTTCCTCGCAGACCTCTGCAAAGGGGACATATTCCCGCCGTTCCATGGTCATGCGGGTGGTCCGGCCGCACTCGCAATAGATGCAGTTCAAATTACAAGTTTTCGCGGGCACGAGATCGATACCCAGGGAGATGCCCAGCCGCCGTGAAGGCACCGGACCAAATAGATGCTTGTACATAATCGTCGCCCCGCGACATGCGTCGCAAATTACTCCTGCTGTAATTCCTCGTAATACTTGCCCTCTTCGGGCGAAATCTGGTAAAAAGCGCTGAGCTGCCGGATCATGCGCTGCAGCTCCTTGCAGTCGGGCAAAAGCGAGGATTCGGATATCTTCTCCTTCGGCATCTTTTGCAGCAGTTTGTCGTAGAGATCCTCCACTTCATCCTGGGCCAGCTGCAGCGTCAACCCGACATAATCATAGACTTCCTGCTTCATGTTTTTCAATTCGGGATCAACCACCAGTTCGCGGATGATGATGTCCTTGAAGACGCTCAGCGTCTCGCCCAGTTCCTCCGGCAAAAAGCCTTCGGCGAATCTTCTCAGGGCAATGTCGTCAATGTACTGGATCATCAAACTGCGGTCGCCGCTGCGTACCGTGGCCATGAGCAGATGGTAGAGGGTGCTCAGGTAGCATTGAAAATCGTTGGCCTCGAGCTTGTTATAACGCGCGAAATGGACGCTGTTTTCCGGCGCCTTCATATGCGCGATGATCAGGGGCAGAATGGCGTCTTTTTTGGCGGTCAGTGCTTCATAGATGACCAGATTGTTCCTGCGGGTGACGCGCAGCAGGGCCGCTTCATTTTTCAGACGCCACTCGTCCGGGTGGCTTTTTATTTTTTCCAGCAGGAAGAGCAGACGCCGGGTGATGTGATAGCGCGGCGCCGGTTCCCAGTTCAGAGCTTGGCGGGTGTGACTGGCATCGATATCCAGTTTCTTGTCGATGTATTTGATCATCCAGAATTTTTCAAAAGGCTCCTCGCACACCAGATGGCTGTATTTGAGCAGGTATTTCCCCACTAAACCGGGATAGGCCAGGAGTCTGGGCAAATAAAAAGGCTTGCGGCCGCGGCCAAAGAAATAATTCGTGGCGATGGTATAGAGCTGTTTATGAGAGACGGATCCATCCGGGCTGGCGCTGTAGATTCCAAATCTGGGGAGTTGCTCCGTCTTTTTCATGACCAGGCGCAGGAGCGATATGATATCCTGGACATGAATGTAGGGAATGGCGGACTCGCCCTTGCCCGCCAGAATGCGCGCGTCGATTTTTCGCGACAGCCAGGTCGACAGAAACTTGTAAAGCGGTGCGTATTCGCACCACTCGCTGTAAACCGCCGCAAAACGCACCACCGAGCACGGGAAATGCGCCGCGTATTCCCGGACCATCTGCTCGCCGGCGGCTTTGGTACGGGCATAAGCGAAACCGGCATCGGGGGTCGACGTTTCGGTGATTTTCTCGCCGTCCCTGGGAAAATCACAGGCCGCCAGCGAACTGGCAAAAATAAATCGTTTGAGCCGGATGCCTTTGGCAAATTCAAGGACATTACGCGTGCCCTCGATGTTGGTGCGCTGATACTCGGGATGATCCTTGTAGGTGAAATCGTAAAAAGCCGCCAGATGAATGAGAAAATCCGCGCCGCCGTGGTCGTTGATATATTTCATCACTTCGTTCAAAGTGTCCCATTTGGCGATGTCGCACTGAATCCAGTGAATGTTTTTGTGATAGGGAACATTGGCCTCTTTGCGGGAACGGCGGGCGATGGCGAAAACCCTGAATTCATCTTTGACGCTGTCGAGCAGATAACGTCCGATGAACCCGCTGGCGCCGGTGATGACGATGGAGGGAAGATCAGACTTCATGGGGCACCTCCTGTTTTGTACGCCGGTACAAGTACAAAAGAACAAGACCCATGAGAAAATCGAACAGCCCCGACAGGGCGATCGCCGCCAGGCTCTTCACAAAAAGTGCATAACTGAAGAGAAATACCGTGGCCAGCAGCTTGACGAGGATGGAAAAAATGACCAGGCACTCGAATTTTTTTGCATTGCGGGCCGCCAATGCATACCCCACGGCCATGGCGATGTGAAAGACACCCCCCTGGGTGCGGAAGAAGCGTTCCGAACAGCTGCCATAGCCCAGCTGTTCCATGAAGGACCCGGGCATGACGATCAATCCAATCCCCACTGCAAAGGAATGCAACGCGATCAGCCACAGAAAAATGGACAGGGCTTGATGCCAGGTAATCGAAAGTCGCAAAGGTTATCCCTCCTCAGTTTGGCAATCATTTATATTGATCAGGACGCTGCCTTCTACATGCTGTGGCAGCGTCCCTTGACAGCAGTTAAGCCGGGACGTAGACTTTTTTCAAGGCATCACTGGCGCAGACGATCAGGGGATAGGTCGTCGGCGCGGCCGTGAGCAGGGGATGTGTACCGAATTGGATGGTATCCAGATCCACCATGCTCATCTTGTTCTGGATGGCCAGCGCGATGGTATTGATCAATTCGCCCACCGAATCGCCGCCATAGGCCTGGCCGCCCAGCAGCGTGCCGGAAAACCGGGAAAAGAGCAGCTTCACGAAAAGCTTGTTTTTGCCGGGCAGGGTGCCGGGGTGTTTGTCGATACCTTCGCTGATGCCGATGACAATATCGAATCCTTCCGCCAGCGCCTTGGACTCGGTGAGTCCGGCCGTCCCAAGGGAGAGTCCATTGACCCGCGTCGAATAGACGCCGATCGTGCCCTTGTTCATTTCCAGCGATTTGACGCTGTAGATATTGGAGCCGGCGGATCGGGCTTCGGCCGTGGCTGTAGAAGCCAGCATGATGGGGACGTGTTTGCGCGAGAAGAAGCAGCGCTTTTCGGCGCAGTCGCCCACGGCAAAGATGTCGGTATTGCTGGTGCGCATGAACTCATCAACCTTGATGCCGCCGAATTCGGCGATTTGCAGTCCCATCTTTTCCGCCAGGTCGGTGGTCGGACGCGCCCCGATGGACAGAACCACCGCATCGGCGGGGATTTTTTCACCATTGGCAAGCTCGACATATTCCACCTTGCCCGTGCCGCCGAGATTCATCACCTTGACCCCGGTACGCAGCTGAACGCCATCGGCCTTCAGCGTCTCTTCCGCCTTTATGCAAAATTCCATATCAAAGGATTGCTGCAGGATATGATCGGTCATCTCGGTGAGGGTTACCACCTTGTCGCCCATTTTGTTGATTTCATCGGCCAGTTCCACACCAATGAAGCCGCCGCCGATGATCACCACATTGCGGGCCTGCGCGATCTGCTTGCGCATCTCCACCAGGTAATTAAAGTCCTTGTATATGGCGAAGATGCCCTTCATCTCCCCGCGAAATGGTTTGGGAATGATCGGCTTGCTCCCCGTGGCCAGCACCAGTTTTTCAAAGGCAATTTCTTCGCCCGACTCCAGTTTGGCGATTTTTTGCTGTGTATCCACCTCCGTCACAGCACCGATTTTCAGCTCGATATTTTTTGCGTTCAGGGGCGCATCGCCCATGAGATTATCCTCTGCGGAGGCGAGGGTGCCAAACATATAGGGGATGCCGCAAGGCACCGCCACTTTGGCATCGCGGCGGACCAGCATGATCTTTTTACTGGGGTAGGTATTGCGGGTGGAGATGGCAGAGATGACCCCCGCGGGTCCACCGCCAATGATCAGTACATCTGTTGTCGCTTTTTCCATTTCTGGTTTTGCTCCTTTGTGATCTGCGTCCTGAAAGATCGCCTTTAATGAATTGAATGTATACAACCGTCCAGGATCGCATTAGTAATAAAAAAAGTTAATCGTAGTGCCCGGCTGCTGCTCAAGCGCTGGCCGGATTTGCCGTATTAAAAGAACTGGCGCTGCGCCGCACCACCAGACTGCCCTGTTCCACGCCGGCGTGCGTGGCGATGACCGGGCATTTGGCCTTGAAGAGAAAAAAGAGTGGTGCGATTTCATCGCTGAGCGTCTCAAAATTGCCCTGCCCCTTGGCGATGATCAAGTCAGCGTCGCGGAAAGCCTGGTTAAATTCATCGCTGCAGTCCGCCAGTATGGTCCCTGGGGCGTCCGATCCGTTGTCGATGACGTGCACCAGTTGGTGCAGTCCCGCCTCGCGGGCATCGGCCCGGGTGGCGTCGTTGAGGATGGGTACACCGCGTACGGCCAGGGTGACACGATCCATGGGCAGTTGTTCGATGAGCAAGCGGTCGAAAAAAATCTCGCCGGCATTATCGGCGAGATAGAGAATTCGCTGTGCGCTGCTACTGGCTGCGGTGAATGCGTCCCAATCCCCCAGCAGCGGCTGGGTGAGGGCCTGGTCCAGTGTCTGATGAACCTGCTCCTCGGTGAGCGCACCATTGAGGCCGAAATCGATGATGTTGCCGGCAATGGCGATGCGCGCGGCCAGGGCGAGCGCATCCGCGGCGCCGGCGATGTGGCGCCGCAAATCGTCCAGACGCTGAGCGGCGAGCCGGTTGAAACGCTGTTTGGCTTCCAGATAGGGATCCTCTTCTCCCGTCATCCGGCGCAGCTCGCGATGGATGATCTGTCCCATGAAGGGCGGGGGCTGCGACATATCCATGCCGGACATCACCCCGAGAATATGACGTAACACCTGTTCATGCAAGACAGGGTCAGGACTTACGTACCGTGCTGATTCCAGTGCCTGGCGAACGATACAAGGAATGCAATCCAGAGTCGTGTGCATATTGGTTATTCAGTTTATGAACCATTTCATGACAGCAAGTTATCCTTCGTGCGCTTCGTGGCGGAATAGAATTTTGATATCTGAATTAACCTGTTCTACTCTTTGCGTTTCTCCGCGGTGAACAGTGCAGGCTAAATGGCTGACCGGATCATTTCTACAACCAGCCGCATGACGCTTCTGGTATCCGGATTAAAACAGCGTTTTCAATCGGCCGCATTCACAGATTCCTGCGGTCATTTGCATCCCTTGCCGAAGCCGCCGCGGCGTCGCCGTTGACAGCCCCGGCCGCCAGTAACACCCTGCCGTGGCCGCGCCGCTTTTGTGGAGGAGACAGGTTGCGCCGGTTCAGCATAGTGCTCCACCAGGATATCGGCAACTTTCAGACCCAGATCACACAGCTTGAGCCAGAGTTGCGATTTATCCCGGGTTTGTACCGTTGCCGGCCGGTGTTCGCCGGCCTTTTCAATTTCCACGGTCCTGGATCCGGCTTTTTGCAGCGACCAGGTTCCCACGACAATGGCATTGCTCTTGCACACGTCAAGGCATTTGCCGCACTCGGTACATTTATCGCGGACGATCTGCGCCTTGCGGTCCACCAGAACAATAGCCTGGGACGGGCAGACCTCAAGACAGCGGCCGCAGCCCGTACAATTTTCTTCTATGATTGTATACATAATCCATCTCCCGGCCCTGCATGATGGCCGGATTAAAACATACTATTCTTTAAAGAAGAAAGCAAATATTATACCAGCAGCATGACGATTCGCCCAGCTTAAATCGTATTATTTATATTATAATTAAGACTCGCCATTTTAACAGCCAGGCCAAGTGAGTTGCTTTTTTGCTACTACTTTATAGATTAAGTAGCAACATTAAGACTTAAACAGCAGGCATTTTCCCGTGTTGAAAGTCACTCAAGATGATGATCAAAATGCCTCCGGCAAGCACAAGCCTGCGATTCGGGATGGTCTGTCACAAAGCAACTGGTTTGCCGATCCATCCGGCAGTATGCCTCGATAAAGCCGGTGGAACAGCTTCCACCACGGTCTCAGCGCGGCGGGTTACTGATCCGGCCGGCCAGAGGGTCCTGAAAAAGCCAGTGGAACAGCTTCCACCACGGTCTCAACGCGGCGGGTTACTGATCCGGCCGGCACCCATTGCCAGGGATGACGCAACAGAGAGGCATTTTCATCGCGATCTGCTTCCGGCGCGCCAGCCCATTGCCGCGACCCTCCTCTGCTCCAACAATAGAGATAAATTTTGGTTTTGCACAAAAATCACTTGACTTTTGCTCCTGAAAAATGCATATTTCTGTGAAAGTTTAATTCAATTTTTTTATCTATATGAAACTATAGTTCAATACCATGACGCGAAAACCAACCATCGAATCACGCATTCACGCGGCTTTGCCGGAGATGCCGGCGAGTCAGAAGCGAATCGCCGAATACCTTCTCGAAAACCGCCACCTCATTCCGCTGCTGCCGATCAAAGCGGTTGCAAAAGCCATCAACATCAGCCAGGCATCCCTGGTGCGTTTTGCCAAGCAGCTCGGATTTGCCGGTTACCGCGAGCTCAAGGAAGATTTTTCAACCTCACTGCAGCACCACCTCTCGCCAACGGAGAAATTCGCCGAGGCCGCGGCTGTGGGAACCGAACGCGGCGAGACGGCACAGATAGTTGCTAGGCACGTGGTCAATAACGTCAACGAAACGCTGAAATATCTCGACCACGGCGACTTTAATCGAGCGGTCGAAGCCATTCGCAGCGCCCACCACATCTACTGTTTCGGGCTGGAATTATCCTCGCTGCTTTCGCAGATGATGACCTTCCTCCTGTCGCTCTACCATTACCCGGCGCAACATCTGGCCAACGATTTCCTCCGCTACAAAGAACAGATGGCCCATATGCGGCCCGACGATCTCCTCATCGCCTTCAGCTTTTCGCCCTACTCCCGTGAAACCGTGGAAGCGCTCGCCTACGCTAAGGAGCGCAAAATGACAACCATTGCCTTCACCGACCGCAAGACCGCCCCGGCTCAGGAATATGCGACCATATGTTTTCATATTAAAACCGATAATCTCATGTTCAGCAACTCGGTCGGCGCAATCACCGTCGTGATGAACGCCCTGGTGGCTGAACTCAATTTACGGGATCGCGAACGCACCCTCAGCGCGCTCAAGAATATCGAAGACACGATCCGCGACGAGCGTTATTTCATCACAGAATAATACGGAGATCCTCATGGCACACGCGAGGCTGCGGAATTATTTTCTGGAATTGGCAGGCATCGACGCCGTTTCTCTACACGAAAGGGCGGTGGCCGATTATTTGCGCCAGCACATTTCCGCCTGGCCTGCAGTTTAGGGTAGATCAGCAGCCGGTTTATCGATCAGGCAGGTAATGATCGCCCCCGGCCAAACCGCAACCCAAATGATGACCCTGCTCAAGTAACTATTTACAGCGCCCGCTCCTGTCATACCGGGCGGGCGCTGCCCATTCAAACAAAGTATACAAGGTGATGAAACCACCAATAAATAGTCGAGTGTGTTCGTGGTCGCTGCGTACTAAAACATGAGGTATTTGAGGTGCCAAAACCATCCATAAAAGTCAACCAGGATCATGGGCGCTGCATGAAGAAACTGGAGGTATCCGAGGTGACAAAATCACCTATAAATACTCAATCCGGAACGAGGGCGCTGCTTACAAAAACATGAGGTATCCAAAGTGACTGCTACTCCGGTGCACAGGCAAGCCTCTCTGGCGCTCAGCCTGCTCCCCCTGATCACCATCGCCCTGTTGCTC
>CAUJEL010000104.1 GCA_963169875.1 Candidatus Zhuqueibacterota bacterium
TCCAGCTGCGGCCGGCTCTTTGATGCCGTCGCTGCCTTGCTGGGGCTGTGCGATGAAATAACCTATGAGGCGCAGGCGGCCGTACTGCTGGAGATGGCGGCCACCGGTTATCCGGCGGATGCCTATCAGATTCCCGCCCCAGAGGATCTGGGCGCGATTGCGACCTCCGCGTTGATTCGTCAGGTGTCCGATGATCTGCGCCAGGGCATTGACAAAGGACGCATTGCCGCGCGCTTCCATGCCACATTGGTCGAACATTTTGTCGCTGCGGCCGGGATGGTGCGCCAAAAAACCGGCATAGAATACGCCGCGCTTAGTGGCGGGGTTTTCCAGAATGCGCTTTTTTTCAACCGCATGCATGAGCGTCTGCAGCAGGAGGGATTTTCGCTCATCTGTCACAGTGCGACGCACCCTAATGATGGCGGATTGGCACTGGGCCAGGCGGTCATTGCCGGCCACGCACAGCTTCATTAGCCAAAAGAGGAGTAACCCGACAACATCAAGCGCCCACTGGCGCGCTGGTTGACCGTGGCGCCATCATCAATATCGTCCATAAGGCACCAGTCATTTTTCACCTCATTCGTAAAACAGGCAAGGTTGACAGGCGCTGTCATTTCCGCCTTGGGCAAAGATCGCAACCCGTGTCTCCCACAATAAAAGGAGTTGAGCAAAAATGTGTTTGGCGGTTCCCGGAAAAGTAATCAGGACTTTCGAAGAAAACAATCTGCTGATGGCTGAGATTGATTATGGCGGCGTGATCAAATCCGCCTGCCTCGCCTATGTTCCCGATATCCGGGAGGGTGAATACGTCATGGTGCATGCCGGATTTGCGCTGCAGCGGCTCGATGAGGAGGAAGTGCGCACCTTTCATCAGCTTTGGCAGGAAGTACTGGCAGCTGGAGGCAAAAAATAATGAATGCCGCGGCGCCTTTTCGCGATCCCGCCATCGCCCGGAGATTGCTGGATGAAATCGGCCGTACGATGACGCGACCGTGGACGATCATGGAAATCTGCGGCGGCCAGACCTACGCCATCCTGCACCATGGTCTTGATCAGCTGCTGCCCCCCGGTCTGGAATTGGTGCACGGACCGGGATGCCCTGTCTGCGTCACACCCATCGATTTCATCGACAAGGCGATCTCTCTGGCCCGCAGACCAGATGTAATCGTGACCACCTTTGGCGACATGATGCGGGTGCCCGGAACCGCCGCCAATCTCCTCTCGGTCAAATCCGAAGGCGCTGATGTGCGCATCGTCTATTCTCCGCTGGATGCGCTGGATCTGGCCCGGCACAATCGCGACAAAAAAATCATCTTTCTCGCCATAGGTTTTGAGACCACCGCGCCCAATTCCGCGCTGGCGGTGGCACAAGCGCGAAAAGAAGATCTGGCAAACTTCTCCATGCTGGTTTCGCACATGCTGGTCCCCCCTGCCATGCGTGTGCTGTTGGGTTCTCCCATGAATCAGGTGCAAGCGTTTTTGGCAGCCGGACATGTCTGTGCTGTCACCGGCTGGAAACCGTATCAAGCCCTGGCAGAGGAATTCAGGGTGCCCATCGTGGTGACTGGTTTTGAATCCGTGGATTTACTGCGCGGCATACTCCAGGTGTTGCGCCAATTGGAAGCGGGTGCAGCGAGGGTTGAAAATGCCTATGAACGGATCGTGAAACCAGAGGGCAATCGTCTGGCGCTGGCGCAGATCGAGGAGGTCTATGAGGTGTGCGACCGCACCTGGCGCGGTCTGGGAACGCTGCCGCAGAGCGGCTGGCGTCTGCGCCCGGACTATGCCGCATACGACGCTGACAAGATATACACCTTTGATACAAGTAGTTCAGAAGAAAATTCAGAATGCATCAGCGGCTTGATCCTGAGAGGGGTGAAAAAGCCGCCGCAATGTCCGGCATTTTCCGTGCGCTGCACCCCCCAGCATCCCCTGGGAGCCCCCATGGTATCCAGCGAGGGCGCCTGTGCGGCATATTATCTCCACCACAACGGAGTCAGTCATGAGCGATGAGCGGATTCCTGAAACCTGGAACGGCGCTGCGCCGCAGGCAACGCCTCAAACCGTGCACATGAGCCATGGCAGCGGCGGCCGTTTAATGCACACGTTGATCACCTCCCTGTTTCAAAGCCATTTTGCCAATCCATTCCTCGATGCCTTGGACGACGGCGCCGTGCTGCCAGCACTGCCAGGCCGCCTTGCCTTCACCACGGACAGCTATGTGGTCGATCCGATCTTCTTTCCCGGCGGCAATATCGGTGATCTGGCGGTGAATGGAACGGTCAACGATCTGTGCATGTGCGGCGCTGTTCCGCTCTATCTCAGCGCCGGATTCATCCTTGAGGAGGGGCTGGCGCTGACGGATCTGGAAGAGATCGTCGCATCCATGGCCGAGGCGGCGAAAAAAGCAGGCGTCCACATCGTCACCGGCGACACCAAGGTCGTGGAAAAAGGCAAAGCGGACCGGCTCTTCATCAACACCGCCGGAATTGGAACGATTGCGGTGCAGCACCCCATGGGCTCGCGCCATCTGCAACCCGGGGATGCGGTGCTGTTGAGCGGGCCTGTTGGCGACCATGGTATCGCCGTGCTGTCCCAGCGGAAAAATCTCGGTTTTTCCAGTTCCATCACAAGCGATACGGCTGCATTGAATGAGTTGACCGCGGCGTTGTATAAAACCCGCGGCGAAGCCGTCCATGCCATGCGCGATCCCACCCGGGGCGGGCTGGCAGCGGTATTGAATGAATTCGCCGGCGCTTCTGCCGTATCCATTCAACTGGAAGAGACAGCCATACCCGTGCGGCCGGAAGTGCGAACCGCCTGCGAGCTTTTGGGCCTCGATCCGCTGTACATCGCCAATGAGGGCAAGATGGTCGTGATTGTGGCGGAGCCAGCATCCATGGAGGCACTGGATATTCTGCGCCAACATCCCCTGGGCCGTGAAGCAGAATATATTGGCCGGGTTTGTTCAGGAAATCCTGGCCTGGTTTCCATGCATACGGAATTGGGCGGTTGGCGGATCATCGATCAGCCCATGGGTGAACTGCTGCCGAGAATCTGTTGAGAAAAAGCATAGTATCACAACGTAAAAAAAGGGTGCCCCGCGATAGAGACACCCCAAATGAGTCACGATAAGCCTGATGGATCAGGGCTGCAATCTTGCCATTTTTTCAGCCAGCACCTTGTTTTGCTGCTGCAGCTCTGCAATAGCTTTCTGCTGTTCCTGGACCACCCTGGTCAGGGCCGAAACAATTCCCATGGCGCCCAATGTTTTACGTCCCTTGGCGGCAACCAACTCCGGGACATCCTCAGCGATAAAACCGGCAGTCTCCTGTTCGAGATCG
>CAUJEL010000105.1 GCA_963169875.1 Candidatus Zhuqueibacterota bacterium
CCAGTGTAGGAGGCCTCTCCTGAGGCCGACCGCGCATCACATCGCGCTCTGGAGAGCGCTCCTACAATAGCATCATATAATACTCGTGTAGGGAGACTCCTGAGGCCGATGAAATCAGTATATCAAATATTTCTTTCGCGTCTGCTTGAATTTTTCCAGATCGGCGTGCCAAACGTCGACAATTTTTTCTGCAGTCCATCCCGCCTTGATCTGCTTCTCCACCTGGTCTGTGCCCATGGCTTTTCGAAACATATCGATGCGATTGGTATTGTAGATATCCTTTTCGGGATAAAGTTTGTGCAAGGCGCAGAGAATGTGAATCTGGGTGAACATGGGCCGGAAGGCATCCATATCCACAATATGAATTTGCACGCCCTGCAGATCGATTCCTTTGAAACGTCCATAAAAGGGTTTGAAATGCAGCGGACGGAAGTAGACGCCAGGCATGGCGCGGTCATTCAACTCACGTGCAAGGTCATCCGCCTTGATCCAGGGCGCGCCAATATAATCGAACGGCCCCGGCATGCCAACCCCTTCACAGACCTGATGCAATTCGCCGATGCACCCCGTGGTCGCGCACGACCACACCGTCATCGGATAGGGAATGTGCGGCGACGTGGGCACCCACATCACGCCTGTCTCATCGAACCGCATCTGGCGCTGCCAGCCCGTCATGGGCACCACGGTGAGATCGCAGTTGATGGCAAACTCTTTATTGAAGTACCGCGCCAACTCGCCAACCGTCATGCCATATATATAGGGAATCGGATAGAGCCCGATCCCGGAACTGAATTTTGGCTCCAGCACCGGGCCTTCAATCAAATTGCCGTCAATGGGATTGGGCCGGTCCAGCACCAGGAAAGGTATGCCCTTCTCTTTGGCGGCTTCCATACACCTGGCCATGGTATAGATGTAGGTGTAGGCGCGCGATCCGATATCCTGAATATCATAGATCAGCACATCCACCTCCCTGAGCATTTCGGATGTCGGTCTTTCCACACGGCCATAGAGACTGAAAACCTGCACCCCCGTCTTTTCATCGACATGGCCCTCGACGTGCTCTCCGGCATCCGCGTCACCGCGCACACCATGTTCCGGCCCAAACAGCGCCGTGAGTCTGACGCCGGGCAGGGCATGAAGCGCATCGATGGAGGACTGGTGGCTGGATGTCAATCCGGTAGGATTGGTGATCAACCCAACGCGCTTGCCCTGGATCAGGAATTTCTTCTCGGTCAAAAGGACATCGATACCCAGCCGCACTGGTTTGACGGCAGAAACCAGCGTATTGATGAGCGCAAAAATAAACAGCGATGTCAGGACAAAATGTTTCATGCGGACCTCACTTTTTCTTGCCGAATTCCGGATCCAGCGGGATAAAATAAGCGGCGATAAAAGACGGAATGGTCGCCAGTACCACCCAAATAAAGAAATGGCGATAACCGATGATTTCCTGCAGCCAGCCGCTGAACATGCCGGGGACCATCATACCCAGCGCCATCAACCCGGTGCAGATCGCATAGTGCGCGGTTTTGTGCTCGCCCTCGCCGGCGACATAAATCATGTACAACATGTACGCTGTGAATCCAAAACCGTATCCGAACTGCTCGAGGGCGACAAAGGAACTGATCACCCAAAGGCTGTCGGGTTGAGCCTGAGAAAGATAGATGAATGCCAAGTCCGGCAGATGGATGATGAACAGCATTGGGAAGATCCATTTCTTCAGCCCGACACGTGGCACCACAAAACCGCCCAGGAGGCCGCCGATGGTGAGTGCGATGATGCCGATGGTGCCATACACCAGCCCGAGTTCGCCCGTGGTCAACCCCAGTCCGCCTATCTCGCGGCTGTCGAGCAAAAAGGGATGAATCAGCTTTACGAGTTGCGCTTCACCGAAACGGTAAAGCAGCAGGAAAGCGAGAATAGCGCCAATGCGTTTTCTCTTGAAGAAGGAAACAAAGGTGCCGAGAAATTCCTGCAAGAAATTGTGCGATTTGATCGCGGTATCGCTGACCGGTCGCGGCAAAATGAAACGGTGATAAAAGAAGAACAGGAAGAAGAGAATGCCCAGCACGGTGAAGGTGACGGACCAGGAGAGCGGAATATTGCCGGCGCGGACGATAAAATCAGTCCGCGCTGCGGCCTGCATTTTGGGATCGAGCTGGATCAAAGCCACGGCGGGCTTGTTCCAGTTTTTCCCGGTGAAAACCAGGCGGCTGCCTTCCATGAGGTTGATCGATTTATCGCCGCTGTCACGGCCAAAATTCAGCACAACTTCTTTCTCCTCAGCCGGCGGTCTGGAAAGATGGAAATAGATCAGGCCGACATTTCCCGCCTGCGCCTCCCCGAGCAGGGCTACTTGCCGCTCTTCACCGAAATGACGGCGCAAAAAGTCTTCGAGATTTTCGGCCACATGGCGCTGCCACCACGACGGTCCGCCCTGTGCCTCTTTCTCATGTTGCACGGCTTCTTCCTGCGGATAAAAACCATGTCCCAGGTTCCACTGGTGGGCAAAGCGCAACAGAGAATCCACTTCGCTCTTGGCACGCGGGGAAGTGGACAGGCGCAGCTCGGCCGGCTGAACCATGACGCGTAGCTCGTCTCCTGATGGCGCAATGCGCAGCGAATCGGGATGAACCATCTCCACCAGGGCTTGTTGAGGTTGCGCCAGGATCGGAACTTTAACGGCCGGCAGCCCGGAATGACTCTCGATATAACCGGCGACGATGACCAGGATGCCCTGCCCCGTTATCATGGCGAGGCGGTAAAACGTACTGCGGATGCCGACATACCACGCCTGCTGATGGTCCGATAAACCCAGCATGTAAAATCCATCGGCGGCGATGTCGTGGGTGGCTGAGGAAAAAGCCAGGACCCAGAGGATTCCCAGCGTCCAGATCAGATAATTGGGCAACGGAATTGCCAGGGCGATGCCGATGAAACCGATGCCGAGCAGCAGCTGCATATAGACGATCCAGAAGCGCTTGGTCTTGAGCATGTCCACCATCGGACTCCACAGCGGCTTGATGACCCAGGGCAGATAGAGCCAGCTGGTATAAAGCGCGATGTCGGTGTTGGAAAGGCCGAGTCGTTTGAACATGATGACCGAAACAGTCATGATCACAACATAGGGTATGCCCTCGGCAAAATAGAGAGAGGGCACCCAGGCCCATGGA
This sequence comes from Candidatus Zhuqueibacterota bacterium, assembly GCA_963169875.1. Lineage (GTDB taxonomy): Bacteria > Zhuqueibacterota > Zhuqueibacteria > Residuimicrobiales > Residuimicrobiaceae > UBA2214. The sequence goes on from CAUJEL010000105.1 coordinate 3,174, forward strand.
TTTCGAGAGGCAGCCGATTTTTCCGGTTTGTTCTTTTCGTTCATGGATTGGCTCGCTTTCGTGGATAAAAAAAAGCCTCATCAGTAATGAGGCGTCATATAGAATCAAGAGGAATAATCAGGTGGTTTTTTCTCGCAAATGAGATTTCACTTTTTTGATCTCATCGCGAATGCGGGCGGCTTCTTCATAGCGCTCATCCTGTACGGCATTGATGAGATCGATGTTGAGCTGTTCGAGACGGTCGCCGGGCGCCACTTCCTCATCGACTTCTTCCAAAGGTGTGGAGCCTTCGATGATGGCCGCTTTGCGCATGACTTCGTCCTCGACGAAGATCGGGGCTTTCATGCGCAAGGCGATGGCGATGGCGTCGCTGGGCCGCGCATCAATTTCCTTGGCCAGGCCCGAGCTGGTCATGGTGATGAGCGCAAAATAGGTGTTATCACGCAGATCGTTGACCAGGACGCGGTCCACGTTGACTTCGAGAATCTCCAGCAAATTGCGGATCAGATCGTGGGTCAACGGACGCGGCGGCGCAATATTCTCCAGTTGCAGCGCGATCGCCTGGGCTTCGGTGGAACCGACCACAATGGGCAGCCAGCGATTTTGCTTCTCATCCTTGAGAATCACCACAAAGCGACTGGTCGCCGTGTCCAGGGTGACACGCTCTACTTTAACGCGGACCAGCATGAACTCTACCTCCTATGGTCAAATAGCGCACGGGCTCGAACGTGTTTAATTTTAAACATTTTCTATCTCAGTGTCAAGGTTTATTTTCCGCTGCACAGCAGCTGTAAATTTAAAAATAAGCACTTGCTTTGAAACACAATTTTTAGTATGTTCGTAGCAACATACCAAATGAGAGGATTAGAAATGCTGGTATTTGACAAGGCAGTCATCAAAAAATATTGGCCCAAAGACGATCAAGGCGAAGACGATCAGGTCGTGCATCAGGTCATCGTCCAGGCAGAAGCGGAAATTGACAACAGCGATCAAATCGGTGAATTGTATACGAGTATGGTTCGCGGACTGGTGCACCTTTCCATCATGGACAATCTCACCGGCGAGGAGTACGAGATTCCTTCGGTGACCATCAAACCATTCAACATCAAACAGAAGAAAATCACCCTGAGCAAGGGTGATGAAGCCGATGTGGTCAAGCAGGAGTTCGTGGCGTTGTCGCTGGTGTGCCGTGCCAGGGACGAGGATGGTGCGGCCATGCTCGCCGATTTATATCGCTTCTTTAATATAGAGATTCAGCTCACCTTTTCACCGTTTCGCTATGAAAATGCCGGCGCTGCGGATGCGGAAGAAACAGAGTGATCGCAGTGTGTCAGGATACAAGGGGTTGTGATCCTTCGGGAAGGAGTCGGCCATGCCGCCCGTTCTGAAACAATTGATCCTCGATCATTTCCAGCTGGTCTTCACCGGCGGCGTACTCATGATCTGGCTGGTGCTGATTCATTATCAATCGCCGGCCCTGAAAATGATCCGCCGCCTGACTTTGCTGGTTTTCACCTGGCTCTCCTTCGCGCCGTTCAAGGCGTTGACCTACAAAATGGTCAGCTACATCGACATCGTCGAGATCGATGTCCTGATGCGGCGTTACGTTGCGCAACAGAAAGGCACGGACTGGGTGGATGGTTTCTTCTGGGGCATCGCCACGCTCATCTACCTCGGAATCCTCGGTGTCCTGTGGGCCAAGGATCTGTCGAAATAATCGGTGGTGGAGCAAATAATTTGCCTGTTAAATAGCCTGAATTATTCTCCGCTGAGAAAGCAGAGTCGCGAAAAAAAATAGAAAACCTCAAAACAGATTCGCTTGCACCTTGCATGCATGAGATGAAATTCAAATCTGATCCTCTGCGATGATCCCCCAAAAACAGCTCGAAGGCCATGCCGCGCCCGGCGGTATATGAACAGAACAGGATATATAGACAGTCCCGACGAACCTCATGAAAAAGGCCTTGAAGCGCATTTTCGAGATGCGAAATGAATTCCAGGGCCTTCTTCTGCAAAGATAGTATTTTTATTTCCCCGAATACCAGGCCAATCCCACCAGCGCGCGCTGCCAATGGATGCCGAGCGTCCAGTGATCCTGGCGATCCAGCATGGCGAATAAACCGGGTGAAAAGGGACCGAGGCGGAAAAATCCGGGATAGAGATTGATGCGGAGATAATCTTCCAGCTTGCCGGCGTAAAGCACGGAGGCCATCAGGGAATTATTGCGGTCGTAAAAGAGACCGGCTGTGGTCACCAGGTTGGTGGTGAGGGCACGCAGATAATTCTGGTCTTTTTCCTCGACGCCCACCAGATTCTTGGCCACCAAACCGGCGCCAAAAGAGATCGCTCTTTCCTGATCCATTTTGTAGGAAAAACCCAGCTCACCATGATTCCCGTAATTATAAAACAAGTGCCACTTGCGTGATCCAGGCAAGCGCCACTTCATGCTGAAATTCTGACCGTTATTTTCGATGGTGCCGCGCCGGGGATCGAAGGAGAGCTGGTAGGACCAGTCCGAATAGTTCAGGGTCTCGCTGAAAAATCGCGCCACTTTATCGTTGCTGAAGAGCACGATGCTCAGTGGATCGAAAATATAGAGGTCCGCGATAGGGTCGACATTATAGCCCTGAAAATTGCCATTCTCCACCACTTCATTGAGCAAATGGTAGCAGGTCATGGTGGCAATGGAAAAAAGTTGTGGATGGGGATAGTCGTGAAATGCGAACCATTCGGTCATCATGCGGCTGCTCATGCCGCCGCCGAGCAAATGCATGGTGTAGTTGGGCCAGTATTGCGCCTGGTTCGAGTTTATGCTGAATGGCACGAGTTCA
>CAUJEL010000106.1 GCA_963169875.1 Candidatus Zhuqueibacterota bacterium
TGCTGCCATCGGGTGCACGCGCTTCACGAATATCGAATTTGATCGCCTTGTCCGAGAGCGGACAATGCTCCTCGCAAACCAGACAATCGTCCTGACGGTACCACGGTATGCAGCGGCTCTTGTCAAAATGAGCAAGCCCCATTTTGATCTTTTTCTTTTCTTCGATCTGCAGCGGCTGTATGGCACCGGTCGGACATACCTGACCGCAGAGATTGCAGCTGTACTCGCAATACCCCAACCTGGGCACGGAGATGGGCGTCCAAAAACCTTCCACACCCGATTCTGTGAACGAGGGCTGCAGGCAGGCGCCGGTGCTGGAACAAATCTTGACACAGGCTTGACAACGGATGCAGCGATCCAGAAAGCGATCCTCTACCAGCGAACCCGGCGGCCGGATGGCCTTGCCGGTTTCATTGCGATTGGCCGCAGCGGTCTTGACCAGGGCGACGCTGGTGATGCCGGCTGCCGTGGCCTGCAGCAGCCGCCGGCGGCTTAGATCGATCTCGTTGCTGCCTGGATTCTTGCCGATACGGTAAGAGATGGCTTTGGGTTTGCAGACCGAAACGCATTCTGCGCATTCGATACACTCCACCGTGCTATTGATGGCGTAGTCATCCTCAATGGCGTTCATTTTGCAATCGCGTTGACAGATACTGCACTGCGTGCAGGCCGGACTGACGAATCGCTGCGTCAACCGGTACTTGGAAAATATGCCCAGGAGCGCGCCCAGTGGACAGAGATTCCGGCACCAGAAGCGCCGCGTCACCATGCCCAGGGCAAGAATCGCGACAAAGAGAATGAAAATGGGCACGGTTTCGAGGAATTTCGGCTGCTGAATCGGCAGCAGGGCGGCGCGCTGGACGGCATCGTACAAGCTGTATACCTGATCCTCACCAAAGGGCAGCTTGAAAGCGAAATTGAAGAGGCTGGCCAGCACATAGGTGAACATTGGATACAGGATGGTGGTGAACGTTCGCGTCAACAGCGCAATGGGATCGAAAAACCAGGTCAGCTGCAGAGAAAAAAGCGCCGCGATGATGTCCGCAGCCAATATGACAAATTTCCAGGAACGGAAACGCAGGGATTCCCGCTGCCGCGCGGGCCGGCGTTTGCGCTGGATCAGTCGATCGCTGCCGTCGATCACAGTGCCAAGTGGACAGATCCAGCCGCAAAAAAAGCGCCCCAGCGGTATGGTCAGCAGCAAAATAATCAGGGCGATGATGGCCGTGGCGATAAAAGCACGGCCTGCCAGCATGGTGGTGAGGGCGATCAGCGGACTGGCGCGCAAAAAAAGATCCGAGGGCAATCCCGTTTCGTAGGGAAAACGCGCCTGAAAAAAGAGGATGATGAATAGCAGCAGGAATAGAATCTGAGAAATACGGCGGAGTGTGATCATCATGACATTTCTCGTCTGGCTAATGACATTTCATCCATGACATTCGTAATGTGCCTGGCTATGAACTAACCTGAATTTATCACCGTCAGGAACGCGGAGATACACGAAGAATAGAAACTGATCGAAACAGCATCGAACCTGGAATGCGAACCGCCGGCTACGCAGAGGCGCGCCACGAAAAAACATACAAGCTGCATTGATGGCAACTTTATGCGCTCTCCGCATCAGGCGCTGATGTTGATCTCCTTGATCTTCACCCGTTTTAGATCCAGATGTCCCAGGCCCCGGGTTTCGGCGATACGCAGATACTCGACTTCGGCCGGATTGATATCGAACAATTTCATGGCATAGGCATCCGCGGCAACGCGATCGGCGGAGACGATGATGGTCTTCTTTTCCGCCACATCAGCCAGACTGCCGCCGGTTGGCCCATTCCGCATCAAGGTGCGATAGGCATCGATAATGGTGAGCGTTGGTTTCAAGGCCATGTTGATGTCGACGATCTTGGTCATGAATTTGGCGTGCAGGGCGCCGCGATCACCGCCCAGCAAGCCCATCATATTTTTAAAGCCCAGCGTCACACGGGAGATATTGTGATCCTTGGCAATCGGCATATTGATGATGACATCGCTGTCGATGGCGTCTTTGTAGATGGGCCATGATTTGACGAGCTCTCCTTTTACGATGGCGACCTCTTCGAAGCGGCTCTCCACAATATGCCTGACCTCGGCACCCGCTTTCCTGGCGGCGGCTTCGATGCCGCTGCGCATGTAGCAGCGCCGCGGTTCGTTGCAGGTGCGATCGAGAACGCGCACCTTGCTGGCGCCCGCCTCCAGACAAAGCCTTACCACTTCGGCCACGGCCTCGGGATTGGTGTTGGCGGCCTGTTCCGGCAGTCGATCCCAACCGATATTGGGTTTTAATAGAACCGTTTGACCTTTTTTGACGAATTGATTCATTCCGCCCAGAGCGGCCACGGCCTGGCGGACCATGTCCGCAGGCGATCCATTGCGCGCCACCACGAGATCGGAATCGGGCAACGCAGCCGGCAACCATTCCGGGTACAGGGCGATCGCCGCACCGGCGATGACACTGTTGCGCAAAAACGAACGTCGATTTATAGGCTGCATAGAGATACCCTCCAGATGAGCTGATTCGATGAACCGCGGCAATGAGAGGCAGGACGGAAAAACGGGATCAAAAATGAAGCGCTCCGTCCGATGGCATTTCCTCATTCCGGCGGGGCTGGTGCCTGCATGCAAAAACAGCCCACTTGTTGAGGTGGGCTGCTGCGATGCGAGGCGGATCTGTCATGGAAAGACTGGTGCCGAAGGCGGGATTTGAACCCGCACGCCGGTTAGGCACTACCCCCTCAAGATAGCGTGTCTGCCAATTCCACCACTTCGGCCAAATCTTTACGATGCTAATTGCCTGGCGTCTGAACCGGTTGCTGATCCGGAACCTGGGGCAGTGTGCGTGCAGGTGAAGAATTCAAGCGGTCGCGTTCCTGCTCAACCAGAGACTGCTGGCTGCGTCCGCCATGGGTCATCAAACCCATGACCAGAGCGATGACCAGGAAAAGCGTGGCCAGGATAGCCGTCACTTTCGTCAAAAACGGAGATACGCCCCGGCCGCTGCCGAACAGCGTGCCCATGGTATCGCCGCCAAAGGTACCGGCCAAACCGCCGCCCTTGCTGGACTGGATCAAAATCACAAAGGTCAACAGAAAGCAGACGACGACGAACAGAAAAATCAAAGCTGTATACATGATCGCTCCAAATAATCTCTACGCGTGTACAATTTCCAAAAACGATTTGGCATCGAGACTGGCGCCGCCAATCAAGCCGCCATCGATGTCTTTTTGCGACAGCAGCTGGCCCGCATTATCCGGTTTCATGCTGCCGCCGTATTGAATGCGCACCGCTTCAGCCACCTGCATTGAATACAGTTTGGCCACCAGATCGCGGATCAGGGCATGCACTTCCTGCGCCTGTTCGGTGGTGGCCACCACGCCCGTGCCAATGGCCCAGACCGGTTCGTAGGCGATGACCAGCGTCGCAACCTGCTCAGCGGTCAGATTCGCCAGACAGCCGCGCACCTGCTCCTCGACCACCTGATGCATACGGCCACTCTGGCGCTCGGCCAAGGTCTCGCCGACGCAGACAATGGGAATCAATCCATGCTCGAACGCGCGCAGGATCTTTTTATTGACCGACGCATCGGTTTCGGCAAAGTATTGGCGGCGTTCAGAATGGCCGAGGATCACATAGTGACACCCGGCTGATTTAAGCATCGCCGCGGAAATTTCGCCGGTGAAAGCACCTTTCTCTTCCCAGTACATATTCTGGGCGCCCAGCTTGATCGCCGTGCCCGCGATGACCTGCTGCACAGCCGCCAGGTCCGTGAAAGGGGGACAAAGAACCACTTCACAAGAATCCGTTCCGGTGAAGCCTTGAACAATAGCTTGGGCCAATTCACTGGCCTCGGCAACGGTCTTGTTCATTTTCCAGTTGCCAGCAACAATCCTCTTACGCATGAAAACCATACCTGTTCAGGCGCTGGGAGGGCTGTTCAGCCCTCTCATGCGCTAATGTATGAAAATTAAATTTAAAAGACCAGAAAATTATTTCAGGTTCGCCATTTTTTCGACCAAATCCACGACACGATAGGAATAACCCCACTCATTATCGTACCAGGCAATGACCTTGATGAAATTGCTCTTGCCTTCAAGCACCATGGTGGAAAGTGCATCAAAGATCGAGGAGTGGTTGTTGCCGACGATGTCCACCGATACAATGGGATCTTCGGTGTACTGCAGAATGCCCTTCATGCGGCCTTCGGCAGCCGCTTTGATCGCGGCATTAACCTCTTCGGCGGTGACGTCTTTGTTCAGCTCAGCCACGAGATCGACCGCTGAACCATCGGGAACCGGGACGCGCAGTGAGACGCCATCCAGCTTGCCCTTGAGCTCGGGGATGACCTTGCCGACGGCCTTGGCGGCGCCGGTGGTGGTGGGGATGATCGCCATGGCGGCGGAACGGGCACGACGCAAATCCTTGTGCGGCAGATCGAGAATGCGCTGATCATTGGTATAGGCATGCACGGTGGTCATGTAACCGCGTTTGATGCCGAAAGTGTCGTGCAACACCTTGGCAACCGGCGCCAGACAGTTGGTCGTGCACGAAGCATTTGATACAATCTTGTGTTCTGGCTTCAAGACGCTGTCATTGACGCCCAGCACGATCGTGGCATCGATTTCATCTTTGGCCGGAACGGTCAGAATGACTTTCTTGGCGCCCGCCTCGAGGTGCTTGGCCACTTCAGCGCGTTTGCGGAAAACGCCGGTCGACTCGACGACGATGTCTGCGCCCACCTGGCCCCACGGCAGCGTGGCAGGATCTTTTTCAGCCGAAACCTTGATCCTTTTGCCATCGAATATGATGCTATCGCCTTCAGCGCGAATATCATTTTTCAGCACGCCGTGAACAGAATCATATTTCAACAAATGCGCCAGAGTCGGGGCATCAGTGATATCATTGACATGGACAATTTCGATGTCCTTGCGCAGAGCAGCTATGCGAAAAACCAGGCGGCCAATGCGCCCGAACCCATTGATACCTAATTTAATGGCCATGACGGTCTCCTTTAAGGTATGTCAAAGTGGATCTGTTGATTAGCAATTTTCAAATAAATCACGAACCATAAAATACGCAATTTTCAAAAAAAAGTCAAGGGGCAAAATTGTCCTCAATCCACTCTGGCAATCGTCAGCGTTATCACTGCAGCCGCACCGGCATCCAGCAGCACCCGGGCACACTCATCCAGCGTATGCCCTGTTGTCAATACATCATCCACCAGCGCGATGCGGCATCCGGCCACCCGTTCGGGCTGCGTCACCCTGAAGGCATCGCGCAGATTTTGCAGCCGCTGCTGCCGGTTCATGCGCGCCTGCGACCGCGTCGTCTTACGCCGCACCAGGACATCGCTCCAAACCGGCACACCGCTGCACAATCCCGCCTCCCGTGCCAGCAACTCCGACTGGTTATAGCCGCGGTCGCGCAGACGGCTGCGATGCAGGGGCACCGGCATCAACGCGTCCACCGCGGCGCAACTGGCCGACAAACTGCCACCCAGCGCCTGCCCGAAAGGGAGCGCCAGCGCCCTTCCCCCCTGATATTTGAAAAAATGAATCAGCTTTTGCACCGCAGGGCCATAATCATACAGCGCCAGGCAGCGTTCAAAATGGGGCGGATGATTGAGGCGCAAACGGCACACATCAGCAGGTACGTCGCTGTCGACGCGCAGCGGCAAGTGGGCAAAGCAGAGGGTACAAACCAGTTTTTCATCCGGCTGCAGCAGCTGATCGCAGAGCAGGCAGAGCGGCGGGTAGACGAAATCGATTCCCGCCGCGGCCAACTGTCCCAGCCAAATCATGAGTCGCTTCAGCATGAGCGTTCTCCCCGTTTACGCTCAATATGCAGCAGGCCCGGAAAAAAATCAAGAGCAAAAACCGCCACTCAAAAAAAACGGGCTCTTGAAGAGCCCGTTTTCATCGGATAACTTTATTTAAAATTGTAGGAAAAAACCAGCTTGGGTTCGATGCGCTCCTGCGGCCGGTACGACCGGCTGCCCGCTTCGGTCTCGACATAGGTCCAGATGTAATCCACATAGGCAATCAGGTAGGGTTTGATTTTGTAGCCCAGGCCCAACCGCGCCACGCTGTTGGCATCCAGGGTGAAGACATCACCGACGGTCTCGATGGCCATTTTGTCATAGGTGGCATGGGCGGCCAGCACCGGAATCACATCCGGTGCATCGGCGGAGAGGTGCATGCGGCCGCTTTTGGGCTGATCATCCAGCCGTTCCAGCATGCCCAGCAGGCGAATTTTGTTGCCGAGCACATTGCCGTACAATTCCCCGAAAACGCCTTTGGTCTCTTCGGTGATGCCGAGCAGATAATCGGCCTTGTGCAGCGTGTCGGCCCCGAGCGTCTGGTAACGCTGTACCTCGTAGAATGGATCAAAGTAGGAGGCTATGAACTCCTTGCCGAGCCAGCGCCGTTCGACGCGGGCGGAGATTTCCATCAGGCCGAGCAGATTGCCCAATCCGGAGGAAATACCCACGGCAGTACCGGAGCCAAATCCGCGCGATTTTTTCTCGACGGAGCTGTAGCCGCTGATTTTGGCATAGTCAAAATAGAGCATGGTATTGAACACCTGGGATTTGATCAGCGGCAGTTCGAGATCAAACCCATACACCGAGACGCCGTCATCGCTGTTGGACCAGGCATCGGGATCAAAGTCGCGGGCAAAGCTGGCGCCGACGGCAAAGCGGCTGATGATGGGAATTTTCATGGCATGCAAAGGCCGGACATAGCCGCGCGTGCCCATGAGTTCCGACCGTCCCACATTGCTGGCGATGGTTTCGAATCCGAACATGCCGAAATCAAGATCGAACTCAAGGCCGATCTTGCGGTTGTCGTAGGATGCTTCATTGGTGAAATAGTTGACGACAAAACCATGGCCCAGTCTGGCGGCATCCAGCGTTCCGACGCGCCCATAGAAGGGATCCAGTTTGTGGCCGTAACGCAGATAACGCAGCATGCGCAGATAGTCGTAGCCGCTGTCCCAATCCTTCGAGCGAATTCCGCCGTTATCAGTGTCGTACAAAAGATTGATGTTCAATCCCACGCCAAATTTGCCAAAGGAGAGTTCCGGTCGGAAACCAATGGACACATAATTCTTCGACTCCCCCCCCTCTTCAATCCGGGTAAAACCGACGCCCCCCATGAAAACACCTTTTTGATCACCCCGATACCCCAATCCTCCATCATAGTATTGCGCCGCGCTCAAACCGGCCAAACACAACACCATCAGGAACACCAACACAGTCCTGGACTGCATAGTGGAACTCCTTTCCATGAAGTGACTAAATGATTCCAGCCGCCCGGCCAAACCCATCACCATAAATCTTCCATGCCCGGCGGAACGTCCCAGTGGGTGGCCCATTGAAAGTGCCCCTGTCCGCCCTGGGCTGTAGCTTTGTCGATGGATAACATACGTTTATGTTCCAATTCCTCATTGGCAAGATATTCGAACATCTCCTGCGCTTTCGGGCTTTTGGAGAGCGCAGCCATCTTGCGGTAAAAATCATACGCTTTTTGTTCAGCGACCATGGCCAGATCAAGGGCTTCGGTGGCGGTGATTTGCGCGGTGACCGTCTTGCTGCTGATTTCCGTGGCCATCAAGTTCACCGGCGGTTTTCTCTGCGTCACCTTCTCGTACAGTTCCGAGAGCTGGTCGAAATGCCCTTCTTCGGTCAATGCGAGATATTTAAATTTGTTTCGCAGAGCCTCGGTCGGCATTTTTTCCGAGGCAGCGCTGTAAAATTCCTGGGCACCTTTTTCACGACTGATGGCCAGCTCCAGAGCCGCCACTGCATCCAACGCGCGCTCCTCCTTGCTGCCCGCCAGCAAATCGGCAAATGCCGCATTGAAAGCCGGAAGATCCTCCGGTTTGCGCGAGCTCACCAACTGGCCGTCGATCTGGACTTCCTTGTCCACGTAATGGGCGCCCGCCAGCTTGAGATCATCGCGGATGCCGATATAGGAAGTCGTGGTCACACCGGCCAGAACCTCCGCGGAGATCAGCACTTGTGGCCCATGACAGATGGCGCCGACCGGCTTGCCCGTTTGCCAGAAAGCGCGCACAAAAGCGATGGCATCATCGTTCACGCGGATGCGTTCCGGCGCCCCGCCGCCCGGAATGATGATGCCGTCATATTGATCGGCCTGTATTTCATTGACGCTTTTATCCGGGATGAGCGTGATGCGGCCAAATTTTCCGGTCACCTGCGACCGGTCCAAACCGATCAAATCCACCACGGCCCCATGCTGCTGCAGATAGGTTTTTGGAACCGTCGCCTCCTCATCGTGAAATTGCGGGCCAATTAATATCGCGACTCGTTTACCCTTAAGCTCAGCCATTCCAACTCCTTATTGGTTAGTATAAAATAGTCTCGATGACAACACTACTTGTCATTCCCCCGCGGTTCCGAGCAAATCGCGCAACACCGCAGCGCGTTCATACTCTTCCTTGCGGATCGCTATCGTCAATTCCCGTTGCAACCGGGCGCGTTTGGACAACGGCCGCTTTTTTTTCACTTCAACCGCCCATTCCTGCAGCAGCTCCAATTCCAGCTGGTCATCCCCGATTTTATCCTGATGACGGCGATAATGACGCCGCAGCAGCCGCTTGGCATTGCGGATATAATCGAGCGCCTGATCGTATTCTTTATTTTCCATGCATTGTGAAGTCAATGCACGCGTGTTCATCATGACCACATAAGGCCGGTATTGTTCAAACGACCAGATGATTTCTTCATCCCCGGCGTGTCTGGCAACAAAATCAAATACCTGCAAATTACGGGTGGTATCGCGAATGACGCGATCATAGTCGCCCAGGCGCATGAGGGCAAGGTAGCGGTGATAAAATTGTATCGACTCCTGCTGCAGCAGCCAGCAATCCACTGGTGTCAACTGAAATGGCACTTTTTTGCCCAGTCTCTTGCGGCGGGATTTATGTATGTAATAACTGAGATAGGTTTCGAACCGGTGCGGCCGCTGCCCGTCGGGACGGCCGTCCAGTTCCATCTGCAACAGGCCGAGGTCCAAACGCATTTGCAGTTTGGGTTTGCCATCCTGTCCATCGATGATACGCACATTGATGTCATTGGGCGAATAGCGCCAGGTATTGAGAATCTCGGTGATATCGTCCATCATGATACACCTCTTTTCGAGGCCTGCTTAGCGGAAATAATTAACGGCATTGCGGAAAATCGCCACTCCATCACCCTCTTGCGCCAACCCCTCCCGCGTCCAGTGCGGATGATTGGTCGGATCAATGTGCCGTTCCGGATGCGGCATCAATCCCAGTATCCGTCCCGTCGCATCGCAGATGCCGGCGATATCCAGCATCGATCCGTTGGGATTCTGCGGATAGACCGGCTGACCGCCATCCGGCGCCGCATACTGAAACACGATTTGCCGGTTCTGCTTCAGCAGGTTGAGGACCTGATCGTCGCGAACGACGAACTTGCCCTCCGCATGCGCAACCGGATAATAAACCAGCGATTTCACGTTTTTGGTGAATACACAGGGTGATTTATTGACCTTGAGATAGACCCAGCGATCCTCGAACTTGCCGGAATCGTTGTTTGTCAGCGTCACCGACTGCGGCGCTTTGAGGTCCATCTGCGGCAATAACCCTGCTTTAACTAACACCTGAAAGCCGTTGCAAATTCCAATGATGAGCTTATCGGCGGCATGAAAGGCGAGGAGTTGATCCGCGAGCTTGTATTTGAGTTGATTGGCGAGGATTTTACCCGCGGAGATGTCGTCTCCATAGGTGAATCCGCCCGGAATGACCAGAATCTGGAAATCCTGCAGCCGCGCATCTCCGTCGAGGAGGCGGTTGACATGGATCAGTTGGGCGTTGGCGCCGGCATACTGAAAAGCGAAATGCGCATCCTGATCGCAATTGGAGCCGGCTGCGCGCAATACCAGAACGTTTGGCTTCATCGTTTCTCTACCATCTTAGGGGTTCTTGCCAGGCTTGTTTCAATTCGATGGTTTCCTCATCGAGCACCACATCACCGGCAAAACCGGTGATGTGCAATTTGGGTTCCGCGGTGACCTGCCCGAGACGGCCGGCCGGAACACCGGCCATGACGGCACAGAACGCGCTCTCGTTTTCCGGCGCGACTTCAACCACAAAGCGGCTGTTGGATTCGGAGAAAAGCGCTTGATCCGGACGAACCACTTCCGCGCTTTTCGGCACATCGCGCAGACTCACCTCAGCGCCCAGCCCCGCCGCAAAGGCCATCTCCGCCAGGGCCACGGCCAGGCCGCCTTCGGAGCAATCATGGCAGGCGCGCACCAGGCCCTGCTCCATGGCCCGGGTCAGGGCGAGGAAGGTCTTTTTGGCCGCTGCGGCATCAACGTGGGGCACCGCAGCGCTGCTCTGTCCGACGAGTTCCAGATAATGCGATCCGCCGAGTTCATTTTTCGTCAGGCCCACGGCATACAAACTGTTTCCCGGTTTTTTCAGGTCCATGGAAACCGCCTTGCGGCAATCCGCCATCACCGATATGGCGGAAATCAGGAGCGTCGGCGGGATGGCGATGCTTTCGCCGCTCTCGGTCTTATATTCGTTGTTGAGGCTATCCTTGCCGGAGATGAACGGCGTCTCAAAAACCTTGGCCATGTCATAGCAGGCCTGTGCCGCACGGATGACGCCGCCGAGGCGGTCGGGTTTGTCGGCGTTGCCCCAGCAGAAGTTATCCAGCAAGGCCGTATGCTGCAGGCTGCCGCCCACAGCGATGATGTTGCGCAACGCTTCATCGATGGCGGAGGCAGCCATCCAGTAGGGATCAATCAGGCCATATTTGGGATTGAGACCGTTGGAGAGCACAATGGCGCGATAGGAATCCAGCCGCGGCCGCGTGATGCAGGCATCGCCGGGGCCATCGTTTTCCACGCCCACCAGCGGCTTGAGCGCACTGCCCGCCTGCACTTCATGATCATACTGGCGGATCACCCACTCCTTGCTGCAGACATTGGGCGCCGCCAATATCCGTCGCAACACCGCTCCCGGATCAGCCGGCGGCGCAAACTCGGTATTGACGATGCGAGGTGCTTCCCATTTGGCCTGACGCACAATTCGCGGCAATCCCTCATGCAGGAACGCCATATCCAGTTCGCCGACCAGGGTGCCGTGATAACGCAGGCGGATCTTATGGTCCGATGTGGTGCGGCCGATCACAGTCGCTTCCACATCTTCGCTGGCGAACAGGACGAGGGCAGCATCAAGTTTTTCGGGCGGGACGAACAGCACCATCCGCTCCTGCGCCTCGGAGATCCAGATTTCCATATAGCTGAGGCCATGATATTTTAACGGCACCTTCTCCAGGTCCACTTCAGCGCCGGTGGTGCTGGCCAGTTCACCGATGGCCGAGGAGAGACCGCCCGCGCCGCAATCGGTGATGGCGCGATAGAGTCCGAGATCGCGCGCCTGCAACAGCGTATCCACCAGTTTCTTTTCGACAATCGGGTTGCCGATCTGAACGGCCCCGCTCCAGGTCCCTTCGCTCTCACTGTGCAATTCGCCGGAAGAGGCTGTGGCGCCGTGAATGCCATCGCGGCCGGTGCGGCCGCCAATCACCACAATGTGGTCGCCGGCGACCACGGTTTTTTCGCATTTATCTTTTGGCATGATACCGACGTTGCCGCAGTAGACCAGTGGATTGCCCAGATAGCGTTCATCGAAAAAGAGGGCGCCATTGGAGGTGGGAATACCCATGCGATTGCCATAGTCGCGCACCCCGGCGACCACGCCCTGCATGACGCGTTTGGGATGGAGCACGCCTTTGGGCAGTTGCTCCATGGGCAGGTCAACCGGTCCAAAACAAAAAACATCGGTATTGATGATGGGCTTGGCGCCCAGACCGGTGCCCAGGGGATCGCGAATGACGCCGCCGATGCCGGTATTGGCGCCGCCATAAGGCTCCATGGCGGATGGATGATTATGGGTCTCGACCTTGAAACAGATGTTATAGTCCTCATCAAACTCGATGACGCCCGCGTTGTCCTTGAAAACAGAAACACACCAGGGTTTGTTCAGCTCATGGGTGACGCGAAAGATGGTCTGCTTGAGGGGGTTATCAATAATGGCGCCCTCATAAGCCACCAGGCCGGTGAGGGTCTTATGACTGCAGTGTTCGGACCAGGTCTGCGCCAGCATTTCCAGTTCGATGTCGGTCGGTTCGCGTTTGAGGCCGCGGAAATGATTTTGTATCGCCCGCATCTCCTCGATGTTGAGGAAGAGGTCGCGTTCGCGGCTGATGCGTGCAAGTTCATTGTCGCCGGCCTGGAGCAATGGCACGTGCACCAGCGAGAAAACGGGATCCGTCGCGGGGAAAAAGAGTTTCTCGCCAGGGGTCAGCACATGCTCGACCACTTTATTCATGAGCAGCTTCTGCACGATGATCTCTTTTTCATCCTGTGATAATGAGCCGTAAAAAGCATAGCGTCTCGCGGTTTTCGCGGCAGCGACGCCCTGAACGCCGAGATCGTTAATGCCTTTCAGCGCGGTTTCGGCCACCATGTCGGTGACGCCGCGATTGAAGGTGATCTCCACGGACCAGGGCTGACCGCTGTTTGTTCGCGGCACGGGCGCATCGATGGCATAATCCTGCGTCACCCGGTCCGCGAGCAGCATCTCCGCGATGTGTTGCTTGTCGCGATCGGTTATCTCACCCGAAAAATAGTACACTCGAAAAGCCTGCACCGCGGTGATGCCGCGGATGCCCAGATCGCGGGCGCCGTCCTGCACCGCATGGCCTTCCGCATCATAATAATTCTCTTTTTCCGCCAACTCTATACGGGTAATCACGAAATCTCCTTTGCAGATGTTCAATATAGTTTACATAATATTGCCTGCAAATGCAAGGGGAAAACAGGGTGCAAAAAGGAGCCATTGATGCAAATTTCACCGTTTGAACCCGGCTGTCGCTTTTTTAAGCAGAACCGGGGCAAAAGGCTTGACTTTTTCATCCTGGAATGGTAAATTTCATACGGCATCTATCAGCATCTGTGCATCCACCGCAGCATCTTAAATAAACCGCATCGCAAGGGTATGGCAACGGACTCTATCAGGAGTAGCATATTTTGGATCTCAAGCCCGACAGGACATCTATACCCATACGTCATTTTGCCAAAATTTTTCATCCATCTGTATTCCATTGTTTCTGTGCAGGATGGATTGCGGGACTGGCGCTTTTTTTCCTGATCTCCACGACAGCGCTGGCGGATGAAAATAACACCCCCCTGTCCCCGGACACGGTTCATTTTGCCCCGGATCTGGCAGGCCTGATCGCCCTCGATCAATTCCAACTGGAAATCGCCGACCAACTCGAAAAAATCACCGGACTCGATTCCACCTTTTATGAACCCTTTGCCGGTCTTGCTGCGGGCGACCGGGATGCAGTGGTCAGAGGCCCGGTGCATCGGCTTCAGAAAGCGCTGTTGAAATGGAACGAAAAACTGCCGCTCAAGACCAACGGCGTGTATGATGAAGCGACGGTCAAATCAATGACCCTGTTCAAACTGGTCTATGACCTGGGCGGTGATGGCACCTGCGTCGACAAGGAGACCGCCGGTTATCTCCTGGCTCTTGATGGCGGAAAAATAGAAGACCTGCACGAACCCACGACAGTGGTTGGCCGCCTGCTCTACTCCGCCGCCCAGTACCTGGGCATTCGCTACCGGCTCGGCGGCGATGGCAAGAGAACAACCGACTGCGGCATGCTGACGCGCATGGCCATGATCGCCGCCGGTTATGCGGAAAATATCTTTAACCGCGTCGCTGCGACGCAATACCGCTATGCGGAAAAAGGCGATATGGGCC
>CAUJEL010000107.1 GCA_963169875.1 Candidatus Zhuqueibacterota bacterium
AAAAACAAAAAGATGGCATTGATAACAACTTGATGACTGTGATTAAAATCAGATCAAAAAATTTTCGATAATTATCATAAAAAGAGCTCGGCGCGCTTGGCGGTTTATGAATGGAACAGATTAATATACCTTTTTTCCTCATATAACTCAAATGTTTTATTCGCGTATATGCACGCGCGGCACTTTTTATGGATTGCCAAAATGACAGAGCTGACAGATTAATACTGACAATTTGACAATACATGTGCCGCTCTGACAAATTAATTTTTTGCCGGAGATTAAATGTGAAAGATGGTTTAACTAAAATAATATCATAAATATATGTCAATAAAAATGACCGAAAAAAGTTTGGCACGCAGTTTGTATAGGTTAGCAGTGAAGTTCAAAAATAGCATAGATAAAATAACAATAAAAGGAGGTATTTATGTGGATGGTAAAACGTGATCGTGACAGTCTGACCCGCAATCCCTGGTCTGAGGATGCTTTCCCGGGTTGGCCGTTCTGGAACCGCTTCGAAGAGGACTCTGTGGTGTGGGCGCCGCGTGTGGATATCCGCGAAAATGAACACGCCTTTATCGTCGAAGCCGATTTGCCGGGTGTGGACAAAAAGGACATCAAAGTCCAGGTCGAAAACAATATCCTCACCATTCGCGGCGAGCGCAAGCAGGTCACCGAAGAGAAAGAGGGCAACAATTATCGTTCCGAACGGCTGTTCGGCATGTTTCAGCGGACGTTCACGCTGTCCGAGCGCATCAAAACCGATGCCATCAAGGCGGATTATAACAACGGCGTGTTGACGCTGACGCTGCCCAAGATGGAAGAACTCAAACCCAAACAGATCGAAATCAACTAATCTCCGTTCGAGCTGAATGATAGCCCCTGGCCGTTTTTGTCAGGGGCTTTTTTTATGAGGTTTTTTCTGCGGCCTGCGGGTTCTTTTTGCGAGCGGTGAGGGTTCGATGGGCTTGCAGCGGGGTTTTCGGGCAGACCGCTTTTTGCTGCGGTTTGCTAACTCTTTTCCCCGTGGTCTACTGCTTTAACCGTGAGATGGATCCCGCAGTCAGCTTTTTGTTGCGGCTGGCGGGCTCTTTTTGCCGTTTTCAACCATCTTGCCGTGCAATTTGCTCTCCAGGTAGCCTTTTGCGGTTTCGTTTCAGAGCGCTTCTTTGATGCGCTCGGCCTGCTGTTGCAGTATCTCATCTTGAACCGATTGGCCGTAATGCGGCGGAAAGCGCAGTCCGAAGCCATCGCCGTGCACGCGCGGCACCACATGGAGGTGCGCATGAAACACACTCTGGCCCGCCACGGCGTTGTTGGCCATGAAGAGGTTGATGCCTTCGCAGGGCAATCCCGATTTACGCAGGGCCAGGGCCACCTTTTGCGCCGCCGGCATCAGGGCCGCGCTGGCCTGCGCTGACAGTTCCCAGATATTGGCGGCATGCTCCCTGGGAATGACCAGGACGTGGCCTGAGGTGATGGGCATGATGTCCATGCAAGCCAGGCACTGTTCATCTTCATAAACGCGATGAGCCGGCATGCGGCTAGCGATGATTTCACAAAAAATACACGGCATTGTTCTCTTCCTTTGCACGGCTAATACATGGTTTTGTCTTCCTTATTCACCCATTCTGTGAACAGCTCCAGACAGGATTCCCGGTTCGCCAGATGGACAGCGAGCCGGTCGTCCGCCCTTTGCCCCCGGATAACTTCGTAGATATAGGCATCATCGAACCCGATCTCCCGTGCATCCTCATGGGTGCAGCCATAGTGCAATTTATGCAGCCGTGCCCAGTGGATGGCGGCAAAGCACATGGGACAGGGTTCGCAGGTCGAATAAATCTCGCAATCGCTGAGATCGAAACGCCCCAAATGGGCGGCAGCGGCGCGGATCGCCACCACCTCGGCGTGGGCGGTCGGGTCTTTGCTCTTTATCACCTGGTTATGTCCCGTGGCGATGACCTGACCATTGTGGACGATGACGGCGCCAAATGGCCCGCCGGCATTGTCGCGCATGCCCTTTCTGGCCTCGGCGATGGCCAACTCCATATAATCTATCATGTTACTCGCTCCACACACTTTCAATTCTGCTTATTTCCAGAAATGTACGCGGCTCTGGCACCAATCGCAAGAGAAAAATATTGCATCTCTTCCAGATATGCGCTACATTTCTTGTGTGCTCCTGAACTGCAGGCATCCATATGGCTCTGAGGTAATTGTTGTCAAAACCGGTTAAGACAATCATCGTTGTGACCTTGTTGGGAACCGTCTGTGCTGCGGCCCAGAATGGCGCCGTGCAGCTGCATCTGGCGCAGCTGATTCAAAAACGCCTGATGACCGTCACGCGATCCAACCTACTCGCCACCTCTGTGGGAACCCTGCAGATCTCGCCGGATTTGATGCCCTTTTATCAGCGTAACGGCTTTGATCCGGTTTGGAGCGATGCGCGCGGTTTGGCGCCGTGCGCTGACACCCTCTATAACGCCGTGCTGAACGCCGCCGAATATGGATTGGATCCTGAGACGTATCATGCCCAATCACTCACGCTACTGATGTCCCGGGCGAAAAAGCGCCTCATCGCCACGGTCATCGACCCGGATGTGCTCGCGGAACTGGATGTTCTGCTCACGGATGCCTTCCTGATATATGGCAGTCATCTTCACGCCGGAAGATTTAATCCGCATGAACTCGATGCCGAGTGGTATCTGTTGAAAACCGAAGCCGATATGATCGCCAATTTGCTCGGTGCGGCGAAATCGAATCTGCTTTGCAGTCGCATTAGCGATTTACCATCGCAGCAGCCCGGATACCAGCGCCTGAAAGAGGCGCTCGCCCTCTATCGCACCCTGGCGCGGCAGGGTGGCTGGCCGGCGGTGCCAGAGGGGCGAAAATTGGAAAAGGGCATGTGGGATGAGCGCATCATGACGCTGCGCGCGCGTCTGCGCATGACCGGCGAACTCTCACCCGAACCGGCGGTCGTGGAGGGTACATTTGACGATCAACTCGCGCGCGCTGTGCGGCGGTTTCAGCTCTCCCACGGACTCGATCCCGACGGCAAGGTTGGCAAAGCCACGCTGGCGGAACTGAATATCCCGGTGCAGGAACGCATTCGTCAACTGATGATCAATATGGAACGGTGGCTGTGGCTGCCCCGGAATCCCGGCGCACGTTACATTCGCGTCAATATCGCGGACTATACCCTGGATGTGATGGAGAGCGACACCGTGGTTCTGGCCATGCGCGTGGTGGTGGGAAAAACCTATCGCCGTACGCCTGTCTTCAGCGACCGGATGACCTACCTGGTGCTCAATCCCTTCTGGAATATCCCGACGACGATTCTGCTCAATGATATCGTGCCCAAAGCAAAAAAGAATCCGGAGTATCTCAAGAACGAAAATATCCATGTGTTCAGGGGCTGGAGTGAGAATGCCCCGGAAGTCGATCCTGCGACCATCGCGTGGGACAAATTGTCTGAAAATCATATGCCTTACCGCTTCAGGCAGGATGCGGGCCCGAAGAATGCCCTGGGCCGCATCAAATTCATGTTTCCCAATCAATTCGATGTCTATCTGCACGATACGCCCTCCCACAGCCTCTTCAGCCGCGCCCAGCGCGCCTTCAGCTCGGGATGCATTCGTATCGAAAAGCCCATGGATCTGGCGCTCTATCTGCTCAACGATCCGCAGTGGACGCGCGAACGCCTGCAGAAGATACTCGCGACCAACGTCGAGACCACTCTGCCTCTGAAACGGCCCATTCTGGTGCAGCTGCTCTACCTGACGGCCTGGGTGGACGAGTCGGGGGTCGTGCAGTTCCGCCCGGATATCTATGAACGGGATGAAAAATTTCCCATCCAGACGCCTGCGGCCACCTCATTGGCGTTCAATCAGCAACCTTGAGGAATGAGTTATGAAGTCTTGCCTGAAGATGACAGTCCTGCTCCTGGTGATGAGCGCGCTCGAACTGCCTGCAGCCTCAGCCTATCAGCCCGCGCTGACGAGCTTCAAACTCCATTATAAAGATCTGTGCACCCAGACCAGGATTACTCCCATATTTCTCCTCCCGGAAGATCAACTGCATTTGCGTCTGGAAGGTGCAACATCAGCAACCAGGTTTCAGATTAGCATACCATCGGGTTCGTTGCAAGCGCAGGAGCTCAACACCTGGCTTTATCAGGCGCCAAAAGAAACGGGCATTTACAGCGGAGAAATCATCGCCGCCGGC
This sequence comes from Candidatus Zhuqueibacterota bacterium, assembly GCA_963169875.1. Lineage (GTDB taxonomy): Bacteria > Zhuqueibacterota > Zhuqueibacteria > Residuimicrobiales > Residuimicrobiaceae > UBA2214. Next base: position 4,222 of record CAUJEL010000107.1, read on the forward strand.
GCCGATACCATGCACCTGCGCGTGGTCGTCATGGTGCCGAAAAGCCACATGCAGGGTGCGTACCTCAATGGCTATCGCATCGGAGAATATCCGGCCGTCGCCTGGCGCAATCTCGCCATGTACCGGCCGCCGCAGGGATTCATCGAAGTGACGGCGGAAAATCAGGACCTTCTTCTGACGCCGCATTTTGAACTGGGGCAGTTTTTATGCAAGCAAACGGGTGGATTTCCCAAATACGTGGTGTTGCAGGAACGGCTGTTGTATAAACTGGAATTTTTGCTCGGGAAAGTCAATGAAAAGGGGCACCGCTGCGATACCTTTACCATCATGAGCGGTTATCGGACGCCTTTTTACAATCGCGCCATTGGCAATGGTGCCCACAGTCAGCATTGTTACGGCGGCGCGGCGGACATCTACATCGATGAAAATCCGGCTGACGATATCATGGATGATCTCAATGGCGATGGCCGTCAGGATTTTCAGGATGCGGGCATGCTGTTCGCTTTCTTTGAGTTGCTCTCCAAATCACCCCTGTTTGAACCCTTCATCGGCGGACTGGCGCGTTACCGGGAAAATGAGCGACACGGGCCCTTTATTCATGTGGATGTGCGCGGTTATTCGGCGCGATGGTAAGGTGGGCGTCAGCCCACCCTGCAGGAAATTTATTTCACCACGCCGATGGTGAAAAGGAATGCTTCATCTTTGTAATCATTGAAGGTAAAGGTGTAGGCGAAATTGAGAAGAAATTGGACGTCGTAGGTATGCAATAACCGTAAACCTGCATTGGCGATGAGCTCAAATCCATCGCCACGTTTTTCCTCCGCACTATCGTACCCCCAATCCTGCGGCGCTATGTAGTAAGAGGGATTGTGACTCACCCAGTGAAATCCGAATCCAGCGCCAAAATACGGGCATAAATCGGTTTTTGTCATCAAGGCATCGAAGAACAGATTTACGGCAAATCCTTTGCGCAATGCCAGCTGCAAGCCAATATCATAGCGTGCAAATTCGGCGCCAGTGCGGAAATCGAAGCAGAAGGAGCGATCCGCTTCATCGTAACCATGGTTCGGATAGAGATAGCCGAAAGAAAAAGCCGCAAAGCTATGTGCGCCGCGACGCAAGGGATCTTTAGCCTCCTCCGCGGTGATGGCTCCAACCGCAACGGTCTTGGCAATGGAGATGCGTTGCACGATGCTTTTCGCCATGCGGCTGGCGACGGTGTCCAAGTCTTCCGCGAATGCAGCTGTGGTCTTTTCATTGAGTAAAACAGTTTGTTTTTCCACGTCGATAAGTTGAAAGTTAATAACCACTTTTTCGCCCAAACGCAGCAGACGCGTGATCAGCACCTGGTCAGCAGCCAATCGCCGGCCGATCTCGATGGCGCAGGGAACTTCCTCGCAGACCGTGTCTTGCAGAGTCTCATGAATCAAGGCTGCTGAAATAAGACGTTCCGATGGGTCCTGCTCAATTTCCAAGCGCAGTAAAGTTTCGACACTTAATGCCGTAGCCGAGTCCACCCCAATGCGTATGAAAGGCAAAACAGCCAGGCTGTGCTGATTTTGGCCCGCAGCCGTAAAAACCAGACTGCCCAAGAGCAGAGCGATCATGCAAAAATGGATTGTTTTCATAGAAAACCGCTGGTTGGTTTGCAGAGTATGAAATAAAAAAAAAGCCTGAACTCGGGGTTCAAGTCCAGGCTTGTTCGTCAGGAATTAAATAATTTTGGGGATGCGCAATTTTTGTCCGGGATAAATCAAATCCGGATTTTTGATGACTTCGCGATTCGCTTCAAATATGACCGGATATTTCATCGCATTGCCATAGAAATGTTTGGCAATTTTGGAGAGACTATCGCCTGGTTTTACTTCATAATAGACCGTTTCTTCCGCTGGTGGCGCGGCGGGCGCGGTCAGGTAGATATCATTGACCTTTTCCACACCTTTGATGTTACCAGCCAGAAGCACTGCTTTTTCCTTGACGGCCTGTGACTCAGCCTGGCCAAACAAATCAACGACACCGTCTTTGAATTCAACGCGCAGATTGGTTATTTGACCGGGCAATTCGGTATTGAGCAGGTTTGTGATGGAGGTGGCTTCGTCTTCCCCCTTGCCGAAAATGCTGGCGCCAACGTTTTTCAAAAAATCGATTACACCCATGCTCATTTCCTCCGTGATTGATGATGGTTGGTTACTAATTCGTACTGCTCTTATGATAACAGAAAAAAGCCCTCATTTCATTCCCGCTAATTGGAATTTATACTTTTTAGCTGCAACGCTAAAAAATAAAATTCAGCCACAGAACCCCCAGTACCAGGGTCAAAATGGTTATCGGCACCCCTGCTTTCAGATATTCGCCAAACCCGAGATGCACGCCACGGCGTTTCGCCGATTCCGCCACGATCAAGTTGGCCACCGAGCCGAGCAGCGTCAGATTGCCGGCCAGTGTGGACGACATGGCCAGCGTCAACCAGGAGGCCCTCGGATCGCTGAACAGCGGGATGACCGGTTTGAACAACAGCACGGCCGGGACATTGGAGACTAGGTTGCTGAGCAGGGCGGACGAAAGAGTCAATGCTGCGATGCCCTGACCGGCCACGGGCTGCACGATCTCAAAGAGCCGTTCGCTCAGACCCGCATGTTCGATGGCGCCGGTCACCACGAATAATCCCGCGAAAAATATCAACAGCGACCAGTCCATCTCCTTGAAAACGCGATCGGGCTTGAGCCGCCGGGTCACCAGCAGCAGGGCAGCTGCGGCCAGGGCAGCCAATGGGATCGGCATGCCGCTGAGCAAATTCACCAGCATGAAGGCAACCGCGATGCAGCCTTTTATCAACAGGGGTTTATGGTACTGTTGTATTTCCAGTTGGGGATGCTGCCAATGACAGCGGGCGAATTCGGCGCGGTAGATCAGCACGATGACGCCCCAACCCACCAGCAAGCCAAACAGGGCGATGGGCGCCAGATAGTAGGCAAAGGTCACGTACTTGAGTCCGGAAGCGATGCCGATGATCATGTTCTGCGGATTGCCCGTTATGGTGGCGGTGGAGCCGATATTGGCGGCTGTTGCCAAGCCGATGAGATAGGGTATGGGATTGCGGTGCAGCATGAGAGCGATTTCGAGCACCAGCGGCGTGAACATGAGCACAATGGTGTCGTTGAGAAAAAGCGCGGAGAGCAGACCGGATGCCGCCATGATGAGGGCGAGGAGCTGGCGCGGACTGCGCGCCCTTTGCACCACCCAGCCGCCGATGAGGCGGAAGAATCCGGCCAGGCTGAGATTGACATTGATGATCATCATCGCCAACAGTAGCAGCAGGGTATCGAGGTCGAGAACGGCATAAGCCTGACGCAGGGTCATGGCGCCGAGGAGGATGAGAAACGTTGCGCCCGTCAAAGCGATGGTGGCGCGGTTCATGCGCAGTCTCGGCAGGCGGCCGAGGGCCACGCCGATCAGGGTGATGATCAGAACAGCGATGATGAGGGTCGATTCTTGCGTCACTTTTACTTCTCCAATTGGCACCTCAATTTAAGCTTTTCTGCTCACATGCACCAGTCCTTTTTCCGGGCGGAGTGTGCTTAATCATTCATTTTAACCTTGCATAAAAAGAAAAATCATTGTATTCTTAATTATTAGGCCTGTGCCGTACATCGATCGAAACGACGGCGCGCTTGATCATTATATAAAGGATGCTTCGCATCATGGTGACGAAATCTCAAAAAATAAGATTGGGCATTTTTTTAACGGTCGCCGTGCTCGTATTATTGGCCACCATGGCCGTCGTGCTGGTGCCGCGTTATTTTGAGCAGCGCGAGACCTATTTCATCGGCTTCCGCGATGTCTCGGTGACCGGTCTGCTGGAAGGCGGGTACGTAAAATATCACGGCTTGAATGTCGGTTTTGTCAGTCGTATTTTCATCGACCCTGAAGATATCCAGCGTGTGATCGTTGAGGTCAGTCTGGACCAGGGGACGCCCATCAAGGAGGACACCCAGGCGGAGATCAATTTTCTCGGCATAACCGGCCTCAAGGTGATCGAACTGCGCAGCGGCAGCAACGAAAGCAAATTTCTCGTGCCGGGCGGATTCATCCAGCCGGGCCGCTCCATCACGGATGAAATCACCGGCAAGGCGGAGGTCATCGCCGACAAAGCGGAACGCGTGCTCAACAATATCGCGGTTCTGACCGATGCCAGCAACCGCGAAAAAATGATCACCCTGGTGGAAAACACCAACCGTACCCTTGCCGAACTTCATGATATCTTGAACAAGAATAACGCCGTTCTGACCGCGACGCTGGCCAATGCCGAAGCCATCACCGGTGATCTCAAGGAAACGGCCGTGCTGGCGCGCCGCACCATGGGCAATGTACGCGCCCTTTCCCGCTCCGATTCCCTGCGCCAGATGATGGGCAATTTGGCGCAGTTTTCAAAGAACCTCAAGGAAGCGGACCTGGTGCAACTGATTGTGCAACTGAATCAGACCCTCGATCGCACCAACAACATGCTCGCGCAAGTGGATAAAAATTTTGCCAGAAATTACGAAGATGTGGTGGAAACAATCACGTCGGCCCGCGAAGCCATCGATAACCTGAATCAGTTCTCCCGGCTGATCAGCGAAGATCCCTCCATTCTTGTGCGTGGCGGAAAACCCAAAGATGCACCGGATTACCGGTTGGAGAAATAAGATGAAATGGTTACAGATTACCGCCCTGACCCTGGGCGTCGTGCTGCTCTCCCAATGCGGCAGCCGCAGCACGCTGGTGCGCAAATACTACACCCTGGAGACAGATGCCCTGGTGGATGTCGACTTGCTGGATGTGCCGCAACCCTTCCTCATCAATGCCGGTTTCACGCCGGTCAAAATAAGCGAACCCTATGAGGATGCCCGCATCGCGCTGCGCAGTCAGAGCAATGAACTGGTCTATTACTTTTACCATTACTGGGCCGACAAGCCGGAAGCCATGGCGACAGATCTGATTTTTTTCACCTTTGTTCAATCCGGCATCTTTAGAACCTGTTCGCGGACGATCTCCGACACCACTGATATCCTCATCAAGACCGAGATCACCAGCCTGGAACGCATTCGCACGAAAAAAAGCGAATACGCGCATGTGGCGGGTTGTTTTCATATGGTCTATCGTCCCGGGAACACGGAGATGCTCTCCTACGCGTTCGACCGCAGATATGAGCTGAAAAAAGCCAAAAATATGAATGCGTTTGCCCAGGCCATCGGCAAAATTATCTTTAACGAGGCCGAGGAATTTGTATTCAGAGTTGCGGACTATTATCAATATCCGCCGGAATAATCTATGCTGCGCATAACCGATCAGGATCAACGGATCATTCTTGAAGGCGAGATGGGGATGGCCCAGGCTCGTGAAGCTCTGGCCGAACTCAAGAGCCGCGCAGCCTCTTTGCCGGGGCCGGAGGTAGAGATCGATCTGGCGCAGTTGCGGCGCATCGACAGCGCCGGCGTCGCCGTTCTCAACGAGCTGATCGAGTGGGGCCGGCTAAACAATCGCACCATTCTGCTGCAACATAGTCCGGATCAGCTGCGGGAAGCGTTCAAGCTTTTTTCCACCGAAGCTGCCTCCACGGACACCCAGGTGGATGCGGGCGGATTTTTTTACCGCCTTGGCAACGGCATGGTCAACGTCTGGGAGAGCGTAAAAGTATTCCTCTACCTGATTGCGGATGCAGCCTATTTTTCCATGGTGGGTCTGTTTAACCGCCGCGGCATCCGCAAGGGCGAGTTCATCAATCAGGCCGTCCTCATCGGCGTCAATGCGCTCCCCATCATCGCGCTCATCTCTTTCCTGATCGGTTTCATTCTCGCCCTGCAATCCGCCGCGCAGCTGCGCCAATTCGGCGCCGCCATCTATGTGGCGGATCTCATCGCCATCTCGATGACGCGGGAGATGGGACCCCTGATCACCGCCATCATGTTTGCCGGCCGCAGCGGTTCGGCCATCGCCGCGGAACTGGCCACCATGGTGGTCACGGAAGAGACCGATGCGCTGCGCTCCATGGCGCTGCATCCGACGCGGTACGTTCTGGTTCCGAAAATCTATGCCATTTCCATCACCATGCCGCTGCTGACCATTATCTCCGTGGTCATCGGTATCTTCGGCGCCATGGTCATTGGCTTTGTCTATCTCGGCATTGGCATCAAGCCCTTTTATCAGGAAGTGCTGACGGTGCTGTTTTTTCGGGATATTGTCACAGGTCTGGTCAAGAGCCTGATATTCGCGTGGATTATTGTGCTGGTGGGTGCGTATTATGGACTCAGCGTCAAAGGCGGGTCCGAAGGCGTCGGCCGCGTCACCACCGCGGCGGTGGTGGCATCCATATTTTGGGTTATTTTGGCCGACAGCATTCTCGGCTTGATTTTTTACTTTGGACAAGGCTTGGAGTATTGAACATGGCGCCCGCGATTGTCAAGGTGAACCAGCTTTGCGCTGCCTATGAAAATGACCAGGTGCTGCACAACGTCTCGTTCACGGCCTATGAGGGTGACATCACCGTTATTCTCGGCGCCTCCGGCTGCGGCAAAACCACCCTGCTGAAGCATCTCATCCGCCTCTACCTGCCCCGCTCCGGAACTATTGAATTATTCGGGGAAGAGATCACCTCCATGGATGAGCCGGAGTTCGATGCCTTGCTGCGGCGGGTTGGGGTGCTGTTCCAGGGCGGCGCGCTGCTCAATTCCATCAGCGTCGCTGAAAATATCGCCATCCCTCTCGAACAGCATACGGATCTGCCGCCGGAAGTGATCGAACGGCTGGTGCGCGGCAAACTGCGATTGGTGGAACTGGACAATGCGCAAAAAAAACTGCCCGCGGAATTATCCGGCGGCATGCGCAAGCGCGCGGCACTGGCGCGGTCGATCATCCTGGACCCCCCGCTGCTGTTTTGCGATGAGCCTTCCGCCGGTTTGGATCCCATCATGACCGCGGCGCTCGATTATCTGCTCCTGCGGCTGCGGGATGAACTGGGGATGAGCATGGTGATCGTCACCCACGTGGTGCCGAGCATCGAGCGCATCGCCGACCGCTGCATATTTCTGGATGAAGGGGTGGTTTTATTTGACGGCACGCTGAAGGAAGCCAAATCCTGCGGCGAGGAAAAAATCGAGCGGTTTTTCAAAGAGGGGTGAAAGGATTGCCCCGGCATGGGCTCTGTTTGGGCAGCTTTGAACAAAGTACGCTTCTTCCCCCCTTGGAGCTGTTGAATCAGTCATTTTGATCGTACACGCTTTCTCCCCGGTCTTGTGGCAATGTGCGATTCTCTGCGCCGCAGCGGCTATCTTTCGCACTACCGAGGCTGGGCGACACAGAGAAACAGGGGGCCTGGATGAGCCCCCCGGCTGATCAAGGCTTGTCCCCACTTCATTCCGAAGGGCTTTATCACAAATGGCAGCTTGGTAAGTATGCCATCCATTGCCCATATCGCGCATGCGAGCCGATCACCGCGTCAGTTTTTTGTATTTCACCCGGTGCGGCACATCGGCGTCCTTGCCGAGGCGCTGGCGCCGGCTCTCCTGATAATCGGAAAAATTACCCTCGAACCACACCACCTGACTGTCGCCTTCGAACGCCAGAATATGCGTGCAGATGCGGTCCAGGAACCAGCGGTCGTGGCTGATGACCACGGCGCAGCCGGCAAAGTTCATCAGCCCCTCTTCCAGGGCGCGCATGGTGTTGACGTCCAGATCATTGGTGGGCTCATCCAGCAGGATGACATTGGCGCACTGTTTCAGGGCGATGGCCAGGTGGACGCGATTGCGTTCGCCGCCTGAGAGCATCCCGACTTTTTTCTGCTGATCGGTGCCGAGGATGTTGAACTGTCCGACATAAGCGCGTGAATTGATCTCGCGATCGCCCATTATGAGGCGCTCTTCACCGCCGCTGATCATCTCCCAAACGGTCTTTTGCGGATCCAGGGCTTCCCGGCTCTGATCCACATACGCCAATTTGACGGTCTCACCGATCTTGATGGCGCCACTGTCCGGTTTTTCCTGGCCGACGATCATGCGGAACAGCGTGGTCTTGCCGGCGCCGTTCGGCCCGATGACGCCGACGATGCCGCCCGGCGGCAGACTGAAGGTGAGGTTCTCGAATAACACTTTTTCTCCGTAGGCCTTGGTCAGGTTCTCTGCTTCGATGACCACCTTGCCGAGACGGGGGCCGGGCGGGATGTATATCTCCAGCTCCTTCTGGCGCTGTTCAGTCTCCTGCTGCAGCAGCTGCTCGTAAGCGTTGATGCGCGCCTTGGATTTGGCCTGGCGCGCCCGTGGCGTCATGTGGATCCACTCCAGCTCGCGCTGCAGCGTCTTTTGCCGCTCCGATTCTTTTTTCTCCTCCAGCAGCAGACGCTGCTGTTTCTGCTCCAGCCAGGAGGAATAGTTGCCTTTCCAGGGGATGCCCTGGCCGCGATCCAGCTCCAGTATCCAACCGGCCACATTATCGAGAAAATAGCGGTCGTGGGTGACAGCGATGACCGTGCCGGCGTAGCGCGCCAATTCCGCCTCGAGCCAGAGGATGGTCTCGGCATCGAGGTGGTTGGTGGGCTCATCCAGCAGGAGAATATCGGGACGGCGCAGCAGCAGGCGGCACAGGGCGACGCGGCGGCGTTCGCCGCCCGAGATCACCTTCACCGGCATGTCGCCGGGCGGGCAGTTGAGCACATCCATGGCCAGTTCGAGCCGCGAATCCAGATCCCAGGCGTCGAGGTGGTCCATCTTTTCCTGCACGGCGCCCTGCTGCTCCAGGAGTTCATTCATCTCCTCTTCGCTCAGCGGCTCGGCAAAGCGCGCGTTGATGCGTTCGTATTCGTTAACCACATCGACGATCTCCTGTACACCCTCCTGGACGACCTCTTTCACGGTTTTGTCGCTGTCCAGCAGCGGCTCCTGTTCGAGGAGTCCGACTGTGAAGCCGGGGGAGAGGACGGTTTCGCCGTTGAATTCCCTGTCGGTGCCGGCGAGTATTTTCAGCAGCGAGCTTTTGCCGGAGCCGTTCAAGCCGAGGACGCCGATCTTGGCGCCATAAAAATAGGAGAGATAGATATCTTTGAGAACGGCTTTCTGTTGATAGAATTTACTCACGCCGATCATGGAGTAAATGACTTTGTTGGGTTCGTTGGCCATGAAATCTCCTTGATGAATCGAAAAATCAAACTTGCTTTTGCGGCATGGGCAGCGGATCCGCGTGCGTCGGCATGGATGGATAAAGCGGATAACCGATGTTTTTCACCAGCTTTTGCACCTCCACCTGTTTGCCGGTTTTGAAGCAGATATTGGCTGCGATGCCGGTGAGGATGGAATAGGCGCCGCCGCGCTGATCCGAAGCGCGCAGATATTTATCAGCAGGTGTATTGGCGAGAAAGATATCATCCAGCATGACGTTATCACCGCCGCCATGGCCGCCGCTGCCGGTCCATACTTCCACCTCGTAGGCGGGCTCGCGCAGCGGAAAGATACGCGTCCAGGTGCCCTCGGGCTTGACAGCGCCCGGTGTCGACCCATCGCCGAAAAGATAGACTTTTTCCTCGGATTTATGTTCCAGTCTTCCCCGGGTGCCGTTGAAGACGATATAATAGCCTTCCCAGGCGTTGAAGGCGTTGACAGAATAGGACATGGTGGCCTGGTTATCATAGGTCACCAGGACGTTCATGGTGTCCTCGATGTCGATGTCCGGCCGGAAGACGCAGCGGTCGCGATAGTAGCCATCGTACTGCTCATTGTCGAGATAGAGCTCCTTGAGCGAGGGATTTTTCATCAGGCTGAGTTCGAATCCGCATCGTTCTTTTTCCGGGCAGGTGTGGCAGCGCTCATGATGGCTTTGCAGGCCGAGGCGTTTGGCCATGGCTGGCGTGTAGAAATCGCGTTTGCCGCTGGCCATGACCGAAACCGGCACAGCCGATAGCCACCAGTTGACGAGATCAAAGTGGTGGGTGGCTTTGTGCACCATCAGTCCGCCGGAGAATTTTTTCTGGCTGTGCCAGCGGCGGAAATAGTCGGCGCCGTGATGGGTGTTGAGCATCCAGTGAAAGTCCACCGAGAGGATGTCGCCGATGGTGCCGGCCATGAGCAGATCCTTGATCTGCGTGCGCGGCGGGGAGTAACGATAGTTAAAGGCCACGCGCATGCGGCCTCCGGTTTTCCGCTGGGCATCGATGATTTGCTGGCATTTTTTCGCATCGATGGTCATGGGTTTTTCAGTGATCACATCGCAGCCCAATTCCAGGGCGCGGATGATGTAGTGGTGATGAAAGCCATCCACGGTGGTGACGATGACGGTGTCCGCTTTGGTCTCCAGGATCATGCGGTCAAAATCGGCCGCCGGATATTTTTGCGGAACCGGTTGACCTGCTTTTTGGGCGATCTCCTGCGACAGGCGCAGACGGCCTTCGTTGGTATCACAGATGCCCACGAGCTCGGCCTGCTCGGCATATTTTTTGTGAATGGCGTTCTGGTACATGCGCGAGCGGCCGCCGACGCCGACGATGGCATAGCGTTTTTTCGTCTGTATTTGCGGTTTGGCCCAGCTGCCGCGCGCCATGGCCAAACCCGCCAGGCCGATGGCGGAGGTTTTGGCGAATTCGCGCCGCGTCATTTCATATGATTTTGACATATCGTTAGAGCCTCCTGTACAAGATTAATGCGCGTGATAATATTACAGCATTGGCCGCCCAAAAGCAAGCGCAAAATGGTGGCATTCATGGCGCGTGCCAATGTGGTGGCGCAGCCCGCGGCGTACAATCGTCCGTGGAGACGCTTCCCCGGACGGTATTATCATGCGGGGCGTGTTGCCCCGCTTGTTGGATGGTGCCGCAGGATCCAAAAGATGCTTGCAGCAAGACAGAAAGGGGGACAAGTATTGAAAATGTCGTCTTGTAAAGACCTTTTACGCTTCACGGGACCATTTGATGTTTGTGCCGTGCCGCGTGGCCCCAAAGGTCTCTTTCCTGTTTCTTCCGCAGAGTCGCAGAGACGCTGAGCAAAAACCGGTTCATTCTGTATCCTGCCGCAGGACCCAAAAGATGCTTGCAGCAAGACAGAAAGGGGAGCAAGTCCCTAAAATGTCGTCTTGTAAAGACCTTTTACGCTGCGCGGGACCATTTGATGTTTGTGCCGTGCCGCGTGGCCCCAAAGGTCTCTTTCCTGTTTCTTCCGCAGAGTCGCTGAGTCTATTCCCAAATCGTCTCATCCACCGGTCCGTTGATCACCGCGTTGAGGACAGTGGTCTCCGAGGTCTTGTCCGATTTTTCAAATCCCAGGGTCTTGAACGCCATCATGATTCCGCCCACCTCACGATAATCTTCATAGCGCTCTTCCGATTCCGTGGGACCCTGCGGCCCGGCCGTCACATAGGTGATGCCCAGCGGCAGCTGCGTGGCCTTGTCCAGATAGAGGTGAAAGCTCATCTTTTCTTGCGAAACGATCAATTCCAGCGCCGGCTTTTCGAGATAGAGCTTTTCACCCACATACTGCACCGTTAGCGCATCGAGGTTCTTGACCACGGCGATGGGGTCGCGGAAAAGATTTTCCATCATGTTTCTTTTGATGGCATCCGGCGCCGGCATGGAACCCTGCGGCGAGCTGACCCTGGCGCTGCTGCCGTTGAGTATCATGCTGATTTCGCCCTGGGGCAGCTTGAGCTTGCTGCAGGTCTTGTCCGGATAGGCGATGATCACCTCCGCCTCCATGGGCATTTCCCCCATGGGGGTCACCTGGATGAGCTTGAGGGAGGCCTGCATGGTCTGCACGGCTTGCACGTTTTCCACGCCGCCCATGGCGGCGGCCATGGCCAGCAGAGCTGCTTTTCCCTTTTCGGCCGCTTCCGCGGTCGCCTCGGGAACAGCCACTTCCGTCGTCGGGATGGTGATGTCGATTTCGTTCACCGGCCCCAGCGCGGTCAGCGGTTCACCGAACTCGGCGGGATTGCCGACCACCAGGATCTGCACGTCATCCGGCCGCAGATATTTTTGCGCCACCCGCAGCACATCATCGACAGTGACCGACTCGATCTGTTGACGCAGTTTTTGTAGATAATCCAGCGGATAGCCATAATAGGCATACACAGCCGCCCGCCTCAGGGTTTTATCCTTGCTGTCGAAATTGAAAACATAGGAATTGAGCCAGCTCTCCCTGGCCAGCTGCAGTTCCTCTTGGGATGCCTTTTCGCTGCTCATCT
>CAUJEL010000108.1 GCA_963169875.1 Candidatus Zhuqueibacterota bacterium
TCGCCGCGCCCTGGGCATGTTCCCGGGCGATGTCGAGTTTTTTATGATAGGGCATGATCAGATGAGCGCGGTGGCTGATGAACAAGCGGCCTTCAACCTGAATGCCTTTGGACTCAACAAAGGCCACCTCTTCCATCAAAATCACCGGATCGATGACCACCCCATTGCCGATGATGCAGCGCGTATGCGGGTGCAGGATGCCTGATGGTATTTGATGCAGGACAATCTCCTCCTCATCCACAACAACCGTGTGACCTGCATTGGGACCACCCTGGTAACGCGCGACCAGATTGGCTTTTGCACTCAGGAGATCGACGATTTTCCCTTTTCCCTCATCTCCCCATTGAGCACCGACAATAATGGTAACCGACATAAGCGTCCTTATACAAGTAAAAAACTCCGAACCAGAGCGAATTCGGAGTTTTACCAAATATGAAAATTAGAATCGCGTGATTTCAGGTATGATAACTCGCTACCGCCTCTTCCTCGGTGGCAAACGATTCAAATACAGTTACCAGTTTGGTTATAGTCAGCAGATTTTTTATCTTTTGCGACATGCCACAGAGCTTGAGATTGCCGCCTGCCTGACGCATGGTATTCAGGCCGCTGATCAGCGTACCCAATCCGGAACTGTTCATCCAACTAACCTGCGTGAGATCTATGACGACTTTATTCTCGCCCTTTTCCAGCAGCTCATGCAATTTATCGATGAGTATACTGGATTCGGAAGCGCCGACAATGTTACCTGTCAGGGCCAGAATCGTAACCGGCGCCTGTGTCTTTTGCAGAATCTCCATACAGGTCTCCTTTTTGAGCAAAAAAGATACGCTGATTAGCGTGCCATTCTCGCTGCGGTCTTTTTCTGCTTGCGTACTTCCAGATACTTATCCCAATCCAGAGCCAGCACGCTGGCTACATAGACCGAGGAATAAGTGCCGATGACCGTACCGATGAACAGTGCAAAAGCGAATCCATGGATGACTTCGCCGCCCTTGAAGAACAATACTGCCAGAACAACCAGTGTCGACACACCCGTCAACAGCGTGCGGCTGAGGGTCTGATTGACGCTGATGTTCATGATCTTGTCCAACGGCTCGCGGCGCAGCAATTTGACATTTTCTCGAATCCGGTCATAGACCACGATCGTGTCGTTGATGGAATAACCGACGATGGTGAGGAAGGCGGCCAAAGCGGTCAGCGACATTTCCATGCCCAGTATGGTATAAATGCCCAAGACGAAAATCACATCATGAAACAGGGAAACCACTGCACCGACCGCGAATTTGAATTCGAAACGCCAGCTGATATAGATCAACATGCCGAGGAGGCCGACCACAACGGCGTACATGGCCGAGGTGCGCAGTTCGCCGCCGATTTTGGGCCCGATTTGCGTGACGCTGAGAATCTCATGGGGGTGGTCCGCGAGTTTGCTGTTCAATTCGCGCTGAATGATATCGCCAGCCTGAACATCACTGCCGCTCAGTCCCACGCGAATCAGAAACATATTTTCACTTTTGTTGCCAAGATTTTTGATTTCTGCATCACCATAACCCGCCGCGCTGATGGCAGAACGGATTTGCCCGGGATCAGTGGGTGCGTTGAATCTCACATGGATCGATGTGCCGCCGGTAAAGTCGACGCCGTAGTTCGGTCCGCCATTGATGATCAAAAAGACAATGGCCAACAACAAAGAAATAATGGAAAACGCATAGGTAAATTTGCGCATGCCGATAAAGTCAAAATTGGTTTGCCGGAAAAATTCCATACTCTGTCTATCTCCTAAAAAAGGCGCGAATGGCCTATTAAATGCTCAGTTTTTTGACGTTGAACTGGGTGGTCGCGATATCAAGCACCAACCGCGTCACATAAATAGCGGTGAACATACTCACCAGAATACCGATAGACAACGTCACGGCGAATCCGCGCACCGAGCCGGTGCCAAAGCTGTACAACACAGCGCCGGTGATGATTGTCGTCAGGTTGGAATCGAGAATCGTAATCAAGGCGCGGCTGTAGCCTTGCTCGATGGCGGCGCGTATGGTCTTGCCATTGCGCAATTCTTCGCGAATACGCTCATTGATCAGAACGTTCGAGTCGATGGCCATGGCCACGGAGAGGATGAATCCCGCGATGCCGGGCAGGGTCAGCGTAAAGCCAAAACCAGCCATGATGGCCATGACAAAGAGGCCGTTCAGAATGAGCGCAAAATCGGCGACCATACCGACCAAACGATAGTATATGATCACAAAGATCATCACCAGCACCAAGCCGATGAGTGCGGAAGTTTGACCCTTCTGAATCGAGTCCTGTCCGAGGGAGGGTCCCACGGTATCTTCGGCCAATACCTTGACCGGAGCCGGCAAGGCGCCGGCGCGCAGGACCAATGCCAAATCCTTGGCCTCCTCCATGGTGCCCATGCCGTCGATGCGCGCGCTGCCGGAAGGGATCTTTTCTTTGATGTTCGGCGCGGAAGCCACACGTCCATCGAGAACGATGGCGAGCTGTTTGCCGACATTCATCCCTGTCACCTTGGCAAAGATCTTGGTGCCTTCGGGATTGAGTTCCATATGGACTTCGGCCTGGCCGGCGCGCAAACTGGTGGAACCGCCATCAATCTGGACATCCGCGTTGCTGAGCATGGCGCCGAGCAGTTCAGCCTCTTTTTTAACCAGATAGAGACGCTGAAATGACTGCTCTCCCATGACGACGGGCTTGGTGGCCCACAGAAACTGGACATCGGAAGGTATGACATCCTGAACTTCGGGCATCTGCAACGCGCGCTGGACCGCGCGGACATTCTGTACGGGTACGGATACGACATCCGCATAACGGCCCGGCAAACCGCGCAGCAACGAAGTAAAGGGTTTTTCCTGAAAAGTCTGCTGATCGACCAGAATAGAGGTGTCTTCGCCCGCAGTGGTTGTGGTTTGATCGCCAAAGAGTTCATTCAGACTCAACTGCTGATCCTGCGCCTTGTCGCCCGTGACGATTGAAGAGGTATCACTGCTGACCTCACCAAGAACCGCCGATCCCTGACGTTTGATGCGCAGTGCTTTATCGATATCGTTCAATACGGACCAGACAATTTCCGAATCCTTGACCAGTTTGAACTCCAGCAAGGCGGTGGTGCCGATGACATTTTTTGCGCGTTGAATATTCTGAATGCCGGGTAGTTCCACGATGATGCGGCTATTGCCCTGCGGCTGGATCGTGGGTTCGGAAACGCCGAATTGATCGACGCGGTTGCGCAAGACTTCCAGAGTTCGGTTCAAGGCATCTTCGGCTTGCTTTTTCAAATCCGTCAGGATTTCATCGTCCGCCTGACCGCGGCGTCCATAATAACGGTTGAATTTCACGTCGCGGCTGGCAAAGTTGCTTTGCAAAGCATCGAAAAAGTCTATGCCTTCACTTTCATAATCGCGCTGGGTGGCGTTGAGAATGTCTTCCAGCCGCGTGTCTTTATTCTTTGCAGCATCATCGAGAAATTTTTTCAGATCGATCTCATAGATGAGATAGGTGCCGCCCTGCAAATCCAAACCGCGGCGGATCGCCTTACCCTGCACATCATCAAGGCGGGTATTGAGTTTGATGAGATCATCAGCGATTTTAAGGGCCTCTTCCTTGCCCTCACCCGTATGTCTGCGATGAACCAGGCCTTCCAACTCGCCGCTGGTCAATCCGACTTCTACTTCGGTTCGCGTCAGTCCACTGAGGGTGCTGAGCCGGGTGATGAGGCTCGCTTCATCGTTTTGCAGCCCACCCAATTGAAACGTCGGCATCAGTGAGACAAGAGCTGCGACGAGTAGAATTAAAATAAAAAGTACTTTAAAGATGAGTTTCCGTTGCATGAATGAAAAGCCTCCTGAAATGGTGGATTTTGAGAATATATCTTGGAAATATACCCTTTTTCCTGCAAAAAGTCAAACAAAAATATATCTGTACCGCCTGTTACGCCTGCGGAATCAACTCACGCACCGTGTCGATGATGGTTCCATCCCGAAATTCGACCACCGCCACCACGCGTTCTGCAAATTGCGGCTTCTCCGGTTCTCCGGTCATGCGCAAAGCGATCTGGCGCAGCTCCTCAATACGCCGCAGGGGCAGCGACGATCCGCGCAGCCGGTCGAGCAAATCCTGACGGCGCGGATTGACCGCCACGCCATATTCGGTCACCACCACGTCGATCATTTCGCCGGGCGCCGTCACCGTGGTGACCTGATCGACCACAATGGGCAGGCGGCTGCGCACCAGCGGCGCCGTAATCATCGTACAGTGGGCGTCCGCCGCATCGGTGAACCCGCCGATCCCGTGCAAAAGCCAGCCATCGGAATGGGTGTTGACGTTGACATTGTAATCCAGATCGATCTCCGTCGCCCCTAACACAGAGACTTTGAGAATCTGGGCAAAACACCCCTTGGTATGATAATCATAAGAGACAAAAGGATTGGTTTCGATGTGGCAGGGATTATCGCGCAGCGAGCGCACGCCGTCGAGATCGAAACTCTGCCCATCCAGAATATACCGCGTCAAGCCCTGTTCCAGCATCTCCACCATATAGCGGGTGGAACCACCGCGGACAAAATCGGCCACAACCCCGGCCTGGCGCATCAGGTCGCCCATGTACTTGACAAAAGCGAGGGAAACCCCGCCTGCACCCGCCTGAAAAGAAAAATTGGCTTCCGTCATGATACCCGCCTCCTTGACAAACCGGGCGGCGTACTCTGCGATGAGCAAACGGGTGGGACTGCGGGTGATTTGCGTGGTGCCGGATACAATCTGGGCGGGATCGCCGATGGAATCGACCACAACCACAAAATCCACATTGCCGCCCTCGATGCTCCAGGGATAGCAGGGGAACGGGACCAGATGATCCGTCACCACCACCACCTTGTCGGCAAACAAGGAATCCGCCAGCGCAAATCCCAGCGGACCGCAGGCGGACTTGCCCTGCAGACCATTGGCATTGCCATGGCTGTCGGCGCTGGGCGCGCCGATGAAGGCAACATCGATGTGGAGATCGCCATCCTGAATGGCACGGTAGCGGCCACCGTGCGAACGCAAAACAGCGGCCTTTTTCATTTTGCCCAATGAACAAGCCTTGCCGATGGGCCCATTCATGGAGCCCTCAATATGCGAAATCACGCCGGATTCTATCATCTCGACCAGCTTCCCATGGGTCGGAAAGAGGGCGGACGGCGCCAGCACCAAATCCCTGAGCCCGCGCTGCGCCAGCTTTTCCATGACCAGATTGACCAGGTAATCGCCGTTGCGCAGATGATGGTGAAAGGAGATGGTCATGCCATCTTTAATCTCGCAGGCATCGATGGCAGCATCTATGTCTTTAATCAGTTTGTTTTGATATTTCGCGGCGGCCGGGATCATACCGCCGTAGCGTTTGCCGCCGCCCAAATCAGCATGCGCGCCGGCAAAGGGACGCACCGCGCGGCCATCTATTTCTGCAGGCACCATGCGGCCCAGTGCATTCTTCACAAATTTCATGCCAGGATATCCTTCTTTCATGATTCCAGAGTGTTTGCATCTTCCTGTAAAATCCCATAGGCACGGGCGCGGGCCAGCGTCTTCTGCGCCCGAGCCACAACCGGAGCATCCACCATTTTCGTGCCCAGCGCAACAACGCCCGATCCCTTTGCCTTGGCATCTTGCAAGGCCTGAACGATCAATTTCGCCTTCTCGATCTGTTCAGGGGTGGGACTAAAAGCAGCATGAATCGGCTTGATCTGCGCCGGATGAATCACGCCCTTACCATCGAATCCCATGGCCATAGCCTCCCGGGCGCTGGCGACCAGTCCATCCATGTCCTGCACATCAGAAAATACGGTGTCTATGGCCTGAATACCAGCCGCTTTGGCCGCCAGTACGATCAAGCTGCGCGCGACAAAATGTTCCCGGCCATCCACCGTGCGCTCAACGCCCAGATCAGCGGTAAAGTCCTCCGCGCCAAAGCAGAGCGCAATAGTACGCGGACTGGCAGTGGCCACTTCCAGGGCGTGCATAACGCCTTTGGCGGATTCGATGAGCGGCATGAACAGCAGCGGCTGCTGGATGCCGAATTTCTTCTCCAGGGCCGCGACGACCTCTTCGACAGCCACGACATCCCGGGCGGTTTCACACTTGGGGATGAGCAGGGTATCCGGCGCTGCGGGCACGATTTCTTCGAGATCAGCGGCGCCAAAAGGCGTGGACATGGGATTGATGCGCACGATGCGTTCGGAGGCGCCAAAATCCAGCGTAGCCAATGCATGTTTCACCAGCAGGCGCGCGGCATACTTATCCGGCGGTGCCACTGAATCCTCCAAATCCAGGATCAGGCAATCCGCGCCAAACAGACTGGCATTGAGCATCAAATCCGGATTATTCCCCGGCAGATAGAGACGGGTGCGGCGCAGGCGGTCACGAACCTTCTCAACCCTGCCCGGGACCGGCATTTCCCAGGATGAAACCCCGCACGCCATCCGGGCGGCCCCCTCCAGCCTGGCGCGAATAACCCAATCCAATGCACCTTTATCGCTGACCACCACCCTGGCATTTACAACCCCCAGACTGGCCAACGCGCCCCTCACCGTCTGAATGATCAATTTGCCAAACAGCGCCTGGACCGTGCTGGTCAAGTGCAACTCGATACCGCCTGTATCAAGCGGCGTCAATTCAACGATCAGGTCGCTTTTTTCGTCGCGGCCTATCCTTACAGTGGGAGATAATCCATCGTTCATCTTCATCTCGCATTAAACCATTTTTCGTCTGCCGTGCAATTTACCAAACAGCGAGGAAAAAAGCAACCTCTCATTACAGCAGCAATGAAATGATTTTTGCGAAAACAGGTTTTTGGTACGCTTTTTGAAAAAGCTTCTGTCAGAATGTATCTCATACGGCACAGGTAAAAAATGGACCATGTTTTTAATAAGGTTATAACATTAAAAACCCACCGATCCAAGTAATTGCAAACCGGGCATGGCGTACTTGCCCCAAACATATACTGTAACGTGTCGTGTATGCCACATAGATTTGACAGATGAGTGTAAAAGAAATAGTATGAAAACGATAAACAATCTAACGATCGAGAGGTAATCCATGAACAGAAATGTGAACCGTCGCAGCCTCTGGCTGGCGCTAATCTTCATGATTCTGGTTGCGGTGAATATATCCTTCGCCGCCAATACGCCGTGGTGGTGGAACAATCCCACTGGCATCAGCAATTACCATCGCGTGGTCGACGCGGGATCCGCATTTAATAACACCATCTTCGCGCCAGGCGAAGCGCATCAGGCGCAGCTGGTCACGGTGGTCATAGATGTCCCCAATTTGCAGGATCCGAATCTGTCCAAGGACATCTGGGCCCAGGTCGAATGGACCATCACCGGCACCGGCGAGTTCAACATGAGCGATACCGGTGTGCCCATCTGGTGGCCGTTGGATGCTGCCGGATGCCCGGCCTCTCCACTCGATCCCTATCCGACTGCCGGTGTCGGCAGCGGCTTTCTCGGCAATCGAGGCCCCATGACGCCTTTGAATGGTTTTCAAAATGGCAACGAATTTTCCTACAGCAGCATCACGCCGCAGCCGCCGTGTGAACGCATTAATTTTCATTTCATCGTCGGCCCCAACAGCCGCGTCGATTATCGCGTCGAGATTCAAACCGTTTGCCTCTCTTTCGATTATGGCGACGCACCTGACAACCCGCAGATCCCGGGAGATTATCCAACCCTGGCGCTCTCGCTGGGCGCCATGCATGTGATCAGTCCCGATTTTCATATCGGTGCGTTGATCGATCATGAAGGCGATGGACAACCCACTCCGAATGCAGACGGCGACGATCTCGATGCGGACGGCGATGACGAGGACGGCCTGACGGGCACCATCTCCCTGACCGTCGGACAACCGGTCTCCCTGACCATTCCAGTGGTTGCTCCCGCCGGCATGCCATTCACCCTGAATGGCTGGATCGATTTCAACGGCGACAGCGATTGGGACGATGCCGGTGAAATGGCCACGGCCGCCGCCGTTGGCAACGGCGCCACGCCCGTCAATGTGCTTCTCAATTTTTCGACCATTCCGGCCAATGCCATACCCCTGACTTTTGCGCGTCTGCGCGTGGCTTCGAATGCAGCCGATATCACCACGCCCGGATCAGCCGCCCATGACGGCGAGGTCGAAGATCACCCGGTGACCATTGCGCCCGAAGAACCCGTGTTGGATTTTGGCGACGCACCCGATAATCCTCAGATGCTGACAGACTATCCGACGCTGCTGTCGAGCGACGGCGCCCGTCATGCCATCGTAAGCGGACTTTCCATTGGCACTCTGGTGGATCCCGAACCCGATGGACAGCCCACCGTCAATGCGATTGGCGATGACAATGATGCCGACGGCGATGACGAGGATGGCTGGAACGGCATCATCCAGATTATTTTGGGACAGCAGCCCAGCGTGACGCTGCCCATCATCGCTCCCGCCGGCGCCATGTTCTATCTCAGCGGCTGGATCGACATCAATGGCGATGGGGACTGGAACGATACCGGCGAATTTGCCTGGACTTCAGGCAACGGCAACGGCCTCACGCCCGTTAACGCAACCCTCAACTTCACCGGTGTGCCGGCAGCGATGTTTGTTCAATCCTATGCGCGTTTCAGATTGAGCATGAACATGAACAGCATCCAGCAGCCCACCGGTCTGGCGCCGGATGGCGAAGTCGAAGACCATCCTGTGACCATCATCGAAATCATTGAGGACACGGACTGGGGCGATGCCCCCGATCCGCTCTATCCGACCACCTCGCTGCATAACGGGGCCAATCACAATATCGTACCCGGTCTGTATATGGGTTACGATATCGACAGCGAAACGGACGGCGTGCCCTCCATCGACGCTCAAGGCGATGATATCAGCGATGGCCGCGATGACGAAGACGGCATCGATCCGTCCACGCTGCAGTTCACTGAAAATCAGTCGAGATCGGTCACCGTGACGCTGCATACACCCGCCAACATGACTGTTCATGTGACGGGCTGGGTGGATTATAATGGCAATGGCGCCTGGGAAGCCTTTGAACAGGCACCGGCTCAATCCTGGACCGGATCCGGTAACGGTTCGGTCGTACTCACCTTCCCGGTGATTCCGCCAGGCTCTTCAGCCATCACCAACGGTCAAACCTTTGCGCGCTTCCGGCTCAGCACGGATGTAGCAGGTATCGCCCTGCCCACGGGCAATACCATAGATGGTGAAGTGGAAGATTATCGCGTCACCATTCTCGTTCCGGTGGAGCTGTCGCTGTTCACCGCTGTCTTTGAGAACAACAGCATCCGTCTCAACTGGACGACCCAATCGGAGACCGAGAATCTGGGCTTCCACATCTATCGCTCCGAAAGCACTTCTGGTGAATATACCCGCATTACATCCGCCCTGATACCGGGAGCGGGCACCAGTGAACAAGCCCACAGCTACCAGCACGTCGATGCCACCATCGAGCCCGGCAAAACGTATTACTACAAGCTGGCTGACATCGATTTCAACGGCGGCATCACCTACCATGGGCCTGTCAGCGTTCAGTCCGCACCGAAAAATTTTGGTCTGGAACAGAATTATCCCAATCCGTTCAATCCCCAGACCACCATTTCCTATCAGATCAAAGCGGCAACGGACGTCCAACTGGATATCTATAACATGCGCGGGCAAAAAGTCCGCACGCTGGTCTCCAAAACCGTGTCACCCGGGAACTATTCCTCCCTCTGGGATGGAAGAGATGATTCCGGCCAGCTGATGCCCAGCGGCACTTATATCTACAAGCTGCGCACGCAGGGTTATGAAGAAAGCAGAAAAATGGAACTCTTAAAATAAAGTGCAGATCATAGCATCGCACTTACGGTCCACCCGCGTCCGGGTGTAAGAGTTAAAAGCGGCGAGAGGCATGCCCTCCGCCGCTTTTTTTATTGCACATGTGATTAAAAACGCTATTTTATAGGACAGCCGGATGATTGTCATCTGAATCTGCACAGTAACAGCTGCACCAGCAAAGGAGTCGATGTGAATAGGCAAAAAATTGAAGCAAACGAACTGCGGGTTGGTAATATGCATCTCTGGGATAACCAGTGGCTTGTTTTAACCAGTGGCGACTATGCGGCGGGCCACTTTAACGCCATGACCGTTGCGTGGGGGAGCCTGGGCATGATGTGGAACAAACCCTTCGCCCAGGTGGTGGTGCGTCCAACACGTTTCACCTACGAATTCATGGAACAGTACGATACCTTTACACTTTGCGCTTTCCCTGAATCCTATCGCAAAGCGCTGCAAATTCTGGGGACACGCTCCGGCCGTGATGGCGACAAAATAGCAGCCTCAGGACTCACGCCCATCTCCTCTTCCCTTGCAGCTGCGCCCGCATTCGCCGAAGCGGCGCTGGTGCTGGAGTGCCGCAAAATCTACTGGCAGGATTTGGAGCCAAGCCACTTTCTTGATGCGAAGATCGAGCGGAATTATCCAAAACACGATTACCATCGTATCTACTTTGGCGAAATCCTCGCCATCCTCCAGGCGGCATCGGAATAATGGCACGATGCCCATCCACTCAGGGAGCAGCCGCGTGATGATTTTCGTCGTTGCGCATTGCTCTATTTTGCACCAAACGAGATGATGTGCGGCTTCATCAAAGCGACATAGTCCTGCAAAGCCATCTTGACCAGCTCACGATGCGAACCCGCGTTGAAATAGATATCTTCATCCTGGTTCAGACTATGATCCATGTAGAGATCAATGCCATAAAGTGAGCCGAACGGCGGCATGGCGCCCACCTCACAATCGGGGCAGATGCCTTTGAATTCTT
Organism: Candidatus Zhuqueibacterota bacterium; assembly: GCA_963169875.1. Classification (GTDB taxonomy): domain Bacteria; phylum Zhuqueibacterota; class Zhuqueibacteria; order Residuimicrobiales; family Residuimicrobiaceae; genus UBA2214. Next base: position 10,835 of record CAUJEL010000108.1, read on the forward strand.
CTTCCGCGGCTAGTTCGACGTGAATCGCACCCAGTGCTTGTTTAAGCCGGTCAAAATCTATTTGCGAGGAAGCGGGCAGGACGGCCATGGCCATTTTTCCGTCAATCTCAACCATGACGGTTTTGGCCATCGCCTGGCCATGGATATGGGCCGCAGCAGCAATCTCCTGAGCCGTATAGGCTGGCGAATGGCTGATGATCACATACTTGACATTGTGACTGTCCAGCATCTCCTTGAGCCGTTTCACGGGCATTGTACACCTCCTTTGCAAAGGTCAAATGCGCCATACCGCTGCTTGCCGCGGTTGCCGAACTCTGATAAAAACTAATGTCCTCATAAGAAGTGTATCAAAGATTTGCATCAATTGCAAATGAATTTGCTATGGGTGTGCAGTTTCGCTTTGGCTCGAATCTGCGGCGGTTGCGGACAGAGTCTGCTGCAACAGATTGGTCCAGATGCGATAGCCTTTGTCATTGAGATGCAAACCATCGACGGTGAGTTCGGGATTGAGATACTGGCCGCTGCTGTCAACCATCAACGGGTAGAGATCGATAAAACAGGCCTTCTTCTCACACGCCAGTTGCCGGATAAAAATATTCATCTGTTGAATGGTCTGCGGCGGACAATTTTTCCATTTTGCGCTGGTGGGAAGGATGGCATGCACATATAACTGGCAGGCCGGCAGACGGGTCTGCAGGGTGTCGATCAACATGGTGAAAAGCGATCTCATATGTTCGGGCGGACACCCGCGACCGATATCATTGATGCCGATGAGCAGGAAGAGCTTGCCGGGCTGCTGTACAAAAACCGACCCGTCAAGACGCGCCAGCAACCCGTCGATGTGATCCGCAATAATGCCGCGATTGAGCACCGGCCACTCCGGGAAGTGCCGGGCCAGATCAAAGCCCTCGGTGATGGAATTGCCGAGAAAGAGATAGCAACCGGGCTGCAACGGTTCTGCGGCAAACTGCTGCACGCGTTGATGCCAGTGGGGCGTTCTCGCAGCAGGCACGTAGTCCTCAGGCCAAGTCTGTGCGCACAGGGTCGCAGCCGTTTTCAGCAAAAATAGAATTAAAACCACTCCAAAACGGACATTCATCGTTACATCCTCTTCACATCTTTTCTCCGCCGGTTCTGCAGCCGGCCAGCCCGCAAAGGGCACCATCGAGCTGCAGCAGGAGATGAACGCGGTGATTGTGACACCCGGACCCGCGAAAACAGCCCGCTTTTCAGCCGGCAGCCTTCCATGATGTTACACATCCGGGAACATAAAATCAAGCAAAAAGCGCACTAATCTGAATTGTTCACCGGTCAGTTATGTCCCGGTATGATCAATAAGAGAATAAAAGTTCGCCAAATTGGGTTTTAAAAAGGACCTTTTGCATTTAAATCGATCCCCAACCGCTATGGCTTCTTGGATAATTTAAACTAATGTCACTGCGGGGAAATTTTATAATAACGCTGGGACACGACTGTTCACCGGTATAAACTAAAAAGCCTCCGTGTGCTCGGCGGAGGCTTTTCAGCGTTTGGCATCTGAGGAGGATGAGGGAGGACTCTTCATAACAGAGAAGCGGCCCGATTTTGTTCTGTTGTGAGGCATCTTCTCTGACTTGTACAATTTTCAATGCAAAAAACACGAATACCGCAAAACCGCTATGGCTCTGATCAAATTCCGGCCACTGAGAAAACAAGCGCAACATGGACGAAAAAAGAGTCGAAAATTAATTTTGAACTTCAAGAACGATGAGCAGTTGCGAGTTATTTATAATATTGAGGTTACCAGTGATAGCCAAACAGCGTGGTGCCGAAGGAATCTAGGCCGCAACCGATGCTTAAAAAACAATCCCACTCCAAAGGGCGCTCTTAATACGGTAGCAGCCGCTTCTGTGCGGCCTAGAATTACCTGCGACGTTGCCTGTCTGATGATGCGCGTACTTGTACAATTACATTAGCAATTTGCATGCCAGAGAGTGGTATTTCGGCTGAAATGAGGTTTAATCAGTAGGGAATGCGCGATAATATTTCCTTGATGCGGAGAAATTCTCCCGTGTCAGAGATAGTCTCTGTCGCGGCAGAAAAAAGCTTAACCTCTTTAATAACAGTTTTGTATCGGCTTGACAATGAAGGATGGGTTTTACACAGCAGACTCACCAGCAGAGGATGGCTCTTGCCAGCGCGACGTAAAATGTACATCAGGTCCACGGCACCCTGTGGATCATAGAGCGCTTTCCATACATATTTGACGCATTTTCGGTCAGCTTCCTGCTCAGCTGACTTGGGATAATCCAGAATTGTATCTTCGGAATACAAATTGACGATGATCTGCCGCGCTATTTCGGGGTTCTGCCCCACGACGGTCTGCGCAGCCATGGCGCTGCCGTACTTCAAAGCCAGGCGGTCCACACCATCCCGGGCTGACAGGTGTGCCATCTCGTGGGCTATGACCGCGGCAACCTGATCCGGTGCCGCTGCGCTCTCCAGCAGCCCCCTGAAGAGAAATATCTGTCCGCCCGGAAGAGAGAAATGGTTGAGATCGGGCTCATTGACCACATGAATGGTATAGGCCAGTCCACTCCAGTCCGAGGCGGCGCCAATGCGGTTTGTCATCTCCTGAAAGTACCGGCTGACCTCCTGATTGCGCACCAGTTTCAGGATTTGCCCGGCCTGAACCGATACTTCCTTGCCCAACGCGACCTCCTCCTCGATGCTGATAAAAGTCGCCTGGCTCTGCTGCCGGTTTCCCGCGCAGTGACACAAGAAACAGACAGCCATCGCAAGAAACAATCCACCCGTCACGCTCGTCACCCGTTTTCTCATAGTCCGACCATTTCTTTGAATTCTTCTTCCGTCAATATGTGCACCCCCAACTGCCTCGCCTTGTCCAGCTTGGAACCGGCAGCCTCACCGGCCACCACGTAACTGGTTTTTGCGCTCACCGAGGAAGTGGCGCGGCCGCCCAACGAAACCACCAGGCGCTCGGCCTCTTCGCGTGTGAATGCTGTCAACGCACCGGTGAAAACAAAAGAGAGTCCCTGCAACTGATCGCTGCTGCGCTGCTGCGCCGGCTGCATCTCCACGCCCCCCTGGCGCAAGCGCGCGATGATCCTGCGATTTTCTTCATTCGTAAAAAAATCGCTCACGCTCTCGGCGACTTGCGGACCGATCTCATGCACCTGCATCAACGCGTCCCGTGACGCGTTACCGAGTTCCTCCAGAGAATGAAAGGCATCGATCAGCACCCGCGCCACATGCTCGCCCACAAAGCGGATGCCAAGGGCGAATAACAGCCGGTCAAGCGAACGGCGCCGGCTCGCCTCAATAGCCTCGAGGATATTTTGCGCGGATTTGTCTGCCATACGCTCCAGCGCCGCCAACTGCTCGAGCGTCAAAAAATAGAGATCCGCAACGTCCTTGACCAGGCCTTTTTCCACCAGTTGATCGACCAGTTTTTCGCCCAGGCCATCAATATCCATGGCCCGTTTGCCGGCAAAATGGTAGATGCGCTCCTTGATCTGCGCGGGGCAAGCCAGATTGATACATCGCCTCGCCGCTTCCCCTTCCGGCCGCACCGTATGGCTGCCGCAGACCGGGCATTGCTCAGGCAAGACAAAAGGCTTCTCGACGCCGCTGCGCCGGCTGGCCACCACCGTCACCACCTCGGGGATCACATCCCCGGCACGCTGTATGACCACCCAGTCGCCGATGCGAATGTCTTTGCGGTCGATTTCATCCTGATTGTGCAGGGTGGCGCGGCTGACCAAAACACCACCAACACTCACCGGCGCCATGACCGCCACCGGCGTCAAGGCACCGGTCCGGCCCACCTGCACGGTGATATCGAGTATCTGCGTGACCTCCTGGCGGGCGGGGAATTTAAAGGCGATGGCCCAGCGTGGACTCTTGGTTTTGGCGCCAAGCTGCTCCTGCAAGGCTACCTCATTGACCTTGACGACGATACCATCGATGTCATAGGGCAGGGATTCACGGCGGCCGGCCATCTCCTGATGGTAAGCAAGCACCGCCCGTGCGCCACGCACGGTGCGGATGTAAGGATTCACCCGCAATCCCATTTGACCGAGCAAGCTCAGCAGTTCGGCCTGGCTCTTGAATGCGAGTCCCTGGTTACCCCCGACGCCATAACAGAACATATTCAACGGCCGTGTGGCAGTGACCGCCGGATCCAGCTGCCGCAGAGAACCCGCCGCGGCGTTGCGCGGATTGGCAAAGAGGGGTTCCCCCTGATTTTCGCGCTGCCGGTTGAGCTGTTCAAACTCCCGATGACCCAGAATCACCTCGCCGCGCACCTGCAGCAGCTGCGGATGCAGGTGCAGCAATTTGAGCGGAATGCTCTTGATGGTTTTAATATTCAGCGTCACATCTTCGCCCACATAGCCATCTCCGCGTGTGGAACCCTGCACCAGCACACCGCGCTCGTACACCAGCTCCACGGCCAGGCCATCGAGCTTGGGCTCGCACATATAGTCGATGTCGTCCGCAGCGCCCAAATTTCTGCGCGTGCGTTCGTCGAACGCCAGGAACTCTTCCTCAGAGAGCGCATTGTCCAGACTGAGCATGGGCACCGTATGCGCCGCCGGCGCAAAGGCCTCCAGCGGCGCCCCACCGACGCGTTGGCTCGGCGAATCGGGCGTGACCAATTCCGGGTGCTGACTCTCCAGAACGATCAATTCGCGCAACAAACGGTCGTATTCCGCATCGGAAATCTGCGGATCATCCAGCACATAATAACGGTGGTTGTGAAAGTGCAGGAGATCGCGCAGTTCCTGGAGACGGCGGTGTGGCTCTGCAGACATGTTTTATCTGATTCCAAACATCGCATTGATGATATACAACGCCATCTTGGGATTTTCCTTCAGACGGCGCAGGCAATAGGCATACCAGCGTTTGCCGAATGGGACATAGACGCGCAGTTTGTGCCCGGCGTCGACGATGATTTGGCGTAACTCTTCATCCACGCCCAGCAGCATCTGAAATTCGTATTGATCCTTTTTCAGTCCGTGTTTATGGATCAACTCGAGACCCTTCCACACTATTTTTTCATCATGGGTGGCGATGCCCACGTAGCTGCCCATGGCGAAGGCGGTATCGATCAGCAAACCAAAATTGTCATTCACCGTCTGCGGATCTTTATAAGCGACCTTGCGGGGTTCCACATAGATGCCTTTGCAGAGGCGGTAATTGGTCTTGATGGCGGAGAGGCGCACCACATCATCGATGGAGCGGCGCAGATAAGCCTGCAGCACAATGCCCGTGCGCTTGAACTCCTGGTTGATGCGCAAAAAGACATCGATGGTATCGGAGGTGACCGGAGAATCTTCCATGTCGATGCGCACAAAGATATTCAGGCTGTCGGCTTTGGCGACGATTTTGCGGATATTTTGATAGCAGGCTTCTTTGTCCAGGCACAATCCGAGTTGGGTCAATTTGACGGATATGTTGGCGTCCAGTTTGTCCGCAACAATGGCATCCAGGACTTTGAAATAATCGTCGATGGCCTCCTGGCATTCTTCCAGCTTGGTGGCGCTTTCGCCGAGCACATCCATAGTCGCGCACATGCCGCGGCTGTTGAGATCTTTGACGACGCGGATGCCGTCTTCAAGTTTGGGACCGGCAACGTAGGGTTTGGAAACCATGCGTACGATGAATTTGGGCACCAGCGGCATAAACCAGATGATGAGCTTGTTGAAAATGTACATCATGTTGTAACCTCACTCTTTTTTCATATCACTTTTTCAGTCCGATAGAATCCAATGGTATAGATAAGGCACTTGGAATGGCTTCAGGTAGGTGCGCTGTGAACAGAGCGTGCGGCCAGGAAATATTGATGGATGATGTGCGGGCGCTGTCCGCCCCAGGGCGACGACATTGTGCTGTCCGTGCCGGATTTGTGATGAAGCGTTTAGAACCTGCTGTTTTTGCGTCTGCAAGTTAATTGATTTTGCCCATAATGTCAAGAAGAAAGTCCGTTTGCAGCGCGACCGCATAATCCGCAGCCACCTTCGCGGACCATCAATTTTCACTGGTCTCACAGCGCTTGCCCGCTCGGAGAATCCCTTCCCTGAACGAAACCAATATCTTCGGGCCTCTGCCCGAATCCCCTATTCACCACGGAAAACACGAAACACACTGAAAACGGCTTGTCGATTTTTCTTCCGAGTATTCCGTGTCTTCCGTGGTGAAAATCTTTATCGCCGCTGGGGCGGCCCGGTTGAAAAACCTTCGCCAGTCTCACAGCGCTCGCCCGCCCGGAGAATCCCTTCCCTGAACGAAACCAATATCTTCGGGCCTCTGCCCGAATCCCCTATTCACCACGGAAAACACGAAACACACTGAAAACGGCTTGTCGATTTTTCTTCCGAGTATTCCGTGTCTT
>CAUJEL010000109.1 GCA_963169875.1 Candidatus Zhuqueibacterota bacterium
CAGTTTCTCCAGAGCGGCGCCGCCGACCAGCGCGGCCGCAAACTTGAAGTCAATCCCCGTCTTGGTTCCTATCAGCGTGAGAACCTCTACGGCTTCCTGAACCACTTCCGGACCAATGCCGTCGCCAGGAAGCACCGCAACACGTATTTGCATATCTGCCTCATTTATATTTGTTTAAACCCCCAAATGTTTTACGGCCCAATAAAGGAACGTCTGATAGTTGTCGATATGAATGACCGGGACTATTCACCGCAAAGAACGCCGAGACCGCAAAGAAAAGATAAAAAATGAAAAACTTGAATAGAAGCTTTTAGCATGAATTATTCACCGCCGAAACGCAGAGGCGTGAAAAAAAAGACAAGCATAAAAATAGCATCGATAATAACTTTCAAGACCGGGATGAGATTTAAGCTAAAACTTGTTCGCGAATCCTAATAAAACCAGCTCGGCGGCCTCGGCGCGCTCGGCGGTTTATGATAGAACAGGTCACGACTGAGATGAAAATCATGTAAAATTTGTTCTATAATCCCCACAAGCTGCTCTTCAGGCTCCGCGCACCCGGCAAATTATGAATAGAATAGGCTACGAGTTTTATCGTGTTCTTTGCGGCCTTGACGGTAAAAGGTATTATTCATGCTTGCCTGGAACCTGCGCAGCCAGAATCCGGTTCAGCGCATGCAAATAGGCACGAATGGACGCCTCAATAATATCGGTCGATGCGCCGCGACCGAGCCAGGTCACGCCTTCATGGCGCACGCGGACGAACACCTCGCCCAGCGCATCTTTGCCGCCGGTCACGCCGCGCAAGCTATAATCCTGCAACGTCACCGGCAGATTGATCATGCGATCCAGAGCGCGATAGGCGGCGTCAACCGGGCCATCTCCCACCGCTGCTTCCTGCACCGTTTCCTCGCCGTGCGTCAATCCTACCGTGGCGGTGGGCACGGTTTGGTTACCCGAAAGAATATGAAAATAGGCAAGACTCCAGGTCTCTTTCGTCTCCATGGTCTCGTTGCTCATGAGGGCCAGCAGGTCTTCGTCGAAAACCTCCTTTTTGCGGTCGGCAATTTCCAAAAAGCGCTGGTACACATGATCCAGCTCTGGTGCCGGCAAATTGTATCCCAGCTCCATCAGGCGCATTTTCAGGCCGTGCCGGCCGGAATGGCGGCCCAGGACGATGGCATTGGACTGCAAGCCGATGTCTTGCGGCGACATAATTTCATAAGTGGTGGCATCCTTGATCACCGCATCCTGATGAATGCCGGACTCGTGCGCAAAAGCATTGCTGCCGACGATGGCTTTGTTGGGCTGGACCGGAATGCCCATCAGCGTCGAAACGAGCTTGCTGGTGCGCAGGATTTCGCGCGTATCGATGTTGGTGCTCTTGCCGTAAAAATCGACCCGCGTCTTCAACGCCATCACCACTTCTTCCAGCGAAGCGTTGCCGGCGCGCTCTCCCACCCCGTTGACCGTCACTTCGACCTGCTGGGCGCCGTTATGTACGGCGGCCAGGGTGTTGGCGACGGCCAGGCCCAGGTCATTATGACAGTGCACACTGAGGATGGCTTTGTGGATATTGGGCACGCGCTCGCGCACCGTGCGGATGAGGGCGCCGAATTGCTCGGGCATGGCGAAACCGACGGTATCCGGAATATTGATGACTGTGGCCCCGGCCTTGATGGCCGCTTCGACGATGCGCAACAAAAACTCCAACCCGGTCCGCGCCGAATCCTCCGGGGAAAATTCAACGTCCTCACAGTAAGATTTGGCGCGTTTGACGCCGGCCACCGCCATTTCCAGAATCTCATCCTCGCTCTTGCGGAATTTTTTCTCCATATGGATTTTGGAGGTGGCCACGAACGTGTGGATGCGCGGCCGCTGCGCCGGTTTCAAAGCTTCCCAGGCCACATCGATATCCTTGTCGATACAGCGGGCCAGGGCGACAATCGCCGGACCCTTGATCTGGCTGGCCGCCAGGCGCACGCCGTCAAACTGCGCCTGTGACGAGACCGGAAACCCGGCCTCGATGGCATCCACGCGCAAGCGCGCCAACTGCTCCGCGATGATCAGCTTTTCACTCACGCCCAGACTGGCGCCCGGTGACTGCTCGCCATCGCGCAGCGTGGTGTCAAAAACAAGAATGTGATCCTGGGACATGGGAAATTCCTTTCATCATTTTTTCAGCCAGCTCATCATGCCGCGCAGCTGGCCGCCGATCTGTTCGATGCGTGAAGTCTGAATAAGCCGGCGCAGGGCTTTGAAGCGCGGCGCGTTGGCCTGATTCTCGAGAATCCATTCGCTGGCGAACTGACCGGTCTGGATTTCCTGGAGGATTTCCGCCATGGCTTTGCGGCTCTCCGCACCGATCACGCGGGGCCCGCGCGTATAACCGCCGTACTCGGCCGTGTCACTGACCGAATAATACATGCGGGAGAGGCCGCCCTCATAGATCAAATCCACGATCAGCTTGAGTTCATGCATGCACTCGAAATAAGCCACTTCGGGCTGGTAACCCGCATCGATGAGCGTCTGAAATCCGGCGCGCATCAGTTCCGTGACGCCGCCGCACAACACCGCCTGTTCGCCAAAAAGATCGGTTTCCGTCTCTTCCTGGAACGTGGTCTCGAGAACGCCGGCGCGCGTGCCGCCGATGCCCTTGGCATAGGCCAGAGCCAGATCCCTGGCTTTGCCGGAAGCGTCCTGATGCACCGCGATCAGACAGGGCACGCCGCGACCCTCCTGGTAAACGCGCCGCACCAGGTGACCCGGTCCCTTGGGCGCGATCATAAAGACATCCACATCCGCGGGCGGCGCAATCTGGTTGTAGTGAATGTTAAAACCATGGGCGAACACCAGCGCCTTTCCGGCTTTCATCTGTGCCACGACCGATTCCTGATACACCTTTGGTTGGGTTTGATCGGGCAGCAACACCATGATGAGATCCGCCTTGGCGCACGCCTCGGCAACCGTGAAAACTGCAAGCCCCTCTTTTTCAGCCGCGGCTTTGGATTTGCTCCCTGTATGCAAGCCGATGACCACGCTGACGCCGCTGTCGCGCAAATTGAGCGCATGGGCATGTCCCTGGCTGCCATAGCCGAGCACGGCCACGGTCTTATTTTTGAGCAGATCGAGATTGGCATCTTGTTCATAATAAAGCTTCATGAAACCTCCTGATGGATATTAAGACTGGATGTGTCTTCATGTTTCGGTGTTTTTTAATTACAGCAACAGTCACTCGGAATTATTCCTGATGCAGCCTCATC
>CAUJEL010000110.1 GCA_963169875.1 Candidatus Zhuqueibacterota bacterium
TTTCCAGGGCTGTTCGGTGACCTGGGCTGCTGTTTGCCAATATTCCCGCAGGGTTGCCAGCATGGCTGTTTGCGCGGTGTGATTCGGAAACAGCAACTCATAGGAAAATAACGCCACACCCTTGCACCCCAGCTCAGCCGCGATGCGCAATTGCGTGCGCACATGCAGACTGTTGCCGCCATAAATGCCCGGATAGACATGCCGGTTATGGTCATTGAGACGATGTTCCGCCAGTTGCCGGCGAAACAGCGTGTCATCCTTGGTATAAATCATCGGGAAGATGGCATCGATGATGCCGCGAGCGAGCCAGTCGTGGCTGTCCTGAAGATAGAGCCGCTGCCCGGCTGCATAATCCCCGATGACAGCTGCAGAAAGCATCAGATCTGGCCGCTGCAGCCGCATTTCCGCATGCAAGGCAGTGATGAACCTGGTGATGGCCTCCTGCCGCCACTGACGCCAAGCCCCGGGATCGTTGGCGGGAACGCCACCGGTCTCCTGCTTGTAGGCGCGCAAAGAGGCTTCGTCATAAGAGTACGAGGAAGCCGGGAAGCGGACATAATCGAGATGCAATCCATCGATATCGTAGTTTTGGTAGATTTCTTTGCAGATTTCCAGAAGATAGGGCGTCACTTTGGGATGCGTCGGTGACAGCCACACATAATGCTTGTTCAATGGCTGGCGATGGCCATACTGATCGACCATGAACCAATCGGGATGGGTGTGATAGAGCTGGTTTTGACTGCGCGGCGGTTTTTCGCCCATCCAGCCGGGATAGACATTGATCCAGGCGTGAAGCTGCATGCGAAGGCTGTGGGCTTGCTCGATGGCGCACTGCAGGGGATCCCAATCGAGATGGGCGCCCGTGCCATTTTGCGCCATGGGCTCGAGCACGGAACGATAGCTGGTGGTGGCATCACCGCGCACCTGAAACAGGATGACGTTGAAGCGCGCTTTGGCGGCATTTTCCATGATCTGTTTGATGTCGGCTGCATGGCGATAATCCCAACGCGTCACCCACAGCGCGCGCGTGAAATCTTCGCTCTGTGCGGTCACTGTGGCAACCAGAAAAAGCAGTATTATGAGGGGCAGAACCAGCCTCTTGTGCATGCATGCTCCCAAACTAGACCGTCTCGAATCCATCAAAAATTTAGCAAAAAAGCGGACACATTCAAGTCTTTTATTCGCATTTTTCAGCAGAAATTGCATTGCAATTCCATCTTGACTATTTGCTGATTTCATTGTAGATTAGACGTTTAGCAAAAAATCTTAAACAATGGATGGGTTTTGTATGGCTGAATTCAAACTGGTCTCAAACTTCACCTTGCAGGGGGACCAACCCCGGGCAGTGGAAGAGCTCAATGCCGGACTTGGCCGGGGGGACCGTTTTCAGACCCTGTTGGGCGTAACCGGCAGCGGCAAAACCTTTACCATGGCTCATGTCATCGCCAACTATGGCCGGCCCACTCTGGTCCTGTCCCATAACAAGACCCTCGCCGCCCAACTCTACGGCGAGTTCCGCGGTTTTTTCCCCAACAACGCCGTCGAATATTTTATCAGCTATTACGATTACTATCAGCCCGAAGCCTACATGCCGACCACGGACACCTACATCGAAAAAGATACCTCTATCAACGATGAGATCGACCGTCTGCGGTTGCGCGCCACCGCTGCCCTGCTGTCGCGCAAGGATGTGATCATTGTCGCCTCTGTTTCCTGCATTTACGGTCTGGGTTCGCCGGAAGACTGGCTGGAAATGCTGGTGATCCTGAATCGCGGTCAGCGCATGGAGCGGAACCAGATTCTGCAAAAACTGGTCGAAATTCACTACGCGCGAAATGATATTGCGTTCGAACGAGGCACGTTCCGGGTGCGCGGTGATGTCGTCGAAGTCATTCCCGCGTCCGAAAATGAAGCCATTCGCATCGAAATGTTCGGCGATGAAATCGAACGGCTCTGCATAGTCGATACCTTGACGGGGGAGATCAAGCGTGATGAAGAAACCGTGGCAATTTTTCCCGCCAAGCATTTCATCACGCCCCAGGCCAAACTGCAGTCCGCCATGAAAGGCATTCGCACCGAACTGGATGACCGGCTGGCCTACTTTCGCAGCCACAACAAGCTGCTGGAAGCGCAGCGGCTGGAAATGCGCACGCGCTACGATCTGGAAATGCTGGAAGAGATCGGCTACTGTTCGGGGATTGAAAACTACTCGCGCCACCTCTCCGGCCGCAACGCCGGCGAACGGCCGGCCACTCTGATTGATTATTTTCCAAAGGATTATCTGCTCATTCTTGATGAATCCCATGTAAGCCTTCCACAAATTCGCGGCATGTATCATGGCGACCGCTCGCGCAAGGAGACTCTGGTCGAATTCGGATTCCGTCTTCCCTCGGCGCTGGACAACCGGCCGCTCAATTTTGATGAATTTCTCGCCTCCCTGCATCAGTGCATTTTTGTCTCGGCAACGCCCGGCGATTTTGAACTGGAAAAATGCGAGGGCGTGGTGGTCGAACAGGTCATTCGTCCCACGGGACTGATGGATCCGGAGATCGAGGTGCGGCCGATCAAGGGGCAGATCGATGATCTGGTGGAGGAGATCCGCATCCGCGCGGAGCGCGGCGAACGTGTCCTCATCACCACGCTGACCAA
>CAUJEL010000111.1 GCA_963169875.1 Candidatus Zhuqueibacterota bacterium
AACAATGGCATACATTGCTTGCGTGCGTTCGGCTGGGTTTTTCGATTCCGTACTTTTCATTCCTGTCTCCTTTTTGTTTTGACAGGAACAATATAATCAACCCGGGCTAATTCATGAATATGTACTTGGCCGAACGGTTACAATATTGTGATGTTATAGCCATTTTTATTTAGTGGACAATTGCATCCCCAAGACGCATCTCCGTCATCAGAGCATTGCTGGCAATAATGGAATGAGACCAAAGAATCATTCTCAGCTTGAAATCCTGGCACATCAGATAAAAGAAATTGGGCTATAAATGACATTGAATGTCCTTGGCTACAAACAGGACGTGGAATATCTAAAGGCCACCAAGGAATACCAGATACTTTTGTTATAGCTTTGCAACCAGGATCACCAGATACTACAAGTAATTCTCTGGTAGTCCGCTGAAATTTCCATAGTTGTTCTATAAATTCTTTGGATCGCATAGATTACCTTTTATGCCAACGTCTAATCGCGGCGCTGAGCAGCAGCCCCCGCAGGGGGCGTGTCTGCTCGAGTGCCTGGTTCAGCCTGAGCGGAGCGAAGGCTCAGGCACTCGATGCTCAGCGCCGCGATTCAGCCCGAGCAACGCGAGGGCTGAACGACAAGCGTAACCAGTGCAGCGGTGGATGAGCCCGGGAGAGGGGAAGCTGCATCTGGTTTACGCATTGGTTGGGAAATAATTAAATTGCAAACACAGTGCGTCAAGATGCACCCTACAACTTTATAGCGCTGCAATCTTTTCTCGCACAAAAACTGGAATTTTTCCAACCAACACAATCACAGAATCGTGTCCACAATTGGGGCATGAATTGTTTAGCAGACCATCCATATCAGATGCAGATTTGGCCGAATGTGCATTGAATATGAATCCCTTGATTTTTATTACATTGACAAACGTTGAAAGGATTTGATGTTCATACTCATAGTAGCATTTTGAACAAAACGCCCATAGTCCATAATGAATATGATAAGAGCTATGACCTGAAGCAAGTAATTCTTTGGTAATAGGGTGTTGAGTATACCATTCTGGAAAGTCCGCAATTTTCTGACGAGTTCCTGGGGTAATTTCAAAATCATCAGGCTGTTTTTTCCAGAGAACGCTTCCAGGAATGTGTGATATCATCCGGCAGGAATCGCAGAGAACGCAGCGGCCAACAAGCCTGTCCACCTCCGACAGTACCAATCCATTGATGTGGCCACAATCAGTGCAGTGGAACATAACCCTGCCATTTTTAAAGATAAGCTTTGGTGAGTTTTTTTTATCACTCTTGTCTTCTGATTTCCAAAGTGCATTCCACCAGCTCATGCTTCCCTCCATTGCATTTTGAATTTTTATTTTAGACGGTTACCTAAAAAAGATGAAAATTTGCTCAATTGGGCCTGACAATATTTAATTATTATATCGCCAATTTTAGCAGAATTATTATGATGGAATATCGATATGCCTAACCCAAGTTCACCTGACGCCGGAAGGGAGGCACTGAAAAAAGAACAGTGGAAAACGTGATAGATAGAAAGCAACCAAGATAGAAAAACGTACGTGCCCGGCGGTCCGTGTACAACTACATGTTCGGCATCGCCGATAAAGCACAGTTATATTGGAAAGATATACCTCAAACATGCCAGACATAATTATAACGGCCTCGGCTGTTTGATGAATAAAGTATTATGTAAAACAACAATTGTGAGGCAATTCAAAATTGCGCCCGGTTTCAGTCGGTTGAATTCTGAATGAATTAAGTAAAATGTCCCCCGTACTGCGAACTGCTTAAAAGTGATTTCTTATCACTATCACTTTATCACTGAGTAGTTGTCTGATATATACACCAACGCCCTGCATGTCACTCGTAATGCTCCATCAGGATTGAGATCATGCGTTGGTCGTCCTTGGCTTTGGCAACATCCAACGGCTTGTAAATTTTCCCATTTAGAAGCACCTCGACATTGATGTCGGCCTTAGCCCCCAGCAATACTCGGACGACCTCGACATGGCCTTCCTGTGCTGCAATCCACAAGGGAGTTACCCCGTCCTCATTACCGGTATTGACATTGGCGTGTGCTTCAAGAAGCATCTGCACGATTTGCGCATGGCCATACTGCGATGCCCTGTACAGTGGAGTAGTACCTTGTATGCCAACGGCATCAACATTAGCCCCTGCCGCCAGCAGGAGCCGAACAACTTCCGTATACCCATTGGCTGCCGCCAAAGTCAAAGGAGTATCACCATCGACATTGGCAATGTTGACATTCGCATTCGCTTCCAGAAGCACGCGGACTGTGTTCGCATGCCCTTTCTGGGAAGCTACATATAGTGGCGTCATACCTTCGTCGTTAGCAGCATTTACATCAGCGCCTGACGCCAGCAGTTGTCTGACGGTGTCCACAGAACCACTCAGCGACGCCACGAACAATGCAGTGCGACCACTTGAATCACTGGCAGAAACATCTGCTTTCGCAGACAACAGTAAATTGACGATTTCTTTGTGATCATCTTGCGATGCCACCGACAAGGGTGTAGCGCCGTCATTGCGGCTGTTAGCATCAATGTCAGCCCCCGCCGTCAGTAGTAGCTTGACAATTTCTGTGTGACCATTTTGTGACGCTACGAACAATGGACCAGTCCCGATGTCTGCGTGACCGAGATTTGGGTCGGCATTAGCTTCCAGCAACAGCTTGACAATTTCCAAATATCCTTTTTGAGATGCCATGACCAGCGGGGTAACTCCGTACTTGTTCTTCAGATTCACATTTGCACCTGCATCTATCAACTTCCGGATTTCGTCAACATGATGTGCAGACAGTGATTCGGAGATGGACACCAACTGCCTGGTTGCCGCTGCTGATTCCCGCCGCTTTACAGGTTTGCTTTGCCCATCTAGATCCATTAGAGGGGTTTTTGTTGGCGATCCGACTGCCACGTTAGCGTGAATCACTACAGTATTATTTTTAAAAAGATTTTTCCAAAAGCTCATGAAGCCTCCTTTACGTTGATGTTTGAATTATTATTTCTTGGCACTAGTGTCCGGTTGTTGCCAAAATTAGAGTAAATTAAATTATAGATAATTTGTAAGATAGAAAACATTTCATGACCAAAACTATTTGAAATCAAATAATGCTAATTTGGCTGTTTTCTATTATGGTTATGCGCGTTTATTGGAGTAACCGGACAGTAATGATTTCTTGGTGCAATTAAGATCAAAGGTGAAATAACTACACCATTTTGTCGCGCTACTTCCTCTGTCGCCGATCGCCCCCGGTGAGCGGCTGGGGCGTAGTTCGGTTTGTCTCGACCGGGTTGATGGCTAGCGTTGGTTTTGCGCGAGACATTAGGTCGTAGCCGCTCACCGGGTTGGGCAGCCCCTTTTGGTTCTGTCCTCGTTTATTTCAAGGTGACTGGTTCCATTTTCCTTTCCTTTATTCTTTGCTATGTCTCATAGATGCCATCTTTGTCCTTTCCCACCCAACCAGAAGGTGTTTCGACTTCCACATAGTAGAAAGGACGACTCGTATCTTGGGTCTTCAAGAATTCCAACGCCGATTCTTTGTCCGGTGCTTTGTAGATTTTCTTGGCACCCATTCCTCCCTGTTTTGACAAGTCAATGTCTCGGACGAATGTCACGGCACTTGAATTAGCTTTTTTCTTACCTACTGAGCTTGTTTGCTGTTGTGGTGTCGTCTTCGGGGGTTCGATTTCCACCCTCATCCTGCCACCATGGCTCTTGAAGCACTCCCGCGCTTCCTCCCACAACTCATGCGTGAGGCTCTGGCCAGCGAGAAGCGCACCCCAAGTGCGAGAATCGTCACGGTCAACAGCGGGGAAAACACCAAACGTGAGAACTTTGGTGCAGATCAGCTTTCCGCTGTCCTTGGCGATTGCCATGCAGGAGACTCCTGAAAGGGCTTCCTTGGCCTTGCACTCGCTATCAAAAAAGTAGAACACAAGAGGCTCAGAGCCTTTCAGCATCTGCGTTGCGAAATACGTATTACCTCTACTCTCAGTTTCACATCTTGTTCCGACGTTTTCCCGTTCCATCAGATTTTGCCTCGATTTGGTCGAACCTCCAAACAGCTTCTTCCAAATGCTCATCGTTTCCTCCTTTCATGCCCAACGGAGTGGTTGTGCGGTGGCCGCGGTAATGTGAAATCTATACTTCAATTAGCAAACTGCCCCAGCGGCCATCCGCACCAACCACGGGTTATGTGGTTCATAGAATGTACGAGAGTATCTTAATGAATATTAGAGCTTTGAGTTTTTTCAATGTTACCCACCACAGTGCCGTAGGCATCAAGATTATGTATTTTGCGATATTTCTTCCAGTCTTTCTCGAGTGTTTTGAATTCGTCTTCTGTTATTATATTTTCTTTCTTAAGCATGAATAACAGAGAGCGAGGCGACACAGTTGCTGGAGTGCTCATACTATATGTATTGCATCTTTTGCAGAATATTCTCACTGGTTTAATTTGTTTTTCTTTTCGTATTTTGTCACGTAGATCCTGCATTTCTGAGCAAAGCAGAATGGTATCTTTCCATGCTATATTTTTGTGCCAACGCTCTTTAGCAACTGTGATCATTTCAGGGAATCATGCTCGTTGTGCATCACCTGGCGGCAATATTATCTCCGTTCTGATAAAAGTAAAAGAACTGTTGACTATCGATATTACTTTTAAGCATCTATCCCCAAAAAACATGATGTGGATCAATGTCAATTTCTGTGATTAATTTGTTAAGATTTTTTGTTGGAGAAAAATCCGGATATTGGTGCCATCTACCATTTGCTCGTTGCCAAAAGAGCTGCCAATCCTTGTCATTTGGCAAAAATATTATTTTGGCGATCGGCAATTCCGTCCAAATGCTTGTATCTCGCCAATAAGGCCTAGATTCAAATATTATTACGTCATTACCTCTAATCCTGTAAAACATTTTTACTTGATCTCGTGCATGAGGAGCAACTCGGTTCTCACAAAATCTACCAACTATGTCAGATACTTTTTGTTTAATTTGATCATCCATATAAATTCCAATTTTTACATTGCCACATAACAAATGATTATACAGTTTCTGCATTTTCTGAAATATAGACAAAAAACTCACGCAGCGCAAGAAAATAGTTGCTTTTTAGAAATAGACTGTATATGTTAATAATATACAGAATGAGGATATCATGCAATCCCTGCCTGATAAAATCAAATTTCCCTACTCTGCCTTTCTGATCAAAAAGCGCATCCCTGAATCCCTGCTCACTGCCTACTTGACCTGGCTGCAACACTATCTCGACTTTTGCCACGCTCACAGCCTCCCGCCTGGATTGCATTCAACTCTGCCGCCCTTTTTGTCCAGCTTGAAAAACGTAACGCAGGAACAGAGCAAACAGGCCCGGCATGCTATTACGCTCTTTTATGAGCTTGTCGATTCGCTGAAATCGGAAAATTCCTCGAATCCCCGTGAAAAACCATCCACCCCGGACAACCGTCCCGGGGCGCCGGCATCGAACAAATCCGCCAGTTGGTTGCACGAATTTACAAAACTGGCCGAAGAGATTCAGCTGCGCCATTATTCCCCCCGCACGCTGAAATCGTACCGCGTCTGGCTGGGCAAATTTCAGGCCTTCGTGCACTGTAAGCCGCCACAAACGGTCGATTCCAACGACGCCAAAGCCTTTATCGCCAGCCTGGCGACGAAAAAACATGTCTCAGCTTCCACCCAAAATCAGGCATTTAATGCGCTGCTCTTCTTTTTTCGCTTCGTGCTTAAAAAGGAATACGGCGATTTCTCTGGCATCCCCCGCGCCAAAAGATCACGTTACGTTCCGACGGTGCTGTCGCGCAAAGAGATCGATGCCATTCTGGAGCACCTCGATTATCCCTATGATCTGGTGGTCAAACTGCTCTACGGCTGCGGCCTGCGATTGCACGAAGCGATGAATTTGCGCGTGCGCGATTTCGATTTCGAGGAACGGATGATCACCGTGTTCGGTAAGGGGCAGAAATTTCGCAAGGTGATATTACCACAGTCGCTTTTGCCTGAGCTGCAGGACCACCTCGAACGGGTGAAACATTTGCATGATCTGGATTTGCAGAAGGGATTTGACGGCGTTTTCATGCCGGATCTTGTGGATCTCAAGCACAAGAACAGCGCCCGGGAGTTGGGGTGGCAATTCTTTTTTCCAGCCAAACAGCTCACGCCGCTGGCAGATG
This sequence comes from Candidatus Zhuqueibacterota bacterium, assembly GCA_963169875.1. Lineage (GTDB taxonomy): Bacteria > Zhuqueibacterota > Zhuqueibacteria > Residuimicrobiales > Residuimicrobiaceae > UBA2214. The sequence continues at coordinate 6,223 of CAUJEL010000111.1, forward strand.
GCGCAACCTGGCGCCGCTATCATCTGCACGAGACCCACGTACAACGCGCTGTCAAGGCTGCCGCAACGGCCGCGAAAATTCCGCGCAACGCCACGCCCCATACGTTCCGCCACAGCTTTGCCACCCACCTGCTCAAGGCTGGCTATGACATCCGCACGGTGCAGGAACTCCTCGGCCACAGCGACGTGCGTACCACCATGATCTATACCCATGCCCTGAAATTATCGCGTCCCATCGTGGTCAAGAGTCCCTACGATATCGTGGATCAAGAGCTGTAATTTTATGCTCTTCGGCGCTGCCGCTTGCCGCACTTTCGGTTACAGCTTGATAACCCTTGCTAAGGACGGGCTTTCCAAGCTGCGTCTTGATACGATTTTAAACGAGTGAGGCATTTTTACCGATTCAGTGTCTACAGGTTACTTCGGCAACCTCTGGGGCGCCACAAATACCACTTTTGTAATCCTGTAAATTCCGAATTCAGGTTTTTGCATGTTTTGAAGTCAAGATGGGAAATTTTTCAATTGACAATGTTGAAATCTAACATTATTTTACGATAATCGATTGGATCACGCATGTCCTTGTTTGGGAGGTCCGCAGATGGATAAAGCAGCAAAAACGGCTTGGCAAGACACCATTGCTCAACTTCGGTCATGGAACAGAGCTGAGGAAAAATTTCAATGTCAACAGGCCGGCAAAAAATCCCATCAACAAAAATGGCAAGAAGGTATGGCAATCATGGAATTTGGCTTCAAACTCAAACCACGTCCCAGCCGCCATGAACAACAAGAAAAGATAGAGATGCTGGAAGCATATTATCGTCGCATGCATCGTTTTGAGCAGCGGAGGTCTTGACTTTGTCAAACCGGTTTCAAGATGCTCTTGCCCAGGTTGTGGCATTCCTGGAAAAGCATACATTGCATTATGCGATCATTGGCGGCATTGCAAACCAGATTTGGGGGCAAGCGCGCTTTACCTATGATATCGACGTTAAAATACTGATTCCGGACTCGGACTATGATGCAGTTCGTAGTTTAATAAATCGCGTTTTCCCTGTACCGGGTCGACCAGGTTTGCCACCGACTCCATTAATCATATCCGTTCAAATTGATGAGATCATTGTTGACTTTTTGATGGCGATTCCAGGATACGACGAAATGTTGGTGCGAAGGGCAAAGAAGCATCAAGTGGAAGATTTATCCTTCCGGGTATGCACGGCAGAGGATCTTGTCATTCAAAAAGCAATAGCCGGCCGCCCTAAAGATTGGCTTGACATTGAAGGCATCTTGATAGAGCAGCAGTCAGCACTAGATTGGAAATATATTGATAATTGGCTGAAGCAGTTTGCAGAAGCACTGGAAGACCCTGAAATATTGCCTCGATATCAACGACTGCGTAAATCTCTCCTGCAGAAAAAGCATTAAATCGGCAAGCCGGCACTTCGAGGTTCAAATCACCCCCCAAATGGGAATTCATTGCGGTTGTTGCGTTCAATAGTGCGCCGAGCCACACCCTATCAAAAATGTCATGCAGGCATCTTTTTGCTTGCCGCAATATCAAGCGGTATCGCCCCTTTTACTCCATTTTCTCTAACGCAGTAGCGTGAAGGAGCGGCCGATGCGCTGGTCCGCCCATGCCAGGACGGCCAGATAGGTGCCGCTGCCGCTGCGGCCGCCGCGTTCGTCAAGACCGTCCCAGGCTACTTGTCCATGCACGGCGGTTCCCTGCAGCGAACGCACGACCTGACCGCGGATGTTGTAGATGGTGAGCGCCAATGCACCGGCTGTGGGCGCCGGGGTGATTCGGAACGCAATCGGCTCGGGTCCTGGATTGGGAAAGGCCGCCAGGGAAAAATCCTGCGGCGCTGAATGCCCTTCGGCCGCGCCGATGCGAATGTGCGTGGTGCGGCGCCAGGTGCGCGTGCGCAGATCAAAGGCGCTGCTGTCCTGCTGCGACTGACAGTGGAGCACGCCGCCGGTAAATCCGACGCTTTGCCGCGGGGGATACCCCGAACGCGTTCGATAGTCCGAAGAATCCACCCGCGAAACTTGTGCCAAATCCAAAACCAGCACCGGCTGGGCGCTCTGCGGCAGGAGATCAAATCCCTCCCACGCGACTGCTGCCGTCCGGTCCAGAACCAGCCCCAGCATGCCGGGATCGCGATACAACAGCCACAGCAGCCCGCCGAGGCGGTTTTCCCTGAAATCATCCGAGACAAAGCCGTTGTACATCCAGGCCGAATGGGGCAGCAGCGCCAGGCCGGATGTCGCCGCCAGTTGGCCATACAAGAGATCGTTGTCTTTGATCTCCGCATTGACGAGACGAAGCGCACCGCAGAGGGGCAGCGCTTCTCCGGCCAGCATGAGCACGCAGCCCGGCTGGGTCGCTGCGTTTTGCAGCGCTGCGCTCGCGGGTGAGGGCGCTGCGAAGAGCGCGGCGATTTCTGCCGCTGAAAATCCCGCCACCAGCAGTGCGCGCGCACGCCCGATGGCGCCGGCGATCCCCTCTGATTGCATCAGCTGCGCATCGAGCGGGACGAGCCTGAAACGGCTGAACTGCAACGTACCGCTGAGATAGGTGCCGAAGGACGCGGCCTTGCTGCCGCCCAGCAACAGCAGCGAATCGTCTCCGGCATGGGCGATCAATTGCTGCAGCAGTGTCCGCATATCCGCAGGCGCGGTCCCTCCGGCCAACAACAACCGCGCATGCTCCTGCATCGGCGGCTGCCACTGCGGTTGCACGGCTCTGGCTTCCACGGGCAGGCCGATGACGGTTCTGCTGACGCTGTCATATCTGAACCCGGCGGTGAGCACATCCATGTTCCAATCCGTGAAAGAGAGGGCGCGACCGCTCTGGGCCAGGGTCTGCGAGGAAGGGGTGCTGTGCACTACGGTGACGCTGCCCGCGCCCTCCACGGTGAACGTACCGTCCGGTTCAAAACAAACGGCGGTATTCTCATCCACACCCAGGCCGAGGAGTCCTGCGCCATGGCTCTGCCGCCAGTTCGCCATGAAAGCGGCCAGACGCCCCAACCGCACCCGCGCCGTGAAATGGCTGTCAAAGAGGACGCCGGCGACCAGCGGCAGAAAATCGTCCTTCAACGTGATGTCGCGGATAAAGGGATTGGCGATGGCATCATCGGAGGTGACGGATACGGGCGTCTCCGCCGTGTAATCCACCGCTCCGAGAACGGCCAGTCCCGCGCTGGTGCCGCCGACCACGCCGCCCGAGTCCCAGACTTCGCGAATCGCCTGTTCGACCAGAGTGCCTTTCCAGGTTTTATAATATCTCGATTGATCGCCGCCGCGCAAAAAGATCATGCGGTTGGAGCGGATCAGCCGGTAAGTGGCAGAGTCGTTCGCCGCTGCGACGGCGTTGATAACCAGGCTCCGCGCTGAAGTGGCGCCGAAGGACTTGAAGTAATTCTCCAGCCAGGTTGATCCGTCGCTGTAATGCATCACCAGGACCGGACCGTATCCCGCTTTTTCCACCATCCAGCGGTAGGGCGCATCGGACCAGGCGCGATAATTTTCCGAACCGCCCCCCACGGCGCAGACATAGCCGCCGCAATAGGCAGATGAACAAGACATCAAAAGATAGAGGAGAGGCAGATAGAGCCATTTCAGCATGAATACAACTCCCGAAAGTAGCAGGTGATCACAAGAACGCCATTTTATCATACAATTTTTTCAAGCAGGATCCTTGGAATGAAAAACCCTCAACTCCCCGGCAGCGTTTCGTCGTCGTTTTTCTGCCTGGCAATTGCAATGCCCGTGAAACCATAAAAGAGCGCAAAAGCCATCCCCATCCAGCACATTACCGCCCAGGGCGCATAACTCAGCACCGGCACGCCGAGGGTGCCCGACATGTAGACGCCCGCCATGCTCCAGGGGATCAGCGGCACCACCACGGTGCCGGAATCCTCGGTGGTGCGCGAGAGATTCTTTGCGGCGAGACGCCGCTGCCTGAAGGCCGGGGCGAAAAGTTGACCGGGGATGATGACCGAGAGAAAGGAGCTGCCGGTCATCAGCGCCACAGCAGCGCTGGAGGCGACGACGCTGGCGATCAGCCGGCCGGTGCTGCGCGCAATGCGCAGCAGGGCCTGCAGGATGACATCGAGCATGCCGGCGGTCTGGACAATGCCGGCAAAGGCAAAGGCGCAAAACGCGATCAGCGTGACGTCCATCATGCTCATCATGCCGCCGCGCGACAGCAGGCTGTCGATGGCCGCCAGTCCGGTTTCCGCCTTGTAGCCGGTGCTGAGCAGGGTAATTACATTGGGCAGCGTTTGTCCCTGGAATAGGACGGCCAGCACCGAAGCGGTGACGACGGACAGGAGCATGCCGGGGATGACCGGCAGTTTCCGCACGGCAAAAAAGAGAATGATGGCCGGCGGGAGCAAAAGCAAAACATTGAACGCAAAGCGGTCGCGCAGCGCGTCGAGTATGGCCTGGAGTTGATCCGCCTGAATGGAACCGCTGTGGTATATCAAGCCGGCCAGGGTGTAGACGATCAAACCGGTGAAATACGCGGGCAGGGTGGTCCACTGCAGATGCGCGATGTGGTCATAAAGATTGACCCTTGAGGCGATGGCGGCGAGATTGGTCGAATCGGAGAGCGGAGAAATCTTGTCGCCGAAATAGGAGCCGGCCACAATGGCGCCCGCCGCCGCGGGCAGGGAAATGCCGAGTCTCTGGGCGATGCCGATGAAGGCGATGCCCATGGTGCCGACCGTGCCCCAGGAGGTCCCGGTGAGGAGCGAGACCAGGCTGCACACCAGACAGGAGGTGAGCAGGAAGAAGGAAGGAGAGATGACTTTCAATCCGAACCAGATCAGCATGGGAATCGTCCCGGCCGCAATCCACGAGCTGATGAGCATGCCCACGCAGATGACGATGAGCATGGCCGGCAGCGCCTTGTGAATGCTTTCGCCAATGCCTTTTTCCATCTCCTTCCATGTGTACCCCAGGGACCGCGCGATCAGGCCGGAAATCAGGGCGGCGAGGACCAGCAGGCCATCGGCCCGGATATGGTAGATGCCATAGCCGATGCCGAGCAACAGG
>CAUJEL010000112.1 GCA_963169875.1 Candidatus Zhuqueibacterota bacterium
CGGTATCCACAGTTATCCTCTACGATTCTGAACTCGGTGAATGAAGTGTACTCCGAGTGATGAAAATAGGATCCCTGATAGAGTTCCGAAGCCCGGACGCGATATTCGCTCCACTGCTGCTGATCGTAAATGCCAACAAAATAAATCCTGGCCGCAAAAACCGGACAGAGCATCAGCAGGAAAACAAATAATGAAACCTTGAACGTTTTCAATTTGACCTCCCCGTAAATAAATATGTATATATTTTTATTCAGTAATGTCCCAGTACGCTCACTAAGCGGAGATAAGCGTAATAAATTCTCCTCTGAAATGAACAGTGTGCATTGAAATCGACCCCCAGCAGTTATAGCTTATAAGACCAATTAAATTAATACCATAGGCGGCTTCATTTTTTTATAACGTTGGGACACTACTGATTTTTATTAATAACTTATAGTTGAAGTGTCTGACTCCAAAACAGTCATGATTGACTTCCATTTTATGATGAGATGGATAATATGCGCGATGGAGACGAACTTGCCGAAATCCCGGGGCCGCAGGACGTAAAGTTCCAGGCAGTAGTCGGGGTAACGTATTGAAATTCGGTGCTTGCGGAAAAGCAGGTCTGGTAAATGAGAACGCGTCGATTTTGCGCGCACGATGTGGCGTCAGGGTGCGGTTCGCGGTCCGGAAATTGCACTGGAGATTTGCTGCAGGCCTGAGGATTCGGGGGGATGCCGTGAGCTTCGAGGTCATCTGCAAATTTGGTCGGCATGGTTCAATACCGGCTAAGTGAGGTGCAACAGGCTACCCTAAAGGATTGGCCCTTCATTAAATGTAGGCATAAAACAGGGTGTGAAGCAAGAAGAAATTCTTGATTGCCCTTGCAGGAGGCCTCTCCTGAGGCCGACTCTGGAAAGGTGGGCTCCACCTGTTTTTGCTGGGGCACACCTGTCAACTAGTCGCAGATCGACAAGACTCGTCGACCAGCGCTCCTTCTTGTTCTGGTGGGCCTGCAGCCAAATCGTGTAAAGCCAAATCCCCCTTTATCAAAGGTGGATACAGGGAGACGGCTGAACCGGCCGCACCATGCTTTCCAGCAACCGCTCCAGCACGGCTTCCGGATGGGCGCACCAGCCCGTATGCACCGGCGAAGTCTGGATGATGGTGCTCTTGGGCGCGATGAGCCAGTTGAAGCGCTCGCGCTGCGGCAGAATGCCGATAGGTCCAGCCGCCTCGCCGCCCTGACAGATCAACGGATAGATCGCCAGTTGTTTCTGCAACAACTCAATATCGAGCGACGGATCCAACGCCCGGATGCGCTGTTCATCCAATTCGATCCGGGTTTCGAGAAACTTTTTCCGCGGACAGGAGAGTATCACTCCGACATTGACGAACTCTTCGCGCTCGACCCGGGGGACGACGCGCAGGATCGCATAATCATACAAGTATGGACCGCGCACGGATCGCCTCCTCGACAAAATAGTGCGATGCTTCAAGCCGCATCATAAAATACGCAATATAAGCCTCCCGGGTTTCCTCCGGCGTCGCAAAAGGCGTCTTGCCGTCAAACCACTCTTCAGGAATGAGCTGCACGGCAGTTTCCACAACCTCCCAAGTGATAATCGCTTTCATGCGCGCATCGGCTTGCTGCAGGCTGCCGGCACCGTGCAACAGCACATGATCCTTGATCAGAGGAAAAGGATCCTTACTTCTCTCGAGATGAGATTTCCACGAGTGATGAAAATAGAGCGCGGCGCCGTGGTCGATGAGGTACAGCTGTTTGTGCCACATCAGCATGTTGGTGTTGCGCGGCGTGCGATCGATGTTGGTGATGAACGCATCCAGCCAGACGATGGCCGAGGCCAGCTCTTCAGCGACCGGATGCAGCACGGGATTGAACATGATGGAGCCGGGCAGATAGTCGAGGGCTATATTGAGGCCCGCGCTCATTTTGATGAGGTCACTGATCTCCGGATCGGGCTCGGTGCGCGCCAGTTCGGCGTCGAGGTGGACAAAGACAATCTCGGGCACGGGGAGTGCGGCGGCGCGGGCGATCTCGCCCGCCAACAGTTCGGCGATGAGCGCCTTGCTGCCCTGTCCGGCGCCGCGGAACTTGATGACATAGAGTCCGTCATCATCCGCCTCGATGATGGCGGGCAATGAGCCGCCCTCTTTCAACGGCGTCACATAACGGGTGGCTTCTACAGTTCTGATGGTCAACGTTGCTCCTTATTTCTTTGCCTAAAGGCCGTCGCAGAGGGCCCTTGTTCGTTGTTCCGGCTTCAGGTGGAGATCTTTCCGGCTAAAGCCGGTACTACGAACATTCGTTGTTCCACCTTCAGGTGGAGATCTTTCCGGCTAAAGCCGGTACTATGAACATTCGTTATTCCGGCTTCAGGTGGAGAGGATTCCGGAACTAATAACATAACCTTGCACGCCAGCGTTCGTAGTTCCACCTTCAGGTGGAATTTTACCGGCCGGAGCCGCCAACCACCGCCTCGTTGAACTGACGCCAAAAGGCTAGATGAAAATCGAGGCTGTTCTTCTGCTGCAAATAATCGTGCATGGCCACCAGGGCTGTATCCGCCGGCGTCAATTTGCTGCCGCCTTCCGCCGCATAGATCGCCCCGTTCTCCGGATGAAACTGCACGCCCACGACATTTTTGAAACGCTTGTGCGTCACCGCCTCCACCACCTTGCCATCCAGCGAAGTGGCCGCCACCTGCAAATCCTTCCCCAGCTTGCGCACCGCCTGGTGGTGACTGCTGCACACCAGCGGCTGCTCTTTTACATCCCGTTTCATCTCGCGCACAAAAAAGCCGTCCGTTTTATAACGGATGGGCTGGAAATGACACCAGAACAGATTCTCATGGGGATATAATTTACTCCAGTAATTATCATGGCGCCGGCCTTCATCCAGCTTGATATAATCCTCGACGTAGCGCAGCTTGTAGATTTCGCTGGGAATATCCTGATACAGGGTGCCGCCTGTGGCGACGTTCATGGTCTGCATGCCGAGGCAGAATCCGCGAACCACATAGTCGGGCTTTTCAGTTAAAAACGCCTTGAAGGAAGGATCCTGCGACCCGCCGAGGAGATGAAACAAAAACGAGAGTTCGAAAAAATGGCGCTCCGGCGTGGCGATGCCGGTGAGCAAATCGGTCTTATATCCATATACCACCGGCGGGATGTCCGCGCCGCCGTAAAACAAGGCCGCATCGCTCTCCATGAAAAGCTCGTGAAAAGCATCGGTGCAGTCATTGCGCTGGAAGAGATTGGCGGCATCGAGATGCCCCGGCACCACCCTGATTCGGACGAAATCGATCTTTTCCGCTTCGAGGCGGCTTTGCATCGCTTCCGGGCGGCGCTCCACAGCCTCGCCATAGACCGCCATCAGGACGGGATGATCGATGGGAACAACATCCTGCTCGATCATTCGCACCATATCGAACAGGTCCCCCGGACTGGGGTTCACCAGCAGGATGCGGACGCTGTCGGGCTGTGTCCCTTCCTGCGCCTGCGAAATACCCACAAAAAGAATAAACAGGATGCATAGCAGTGATCTTTTCATATCAGTCCCTTCCGGTTCACATGATAGAGGTTGGATCCACGTCGATGATGATTTGCACGCCGCGGCTGCGGTGTTTTTCACGGAACTGTTCCACGGCCTTGCGCAGGGCGGTCTTCATGATGTTGCCGCCCACATCACTCTCCTTCAGACTCATCAACAGCATCTGATAGCGATAGAGATTCTCGATGCGCGCCAATGGACTGGGCGACGGTCCCAGCAGCCGGAACGCATCGCCCGGCTGCAAAAATTGCGCGAATTTTTCAGCGATGCGCTGCACCGCGGCCTCTTCCTCTCCCTTGAAAAGGATATGCACCATGCGGCTGTAGGGCGGATAGCCCAGGGGCTGGCGCTCAATTATCTCGGACTTGAAGAAATTTACATAGTCGTGCGTGCGCACAAAAAAGAGCGACGGATGACTCGGCGAATAGCTCTGAATAACCACTTCGCCGAGGCGGTCTTTGCGGCCGGCGCGTCCCGCCACCTGCGTGAGCAGCTGAAAGGTGCGCTCGCCGGCGCGGAAATCGGGAAAATAGAGTTCCGAGTCCGCCGAGATCACGCCCACCAGAGTGACGCGCGGAAAATCGAGTCCCTTGGCCACCATCTGGGTGCCAAGGAGAATCTGGTATTCGCCGCGACCGAAAGCGCTGAGTATCTGATCGTGGGCATGCTTGCCGCGGGTGGTGTCCAGATCCATGCGCACGGCCTTGACGCCCGGATACAGTAGTTTGAGTTCTTCCTCGATGCGCTGCGTGCCAATGCCGCGGAAAAAGATATCGAGTCCGTTGCACTGCGGACAGGCCTCGGCTGCGCGGCGCACATAGCCGCAGTAGTGGCACTTGAGCAACCGGCCCTTCAAATGATAGGTCAGCGAGATGTCGCAGTTCTCACACTTGGCCACATAACCGCAGCTGCTGCATTTGAAAAGCGTCGCAAATCCGCGGCGGTTTTGAAAGAGGATGATCTGTTCGCCTTTGGCCAGTTTCTCATCGATTTTCTGGCGCATGAACCGCGACAAGATGATGGGATCTGTGCGGCCGATGATCTTGGGCTCGCTGCGCATGTCGACAAAGGTGATCTCCGGCATGGGCACATCGTCGATGCGGTTAGGCATGGAGATGAGCAGGTACTTGCCGGTCTTGGCATTGTGGTAGCTCTCCAGCGACGGTGTGGCCGACCCCAGCACCACCACGGCGTTGTTGAGTTTGGCGCGCATCACCGCCACATCGCGGGCGTGGTAGCGCGGCGTCAGATCGTGCTGCTTGTAGGAGGGCTCGTGTTCCTCGTCGACCACAATCAGGCGCACATTGGCCAGCGGCGCAAAAATGGCCGAACGCGGCCCGATGACGATACGGTGTTTACCCTCCCAGGTGGCGCGCCAGGAATCGTAGCGCTCGCCCGGCGACATGCGACTGTGAAACACCGCCACCAGACGGCCGAAATGGGAGCGGAAGCGCCGAACCATCTGCGGGGTCAGGGCGATTTCCGGCACCAGGACGATGGCGGAGCCGCCTTCCTTGACGACGCGGGCGATGGCCTCGATATAGACCTGGGTCTTGCCGCTGCCGGTGACGCCGTGAATCAATGCGGTGGCGAATTTGCGGTTTGACAGCTGCCCCGCAATCATGTCGAGCGCGTTTTGCTGGCCGGGATTGAGAATAAAGTGCTGCGGCGGGCCGACTTCCAGTTCGCCATAGTAATCGCGCTGCACCGCAACCTGGTGCCGCAGCAGGATGCCGCGCACCTCAAGGGCGTCGATGACGTTGAGGCCCACCCGGGCTTCCCGCGCCAGATCGCCGCGGCTGAATTCTTCGCCCACGTGCAGGCAGAGATAATCCAGCAGCGCGGCCTGGCGCGGCGCGGACTTGCGCACCTCCTGGGCCAGGGCGAAGAGGTTTTCATCGTTACAGGAATCCGTGGTGCGGACAAAATTTTCGAATTTCTGTCCCACTTTGGGGCGCGGCAGCATGAGTTCAATGCGTACAAAACCGGCCTGGCGCAGTTTTCCCAGACTGGCATCAATGGCAGCGCCTTCGCAATCTTTTTTTAATTGTGTGACCTGCTGAGGATTTTTCGCCGCCAGCAGACGCACGATCTCCGCCTGACGCGGCGCGCGTTTTTCCAGCAATTCGGCGAGGCGCAGCGGATCCTCATGGGTGAGGCGCGCCACCTTGACGGAATTTTTGTGGATGCCGGATGGCAGGGCGGCCTTGAGCACCTCGCCCCAGCCGCAGATATAGTATTGCGAAATCCACTGCGCCAGTTCCAGCACCTCGGTGGTGAAGAGCGGCACGGGGTCGAGGACCTCCTCGATCTCTTTCAATTCGCCGCGTTCGGCGGTGGTTGACAAAGCGACAACGAATCCGGTGGACTTGCGCGGACCGAATCCGGCCAGCACGCGCATGCCGGGCTGGATGTCGCCGCGGAATTTATCCGGAATGATATAAGTATAAGGATGGTCCACCGGAACGGGAAAGACCACCTGGGCGAATTTTTTCTCGGTCTCACGATTCATAGAGTTAAATTAGGAAATATTAGCGGGGTATGCAACGCAAAAATGGGGGCTGCCGCGTTGAAACTGTGCGAAAAAGGGTGCGGGATTGGCTATGGTGGCCCCTCGTGAAGAGGGGGACCAACACAGTCCGTCTTGAGAGAAGGGCTTCACCAAAACAGGTGAAGCCCATGGAATTCGTGTTGCCAGATGGCAGTTTTGTCCGGCGCAGTCGGCCCGGGGTGGTTTTTCGGGATTGATGATATTTCACGGGGATTTTGGGAAATGTCAGATTTCAGCGAATTTACGAGTTCATATAAAAGCGTGATAGTGTGCCGGGCTTGTTTGGTCTCTTCATCGGTCACATTTTTCAGGCTGGATAAAAAGGGCAGCAGAGTTGAGCGCAATCCGGCGTGGAGGCTGTGAGCATGGCAAAAGTCGAGATAGTGTTGCAGGCAAGTCAAATAGGCAGTGAACAGGAATTCAGGGATGTGCTGTTTGATCAAAAAAGCAGCATAGGGAAACTTGATTTTATCAGGCAGGCATTGCATGATATCCTCATTGTGCCTATTATTAACATATATCGTCTATCCCGTTGCCTCAAAATAAAATGTTACCATAGTTGTTTATAATAGGGTGACACTAAAATAATAGAGCGAATGTATCAAAAGAGTGATGTGACGAAAGCCAGCTTTCCCGGTCCGGGAGGCAGATGGCGAGAGTGATCAATAC
>CAUJEL010000113.1 GCA_963169875.1 Candidatus Zhuqueibacterota bacterium
CATTCCAGCGGATAGGGCAGATCGCAGACGATGTCTTCGCGGTAGATGGGAATCCGCGCTTCAGAAACAGCGCGCGGACCGGTGAAGACGATATAGTCGATGTTCATCATTTTTGAGCAGATGGCGGCGCTGATGATGCCATCAAAATCGTTGTGGGTGATGATGCGTGCATTCATGAATAATTCGCCGGTTTAAATATCATTTACAAGATTTTTCCTGAAATGGGTGCAGCATCGTGAATCAGTCGACGCGATAGGTGATGCCGGGTTCCAGTATTTCCGCGATGCTCAGGCCGAGGAATCCCGTGCTGATGGGCATATCCAGGGCGCCGTAGCGGCGCAGGTTTTTGGGTTCCAGGAAGAAGCGATAATTTTTTTCGATGCTTTCCAGCACCATTGCTTCGGGTGATATTTCGCTGTAATAAAGAACCATCAGATTGATGGCACCCTGGCTGCGTTGCTGATCCTCGCTGCGCATATGTCCCCAGACGCCCTGCTTATTCTGGTTGACGATGAGCCATTGGATGTTACGCGTGATGGATTCTGCCACGCGTTGGCGAATGGAGTCCTGGGGCGTGCGGCGATAGAGCCCGATGAGTCCATCGCTGATGTAGCTCATGGTATTGACGGGCCAGTTATCATAGAGTTTGTTCTCGAGGACGTAGGGCATGCGGCCGTCGGGCCGGCGCTGCAGCAGCAGCCAGAGTCCCGCCTCTTCGGCAATTTTCAGGTAATCGGGGTTGCCGGACAAGCGGTACAGGGCGGAGAAGAAGCCGCTGCCGGTGACGGCGGTTGAAATGGTATAAGGTGCGATGGCGAGCTGGCCGCGGTAATACCCGGCCCCCAGGGCGCCGCGATCGGCGCCGGATGTGATGATCCAGCCGGGAGAACCACCGCGGCCCTGATTTTGCGGATCTTCAGCGCAGCCCAGCGCGACAAAGCGGGCGAAGCGATGCAGGGCTTCGAGGTAGGTTTTTCGCCGCGCGCCGGAGGTGAAACGAACGGCCGTGGCCATTGCCGATGCCGAAGTCCCGGCGTCTGCCAGATAGATGTTGGTAGTGAGGGAGAAGTCGCCCCACCAGCCCACGGTATCGCCGCCGGCTGAGACGGTAATTTGCTGCTGTGCCGCGAGACGATCGAACCAGGCGAGGGCCTCCTCGAGATAACGCCGGTCGCCGCAGAGTTCATAGCCGGCGATGAGGACGCGCGCGAGATTGCTGTTGATGAAGATGGAGGTGCGACGGCGTTCGCGCACCTTGATCTCCCCGCTCTGCAGTTCAACGGAGAGGGTCCAGTCGCAAATACTCCGCAAGAGCTCTGTCAGCTGAACGCGCGTTTGCGCATCCGGCACCACGGCTGTGACCTGGGCTTGAGCCGGTTCTCCCGCCAAAATGAGCATTCCCAGAAACAACAAGACGGGCCGGTTCATTATCGACCAGGTATGTTTTAGGTGTATCACATCAACCTCCTGACCCGCAAGAGCCATGTACTGTCTCGAAGCGGCTGCACCCAGCGATGCGCTTGATTATTAAAAAGTTTACTGAAATCATGGCACAATGTCAAGAAAATAGTGTCCGCGGCGAGGGTACAGAGAAAAAAGGGACTATGAATGCATGAAACTTTTTCATCGCTAGCGCATCTAATAAGTACAAATAAATGAGTGTAATGACCATGAGCGACAAAAAAATAATAGAAGAAATCCAGCTGCATTGCGGCGATGTTCAGGCCCGTATTCGCGCCTGCCGCTCGCGCATTGTCGCAGAAGCCTTGAAGGAGCGCCTGTGCGCGGAAACGCAGAACTATTGTGCGAGTCCAGTGGTTAAAAATGTACTCGTAAAGCATGTCGAAAATATCATTAATGCCACCTTTGATGAGAAGGGGCACAATATCTATCTGGAGGAAACATGAAAAAAGGAATTTTGGCTGCCGCGCTGATCACCATGGTGTTGACAAGTGCCCAGATTGGATTCACAGCGCAACAAGCTTCGACCGCTGGCGCTACTTTGCAAAAGGCACCCGCGTTCACCTTGACGCGAACAGATGGCAAGCCGGTAACACTTGCGGATTATAAAGGCAAGGTGTTGATCGTGGATTTCTGGGATACCTGGTGCCCGCCTTGCCGCATGGAAATCCCCCACTTTATCGAGCTTTATACACAATATCGCAGCAAGGGATTCGAGATGCTCGGCGTTGTCCTGGGACGCGAGGGGAAGAAAACCGTGGAAAAGTTTATCGTCGACAACAAGATCAATTATCCGAACGCCTATTCCACGGAAGCATTTCTCAATGCCTATGGACCGATCAACGGCATTCCGACCACCTTTGTCATCGACAAGAAGGGTAACATCTATCAGACCTACGTGGGATATCGGGATAAGGCGGTCTTTGAAAATGATATTAAGGCGCTCCTTGCCAAGTAACGGGATTATCCATGTCCGTGGAAATCGACAAAGAGATAAGTATTGAAGACCTTGTCAGGGAATACCCCAAATCAGTGCGATTTTTGATGGAAAAGGGTGTCCGCTGCCTGGCGTGCGGCGAGCCGATTTGGGGTACTTTGGCCTCCGCGGCGCGCGACAAAGGCTTCACACCGCAACAGATCGATGAACTGGTGTCACAACTCAAACAAGAGGTAAATCCGGCATGAAAGCGACCGTAACGAGGATCGACGGACTGAGCCTGGCCGGCAAAGGCGATTCGGGGCATTGGTTGACGATGGATGCGGCCGGGGATGCCGGCGGCCATGATGCTGCAGCCCGGCCCCTTGAACTTTTGCTCATGGGATTAGGTGGTTGTACCTCCATGGACGTTCTCTCCATACTCAAGAAAAAACGCATCCATGTGGATCATTATGAATGCCATGTGGAAGCCGAGCGCGCCGGAGAACATCCCAAAGTGTTCACGCGTATCCACATCAAATATATATTCTATGGTGATCACATCCCCCGTGAAGCGGTGGAGCGCGCCATCGAATTGTCCGAAACCACCTATTGTTCGGCCTCAGCCATGTTCCGGAAAAGTGCAGAAATAAACAGTGACTATGAAATAAGGCCGGCTGTGAAAAGTATACAAGACCTGAGCTGAGCGATTGCCTTAACCTTGCGAAGATTGAGAACCTTCGCAAGGTTGCCTTTTGTGAACCAATCGTTCAATTCAGGCAAGAAAAAATATCATATTTATGAAAACGCCTCTGTAGAATCCCTGCAGAGGCGTTTTGTTTTAATAAAACGCTTGAAATATTGATTATTTTTGGCTATGTTCAGTTGAAGTACTTAATCGTTACGCCTTCCCTATAGAAATGAACGCATGACTGAACAGAATCCGAGTGAAATAGAGCTGGTCAAAAAGGCGATTGCCGGTGACCGGGCGGCCATGACGCAGATTGTCACTAAAAATGAAAAAATGGTTTATAATACAGCGCTGCGCATGCTGGCGGATCCGGTCGAAGCGGAATGTGTGCTTCAGGAGACTTTTCTGAAAGTAGTTCAGGCTTTGCCCGAGTTCAAGGGGCACTCGTCGCTGTCGACCTGGATATTTCGCATCGCCACCAATTATGCGCTCATGCATCTGCGCTCGCGGAAAAAAGGCACGGAATCCCTGGAAGATGTCGACAGCAAGGTCAGTCAAGCCACGCTGGAAAGCTTTAACCGTTCGATCGGCAATAATCCGTTGCAGGCGGTCATAAATGAAGAATTGCGCGAAGCCATGGAACAAGCCATTGCTGAACTTCCTGACAAGTTCCGCAGCGTTTTTGTGCTCAAGGATATTGACGGCTTGTCTCTCAAAGAGATATCCGAGATGCTTGACCTGAGTCTGGCAGCGGTCAAGACCAACCTGCATCGCGCCCGTCTGTTTCTTCGCAACCGGCTCGCAGCGTTTGCCGAAGTGCATGATTCCTGAGAAATAAGAAATTTTTCGGGTGAGATCGTTTTGTCCCCCCAAAAAGGTAGTTTGCTTAACATTCAAAAAGCACTTGACAAGAATGAAGCGCTTGAGTACATTGTAGAGAATGTCTTTATGTATCTTTTTCTGTTTCTGAGGTCGCTTATGAGAAAACATAATTTACGCGCTATCCTGGGATTTGTCGCGTTACTGGGCGTTGGACTGAGCACGGGGTTCGGCCAGGGGAAAACGACCATTGCAGTGCTGAATCTTGAAGCGAAAAATGTGGGACAAGAGACAGCCGAAGCGGTAGCGGATATCCTCAGCACAGAACTCTTTAATTCGCAGCGGTTCAACGTCATCGAGCGCCAGTCGATGACGCGAATTCTTGAGGAACAGAAACTGCAGATGACCGGCGTCACAGATATGTCTCAGGCCGTGGAAATTGGCAGAGTGCTCAATGTGGAAAAAATAATGATTGGCAGCGTCAGCCGCCTGGGTGAAACCTATACGATTAACACCCGACTGGTGGACGTCAAAACAGGCGCTCTGGAAATGGCGCAAAAAGCCACCAGCACCTACGGCGAATCCGGGCTCACCGAAGCCATCAGCGACCTGGTCGCCAAAATCTCCAAAAAAGTACAGGTGGAAGGCTCCATCATCCGCATCAAGGGAGAGTTGGTGCTCATCGATCTCGGACAGAACCATGGCCTCATCTTGGATCAGGAATTGGCCGTGATGCGGCTCGGGGATGTCATCACCGATTTGGGGGGGACTGTGATCGGGCGTGCGGAAGATCTGATTGGCAGCCTTAAGGTGATCTCTGTCAAGCCGGACTATTCCGAAACGGAAGTCAACGCCTACAAGCTGCCATTTCGGGTCGGCGATAAAGTGAGAGTCACCACGGCTCCCATCAAGGTTGAAAAAGCGGAAAACCCCGATGAGGAGCAGGAAGAAAAACCCAGGCAGCCCAAAAAGCAACCACGCATCAAGAAGCCCGGGGAGAAAGAGACCAATCTGGAACCACCCCCTGTATTCTAACTTTACCCAAGGAGGCATTATGGCTCAGAGATACATGATCATCCTGCTGGCGATCCTGGTGTTGGCCGGGATGGCCTGGTCGCAGACGAAGACCACGTTCACCATTGGCGGAACCTGGTGGAGCGGCAAATATGACTGGATCGCCAATGACAGCGATCTCGAAGACGTCGAGATTGGCACCGGAAATTTCGTGGGGCCCTATGTTTCCATTAATCACGGCAAAGTGAATTTCGGCGCCTCGGCGCTGTTTGGCACCATGGAGGTGGATGACTGGGAAGGTGTGGAAATAAAGCGCTCGGATCTCAACTTCACCCTGGGCTACCGCATTGTCAGCAGCCGGTCATTGAGCATGAATCTATTTGGCGGATTTAAATCTGTCAAGTTCACCACCACCGGGAGTTACATGGCTTTGGATTTTGATGAGTACTATGGCGAATTTGAAGATGAATGGACCATTGACCAGACGGTCTCCGGCCCCATGTATGGCGGCGGACTCTCCATGGTCATACCCTTTGGCGATTCCAATCTCTATGGCTACGGCTCGGTTGCTTATTTGACCGGGACGTTGACCCTGGAGGATAACGATACCGATCAATCGGTTGAATTCGATGAGCCCACTAACCTCGTTTCTATCACCGGCGGGCTTGGCTATCGTTTTTCCGGCGGCTTTGGCATCAGCGGCGGCTATCGCGGCGACTTTTTCAGCAATGATGAAGCCGATTATGTGGAACGCTTGAGCGGTTTGAGCCTCACCGCTTCACTGACTTTTTAAACTTCTTTTGCATGAAATTTACGAGGTCTGCCCATCCAGGCGGACCTCGTTTTTTTTGCCCCTGCAAGTTGAACCGAGATGTGGAGGTATCCTCTTATGTCTATTCCAGGACCCTGGCGCGTTCTCCTTTTTATACTGATGACCTTCACGCTGATGGCCCGTGCTGAAAAATCCTATGACATCGGACCGGTGGAAATCGAGGCATATATCAACGCCGATGGCAGCATGCTGGTGGAAGAAACGCGCACGTATCGTTTCAGCGGCCGCTTCAGCTATGCATACCGTTCCCTGTTAAAAAAAGAGATTGTCCTCAGTGATTTTGCCGTGCGCGAGGGTGACCAAAAGTATGTCCAATCCGATGATGAATCGGAGGGAACCTATCTCATCCGGGATCACAAGGATGAGGTTGAAGTGCGCTGGTTTTTTGATGCTGGAGATGAATCCAGAACCTTCGTCCTGGTCTATAAGGTCATGCCGGCCATCAAAAAATATGCGGACGCAGCTGTGCTCTATTATCAGTTCATCGGCAGGGACTGGAGCAAGAAACAGGAAAAAGTCAGGCTGCTGGTGCACCCGTTCACGTCTTTTGCGCAGGGTGAAGTTCTGCATTGGCTGCATGGACCTCTGTGGGCGACCTCGCGGCTGGATGCGGATGGCACCATCTCAGCCTATTGCGCCACGCTGCCCTCGCGCACCGTGCTGGAAATTCGTGCCCTTTATCCGCTGCATGCTTTTGCGCAGCTGCCGGATGTGCGCGGTCCCATACGGGCTGAGATACTCGCCGAAGAGGCCCAATGGGCGCAGGAAGCCAATGAGCAGCGCCGCCAGGAGAAGGCAAACCTGGCGGCGCGCGCAAAACGCTATAAATGGGGGCCGGCGTTGGGCATCGGCCTGGCCGTCATCGCGCTATTGGGCTGGACGCTTTTCTTCAGGAATTTCGGCCAGCGCACCCGGGTGCGCGAATTCATTCCGGAACAGAGCGCGGAAATCCCTGATGAAACCCCGCCGGCACTGGTAGGCTATCTCATGCACAGCCGCATGACTACCCAGGCAGATCTGCTCGGCACTATCTTTGATCTCGCCCGACGCGGCATTCTGCAGATCAGGCAGGAGTGGCGCGACGCCAATTCTTTTCTGTCCGGCACGAAAAAAGTGCAAGAGTACGTCATTGCCCGGCAGCCGGGCGCATGGCATGCACAGAAAGATGCGTTGCGGCCGTTCGAAAGAGAGTTGGTGCGCGCGCTGTTTGATGATTTCAACAAGGGGCAGGATGAATTATCCATGCGCGAAATCAGCAAAAATCCGCATAAAATACGTACCCTGTTCCTGTCGTGGCAGAAAGCCGTCAAAAAGGAGGCATCCGGACTGGATTATTATGACCCGCGCGGCGACGCGGGCATGAAAAGATCGCTGCTCTGGAGCGCGGCTCTTTTCATCGTGGCGTTGATCCTGCTCTTCTTTTTTGGACCGTGGTTGTCCATTGCCCTTGTTGCTGCTTTCATCTCATTCCTTCTGTCGTTTGCCATCATCCACCGCACGGAAACGGGTGAAAAGCAGTACCGCCGCTGGAAGGCGCTGTCGCGGTTTCTGAAACAGCGCAGCTTCTTGCAGCAGGAATCCGGCCGCATGTTGCATCATATTGATCGTTACCTCGTCTACGCGCCGGTGCTCGGCGCCGGGACCAGGGTTTATCATGCGCTGGCGGGACTGGTGCCGCCGGAGAAAAGCGCTTATTATGTGCCCTGGTTTATCTACGCCGGCGGCGGCAACACGCCCGCAGGGGCCGCCGCCTTTGCGCAGGCGTTTTCCACCATGTCCACGACCATGAGCTCGACGGGCGGGTTTGGCGGCGGCGCCAGCGCTGGTGGCGGCGGCGGTGCCGGGGGCGGAGGCGGAGGCGCGGGATGAAAACGGTGGCATGTGCCTGTCACTGAACAGGTCGGGAACGCTCATGAATAATCATAAAGTTTTCGAAATCGAAGAGGCAGACGACCCGCGCATTGCCGTATATCGCAACATGCGCGAAGGTGATTTTCTGCGTGCGCAGGGTCTCTTTGTAGCTGAGGGGGAACACCTGGTTTTACGGTTGGCTGCGAGCACGTATGCCATGCATTCGCTGTTGGTGGCCAGGCCGCGTGCGGAGAAGATTATGCCTCTGCTGCCACAGGCGGTGCCTTGTTATATTGCCGCTGAGGAGGTGTTAAATGAGATCGTCGGTTTCCAGTTTCATCGCGGCGTCCTCGCCTGCGCTCAGCGCCGGCCTCTGCCCGAAGCAGCTGCCTGGTATGCGGCGAATCCGCATGCCAGGAAATGGGTGGTCCTGTGCGGCATTCACGACGCTGAAAATCTCGGCGTGCTGCTGCGCACCTGTGCGGGATTCGGCGTCGATGCGGTTATTCTGGACCCATCGACCATGGACCCGTTCTATCGCCGCGTCATCCGCGTCTCCATGGGGGCGATTTTTTCACTTTCGGTTTTGCGCAGCACGGATCTGGACCTGGATTTGGACTTTCTCAGGCGGCGTGCCGGCGCCGAACTGTATGCGACTGTGGTCGATACGACGGCAATCCCGCTTTACCGTGTCACTCCCGCAACAGCATGGGCTATTCTATTGGGCAATGAACACCGCGGACTCGATGACTGTTGCGTCGCCCGCTGTGATCACAAAATGACTCTGCCCATGCGCAGCGGCATTGATTCGCTCAATGTGGCGACCGCAGCCGGCATTTTTCTTTACCATTTTAGTGTACCCCGATAGATGCAAAAGGATGCAGCCGGGGATGAATTTTACCTTGTTAGTTTGCCTGTTTTTTGGTAAATTAATGTAAATATTGATAGTTTATGCTCATACTTTGGAGGTTATGTGGCTTTTAAAGAAAATCAGGTGGTGACCATCGATTTTTCCCTGTACGATGCGGAAGGCAATCTTCTCGATTCAACCCATGAAGACGGCCCCATGTCGTTTCTCGCGGGACAAGAGGAAATATTGCCCGGCCTGGAAGTGGAATTGGCCAAGATGGCGCTTCATACCAAGAAAAAAGTGGTGCTCAAACCCGAGGCCGCCTATGGGCCTTACGATCCGGAAGATGTCCATGTGATCCAGCGTCAGGAATTGCCCCAGGACATCGAGCTGGAAGTCGGTGTCGAGCTGTTGGCTGAAGGGGATGACGATGATGAAATTCCCTGCTATATCAGCAAAATCGAGGGCGATCAAGTCACGCTTGATTTTAATCATCCCCTGGCCGGCAAGGAGCTGCATTTTGATGTGGAGCTGCTGGAAGTCCGCGACGCTACCGCCGAGGAATTGGAACACGGCCATGCCCATGATCCGTCAAGCCATCATCACGAATAAAGAGTCAATCCTATGAATGACTGGGCAAAGGAACTGCCCCTGGCGATCACCGTCTGTGACGCCCGGGGTATTGTTTTAGACATGAACGATGCGGCGCAGCAGACCTTCGCCGCCGATGGCGGCGCCGCACTGCTGGGCACGAATGCGCTGGATTGTCATCCCGAACCCGCGCGCAGCAAGCTGCAAACCCTGCTTGACGAGCAGCGCGGCAACGCCTATACCATCGAAAAAAACGGCCGAAAAAAACTGATTTATCAGGTGCCGTGGTACCGCGACGGCGTGTTTGCGGGGCTGGTGGAGTTCTCGCTGCTGCTGCCGGATGACATGCCCCATTTTGTGCGGGGTTGACAGGCCGTTGCTGTTATTAAAGGTCCGCAGGTCGACGAGCCTCGTCGACTTGCAAAAGGCATGCTCAAAATACACGGCCCATATCTTCAGTGAGAGACTCCCTTTTATGCCTGACGAACCCATCGCAATCCCCATCGACGGTGTGCTTGATCTCCACACCTTTCAACCGCGCGATATCAAGGATCTGGTCCCCGATTACTTGCAAGCGTGCCGGGAGGCGGGCATTTATGACGTCCGCATCATCCACGGCAAAGGCATCGGCGCGCTGCGTGAAACCGTTCATGCCATTTTAAGACGTCTGCCCTGCGTGCGGCACTTTCAACTGGCCGGCGGGGACGCCGGCGGCTGGGGTGCCACCCTGGTGGCCCTCTTTCCGGAAGAGTAACGAGATCGTTTGTTGGGATATTAAATGAAATGCAAATATAAAGCCCGCCAAAATGGCGGGCTTTTTTTTTATATCACACTCCAGCGAATAGTGAACAGCGGCTTGATCTCGGTCTCTCGCGCCATGCGTTTTTCCAGCATCTGAATGAGGCCGTCCCGTTTGACCTGAATCTCATCCTCCACCTGAAATGTTTTTTGCCGCAGCCTCCGCTTCCTGGTCTCCAGCTCCTGCAGTTGCCGTTGAATTTGATGCTGCTCCACCGCTGCAGAGGTGCGTCGCGACTGCCTCGTCAATGCTTTGATTTGCTTCCTGGTCTCAGCCAGTTCGTCTTCCACCCGTTCAACCGCTTCATCGGCCCAGACTTCCAGCTTATCGCATTCGTCCCAGAATACCTCGTTATTCCACGCGATAGAATGCTGGTTGAGGCTTTTGACGCGGCGTTCCAATTCTTTGGCCATCTTGCTCTCAACGTTGTCCGGCAGTGTTTGCAAAGGCGCTACGGCGCCGCGGCAATAAAACAGATGTTCGCAAACCTCCTGATCCAGCAACCGCCCCTGGTCATCAAACGCGATGAAGATCAGATGGTCTTCGTCCTCGAGCGCTGAAATGCGCAAATGGTGCAGGCTCAGCCAACCGCTGCGCCGCTTCAGCGCATCGACCATGGAGATTTTCACCGGGTGGTGGGTGACGTCAAAATAGACCTGCGCGGGCGGCGTCGCCTGGCGGCTGCCCGCGGCGATGACGTACTCGCCCAGTGGATGCGAAAGGCGGAATAACAGATCATTGTCCGTGGTTTGACGCGCTTTGCTGATGAGATGATAGCGGCCCGGGTTGACCTGAGGCAGCGGCGATTGCAGCAGATCAAATTGCATGGTTGCGTCATTGAAATGCGCCGAATCCGCCAGCTGGTAGCGCGTCAATTCCCAAAAGAAATGCCCGATGCGATTCAGGTGCTGGCGTGCATCATCGAGCCGCAACCGCAGCCGCGCCTGGACGTCCTGATCAAAGTGCTCCAGCAGCAAGCGTCGCGTCTTGTCCATGTTATGAGTGATGCTCTCTTCCATCTCTTTCTGCAGAACGGCAAATGCCGCGTCTATTTCCTCTTTGCTGCGGCACTGCTGATAGATGGAGAGGATGCGGTTTTCGAAATCCACGCCCGATTCTACATGTCCGAGGATTTCATCGGAAGCGCCGAATACACCGCTGAATAGATTGAATTTTTGCTCGAGCAGTTCATAGACGCGCTGATCCGCTTCATTGCGGTTGTTGATGAAATTGACCACCACCACATCATGTTTCTGTCCATAGCGATGGCAGCGGCCGATGCGCTGTTCAATGCGCTGCGGGTTCCACGGCCGAGCGTAGTTGATCACCTGAATGCAGAACTGCATATTGAGACCCTCGGCGGCCGCCTCGGTGGCGATCATGATGGAAGCCTGATCCCGAAAATGCTCCATGAGCGCCGTCCGCGTGTCGATCTGGCGCGATTCGGTGTGGCGGTTGACGCTTTGCTGTCGGGAGCGCCATGTTTCATAAACCGCCTGGGCGTGGGCATCGTTGTTGGTGCCGTTGAACAGGACCACCTGGCCGGTGTAGCCATTCTGCTGCAGATGACGAAACAGATAATCCTGGGTGCGCCGCGATTCGGTGAAAATCAGCGCCTTTTGCCGCGCCCCCATCTTTTGCATCTCCGCAAAACCGATCTCCAGCGCCTGCAGTAATTTCTCAGCCTTGGATTCAACCGTGATGGCCGCGGCCGCGGCGATAAACTGATCCAGCGTGGCGATCTCCTCATCCAATTTGGCGGCATCCACTTCACCCGGATTGGCCGCAGCATCCAGGGCATCGCTTTCTTCGAGATAGTCGCTTTCGATTTCCTCGCTGGCCAGCAGGGACTGCAGAAACTGGTCATCCACCATTTGACCCTGGCGCATCAATTTGAGGCGCTCCCGCATCACCGCCAGCGTGCCGGCTACGGCATAGACCGAGGAGGCCAGCAGCTTGCGCAGAATCAGCACCATGAGATGACGCTGTTTCTGCGGCACCGCATAGGTGTCTTCGCGCTGCAGATAGGATGAAATGGCGTCGTAGAGCGCCTGCTCGGCCTGGTTGGGCGTGAAGGGGACGGTGATGGCACGGCGTTCCGTGTATTTGATATATTCCGCGACCTGGCTGCGCAGGGTTCGTTTGCAGAAATGGTTCAAGCGTTCGCGCAGCGCCTTGTGATCGATCTTGCTGCCTGTAAACTGGAGACGAAACGTCTCCACATCGCCGAAAATATGTTCGTCGATGAGGCTGGCCAGTCCATAGAGTTCGAGCAGAGAGTTCTGCAGCGGGGTGGCGGTGAGCAGCAGCTTGGGGCGATCCTGCAAGGCCCAATTGATTTCCTGGGCCATTTTATTGTTGGCTTGAAAGACATTGCGCAATTTATGCGCTTCATCCACGATGATCAAATCCCAGGGAATGTTGCGCAGCTGCATGCTGTGGCGGCTGGCAAAATGGATCGAGGTGATCAGGATGGCGGATTGGTCGAACGGGTTGCTGAGTCCCTGTCGCTGAGCCGCCTGGTAAGCCCGGGCGTCGAGAATCGTGCTGGCGAGGTGGAATTTCTCCTGCAGCTCCATGTTCCATTGCTTGCGCAGGGCAGCCGGGCAGATGACCAGCAGACGGCGGCGGCGTTCCGCCCAGTACTGGCACATCACCAGGCCGGCCTCGATTGTTTTGCCGAGTCCCACTTCATCGGCCAGGAGCACGCCTTTTGAAAGCGGCGAGCGCATGGCGAAGAGGGCGGCTTCCAGCTGATGGGGATTCAGGTCCACGCTGGCATCGAACAAGGAATGCGAAATTTTTTCCAGGGTGTCGCCGGCAAAATGGCGCGACAGCTCGGCGGCGAAAAATCGGGCGTGATACGGAGTTGACATGTGCCGCCTAGAGCCTGAACCAGCCGTCTACATCCACGCGATGCTGGCGGTCCTGTTTATGAATGAATTCATTGGTGATTTGCGAATAATGATAGTCCTCCTGCCACAGTTCGGCGTGGGCGATGGTCTCTGCCAGGGCGTTGAGGATGAAATCAATCTCCGTATCCGTCATGGTGGGATGGATGGACAACCGCACCCAACCTGGCTTGGCCGAGAGGTCGCCGAGATCGATCTGGCGGGTGATGTGTTGGGAGCGTTTGGGTTCCACATGCAGCAGATAATGGCCATAGGTGCCGGCGCAGGAGCAGCCGCCGCGAACCTGGACGCCAAAATGGTCGTTGAGAAGTTTGACGAAAAGATTGTAATGAATTTTTTCCGAGTAAAACGAGAGGATGCCGAGGCGGTCCTGAATGTGATCCGCGAGGACATGGATGTCCGGGAAACGGTGCATCTCCTCGAAGAGGTGGTGCACCATCTTTTCTTCGCGGGCCAGCATGTTGGCCACACCCATTTTTTCTTTCAGCTGGATGGCCAGGGCGGCGCGGATGGTCTGCAGGAATCCGGGTGTGCCGCCATCTTCGCGGGCTTCGATGTTGTCGACGAAACTGTGCTCACCCCAGGGGTTGGTCCAATTGACCGTGCCGCCGCCTGGCTGATCCGGCACTTTAAGGGTGTAGAGATGGGAATCGAATATGAGCACGCCTGCGCTGCCCGGTCCGCCGAGGAATTTATGGGGTGAAAAATAGATGGCGTCCAGTTTGGCCGCTGGATCGGCCGGGTGCATGTCGATATCCACATACGGGGCCGAAGCCGCGAAATCGATGAAACAGAACCCGCCATAGGCGTGCATCAACCTGGCCATATCGTGATAGGGCGTGCGGATGCCGGTGACGTTGGAGCAGGCGGTGAAGGTGCCGATTTTTATCTGACGCTGGCGGTAGATGCGCAACAAGCGTTCGAGGTGGTCGAGGTTGACCAGGCCATGCTCATCGGGTTCGATCACTTCGACATCGGCGACGGTTTCCAGCCATGATGTCTGATTGGAGTGATGCTCCATGTGGGTGATGAAAACCACCGGTTTGAGTTCATCGGGCAGCATGAGATAGTCGGCCAGCTGTTCGGGGATGCGCAAGCCGAGGATACGCTGCCATTTGTTGACCGCAGCGGTCATGCCCGATCCGGCGGAGACGATGACGTCATCTGGGCCGGCATGCACATGTTTTTTGATGATTTCCTGGGCACGGTGATAGGCATTGGTCATGCTGGTGCCGGTGACGCTCGATTCCGAATGGGTATTGCCGACAAAGGGCGCGATCACTTCACTCATGCGCTGTTCGATGGGCGCATAGAGGCGGCCGCTGGCGGTCCAGTCCGCATAAACGATGCGTTGTTCGCCGTAGGGCGTAGCAAAAAGCTGATCGTTGCCGATGATGTGATCGTGAAAGGGTTTGAAATAGGCTTGCAGGTTGTCGTTCATATAATGGCTCTGGGTTCCTTGTTTTGGCGCTAAAAATACATATTTTTAGGGAAAAATCAAATGATAAAAATGATTGCGGATGCTGAATAACTTGCACGCAGCGATTGCATGCCCGCACCTTATGGGTCTATTAAATCAGGATTATGCCAATCGCTGACACCGGATCAGGGATTACCAGGCAGGTGTGCCAAAGTGGTTGTTTGTCCGTAAAATGAGGCACCGGAATAAAATATATTGTGATTTTTCGCAAAAAATGTCATTTTTTCTTGACACGTGTCACAATTCGGGTTATATTAAATCAAGAGAAAAAGGCGCAAAAAAATATTATGCTGCAAAATGCGCCATGCTGTGCATGCTGCTGAGAGGAGGCGAAAAAATCACACTAGTTCCTGGGGTGGAGAATCCAAATTTAGAGCATCATTGCACAGCTTTCACGAGATATACGTACCTGGGTGATCTTTCCTTCCCGACCGTTCCTTTTTTACCGACTCCTGACGCTCATGATTTAAAATTTCGCACCCGTTCGAACAGAACGGATGAGCAGAGCCAAACCTTTTACGCAAAAGTGTGCCTGGCTGTGAGGGGATAGTAAAAAGCATTTTTAACTGAATATCATTCTATTTTACCCTTGTCTTCCAATAGTGCCACCCGGGCCCCCCGCCTGAGTGGTTGCTGTTGACAACGTGGACGTTCAGCTAATCTATAGCTGGCGGCGCCTGACTGTTGAATGCTTGAGGAGGCAGAATATGTGTAGCACAAGGGACAAAATCAGGATGTGGTGTGTCATTACTGCATTCATGATGCTGTTTTGCACCGGCCTTGCGCTGGCGAGTCCCACAACCATCACCCTGTCACAGGTCATTTATGACCCTGCGGCTAACACCACCAAATACATCTACACGGTGACATCAGGCACCCAGCCATCTCTCAGCCATTGGGAGTTGGCCTGGTGCGCCATCGATGACATCGCAGAATTGCCGGAATCTGAAAAACCGGAATTAAATCCCGGCAACCATGCCGACTGTCTGGACGGCTCTCCCATCCTGAAATTCGATGCCGGCTATGAAGACGGCGATGTGCGCCAGGTCTGGATTTTGCTCAATGGCGATTATCGCGCAACAACTCTGGTCTGGGCGGCCACCAAGGCGGGTAATAACGATCCCGTCTGCTTCCAGGTTCAGGGCCCGAGTTGTGTACCCCCCGCTCATCCCGCCATCGACATCGAGAAACGGGTGCAGGGTCAGGATGCTGACACGCCTACCGGTCCGACCGTGACCGTGGGCGCAACCGTCACCTTTACCTTCATCGTCACCAACACTGGCGATGTGCCGTTGACGGACATCGTGGTCACGGATGATGTCTATGGCGTGATCACCATGCCCAAGACCAGCCTGGATGTCGGTGAAACCATGACCGGCTCGAAATCCGTGGTAGCGGTCGCGGGCCAGCATACCAACACAGCCACGGTGACGGGCAAATACGAAGCGCAGATCGAGACGGATACGGATCCCGCCCATTATTTCGGCGAAGAGGTGATCCAGCACCATCCCGCCATCGACATCGAGAAACTGGTGCAGAATCAGGATGCTGACACGCCTACCGGTCCGACCGTGACCGTGGGCGCAACCGTCACCTTTACCTTCATCGTCACCAACACTGGCGATGTACCGTTGACGGACATCGTGGTCACGGATGATGTCTATGGCGTGATCACCATGCCCAAGACCAGCCTGGATGCCGGTGAAACCATGACCGGCTCGAAATCCGTGGTAGCGGTCGCGGGCCAGCATACCAACACAGCCACGGTGACGGGCAAATACGAAGCGCAGATCGTGACGGATACAGATCCCGCCAACTATTGGGGCGATGAACCCGAAGGCGGCAAATTCAATGATTTGAATAAAGACGGTCACGAGGACGCCAATGAACCACGGCTCGGCAACTGGAGCATCGTGTTGAAGAACACGGCCACTGGCGCCGAGGTGACGGTTAAAACCATTTCCGATCCAGCGGATCCCAACTTTGGCAAATGGTTCATTCCGTCCGGGCTGGAACCCGGCACCTATCTGGTGAGCGAAGTGCTGCAATCGGGTTGGGTGCAGTCCTATCCGCCCGGCGGTACATACACCATCCTTATTAATGCCGATGGCAGCTATTCATTGGTGAGCAATCCACCGACTGGTTTCCACGAGCTGGATTTTGGCAACTATGAGTTCGCCGCCCATCCCGAAATCGACATCGAGAAGTGGGTTCAGGAAGAGGATGCGGATACGCCCCCAGGCCCGGCCGCAACGGTGGGGGTAACGGTGACCTTCAAGTTCATCGTCACCAACATCGGCAATGTGACACTGACGGATATCCAGGTGACCGATGATGTGTACGGCGTGATCACCATGCCAAAAACAGTGCTCGCGCCCGGAGAATCGATGACCGGGACACTGACCGTGACCGCCACGGAAGGCCAGCACGCCAACCTGGCCACGGTGACGGGCAAATACGAAGCGGAGACAGTCCGGGACGAAGATCCTGCGCATTACCTGGGCACGCTTGAAACAGGATGTATTGATGGATTTGTCTACTGCAATGGCAAGCCGCTGGTCAATGTAGCTGTCCGACTCAAGGGCGACAAGCAGCCCAATATGCAGGATCGCACCGACGGCAATGGCTATTACTATTTTGAAAATGTCATCATCGGCGTTCCTTTCAATCTCTCCGTGGTCGGATATCCCAACGATGGCGTCAATTTGACCATCAACAGCAAGCAGGAGAGCTGCGAGCATCAGAATTTTTATCTCGGCGCCTGCAAGCCCGTTCTGGCCTGGTATGAAGGATGGTACGCCGGCTCTGAAGATAATTACCGCTACTGGGATGTGGACAATAGCGGCGGCATTTCGGATACCGCTGAAGTCTCGTTCTACAGCTCCCATGATCCGGATGTCTGGGAATACCAGATTCTCTCGGCCTGGGCCGCGGATGTCGATGCTTTCGTGGTTGACTGGTATGGCAAGGGATCCTATGAAAATACAACCGTGCTCGGCTTGCTCGACACCGCTGAAGAACTGTACCAGCGTTACCACGACATGGGATTCGATTTCAAAATCATCGTTTGCTACACCCGGAATAACTCCGGTGATCAGACAGAGAATCTGAATTATCTGGCCGACGTCATCATGCAAAAGCCCGCCTACTGGGGCACGCGCGACAACTCGCAGCGGCTGCTGTTCGTCCATTGCGGCGGCAGCTGTGCGCTATGCCAGAGCTTCACCGAGGAGGCGCGGCCGATTCTTCCGGAGAATACGGCCATCCTCTGGAATTGGGAATGCGGCAAGACAGAACTGGCGCTGTATGTTGACGGATTTTTCACCCGGGTACAGGCAGCCAACCAGACCTGGGATTCCAAAGGCAGGAAGTGGGGCGAAGAGTATCTCAATGACTTTTATACCAATGGCGCGAGTTTCGGCCTGCCGTATCTGGTCGGCGGGACCTGGCCCGGCATGGATGAACGAAACTGGGTGCTTGGTTCAGACCGTTACATAGACCGCCAGGACACCCTGGTCTACGAATGGACCTGGGAAAAGGCGTTCTGGTTCCAACCCAATTTCGTCATGGTCGAATCGTGGAACTCGTATGATCAAGGCACGCACATCGAAACCGCCTATGAGACCGGTCATCGATTTTTGCTCATGACCAGAAACAAATGCGTCCTGTGGAAATCGGAGTGTGCGCGAAAAATCGACAATATCGGGCTCTATTTCCCGGAGGATCTCTTCTGGGCCCTCAAACGCGGCGTGGCGCAAGAGTATATTGATCAGGCGTTGTGGCTCTTCTTTGAGCGCAAATTCGATGAAGCGCGGGCTCTTCTGCAACTGCAAACCACGCTCCTGAATATACCACAGCATCGCGACGCGAAACTGGTCCTGGTCGCTGGCAGCGAGACTGCGAAGGGGCAGGATTGGAACAATGCCGTGGACGGCGATTTCGAAGGCTGGGATGGCACCACCACAGCCGCGGGTTTTGACCACTCGGGCACCTATGGCATCTTTGAGTTTGCCGATAAGGGTCTGTACCTGTTCAATTTTGTCTACGTCCAGACCGACAACGGCAGCGATGACGATGGCTCCGCCGCCACACGCCAGGCCAACGATATTGAAGTGCTGGTATCCACCTCGGGAACCGATTTCGCCGATTTTCATTCTGCAGCCCATTTTTATCCGAAAAAAGGCAAGAAAACCTTCTTCGCACTGGACCGCTCCGTGGTCGCACGCTACGTCATGGTGGTGTTGCACGGACCCATTTACGGCTGGAATGGTTACCGCCAGCTGGTCGAGTTCGGCGTTTGCCAGAACAAGAGCGGCTGCGCCATTCCGGTTGCAGAGGATGCAACGATTGCCGCGGTGCCGCACGAATTCGCGCTCGAGCAGAATTACCCGAATCCGTTCAATGCACACACCACCATCGAATATGAACTGGCGGAAACAGTCCCTGTGTCGGTGATTCTCTACGATTTGCAGGGCCGCGAGGTGGAACGCCTGGTCGATGAAACACAGTCGCCTGGTTTGCATCGCGTGGAATGGAACGGCTTGAATCATGCGAGCGGTGTGTATTTTTACCGCATTCAAGCCGGATCGTTTAATTCGTGCAAGCGCATGATATTATTAAAATAGGAAAAATGAGCCTTGAGGGGTCATCGATCTCTCAAGGCTGCAATCCGCGGTTGTGTTATGTGTTTGTTCTGAGGCAGATGATAAAGTTCGAAGCGTTGACGAACTTGCGGATGGATGAAGCTCCAAATCAACCAGCCGGAAATCGTTGTCCAGTATGCGATTTCCGGCTTTTTATTTCTACAATTTCCAGTAAATTTCCCGACGGTTGCAGTAGAGAATGATCAAGAACAGACACGCCGTCCAGATCAGTCCCCATAACATCCCGTTATAGCCCGTTTTATCGAGAAGAAAAGCCGACCAGAAGGAGGAACCGGACACTCCTGCCCAGGCCTTGAGCGTCTCGTTGGGCTGGCCGGCGAAAAAGGGCTCGATGTGCAGGGCGCGAAATCCCAGTCGCATCAGAATCTGCATGAAATAGGCGAGCAGGGCATTTTTGCCGAACTCCACAAACGGCCAGGACCATTTTTTGATCTTCCAGACATCGATGAGGTAATAGAGTCCCAGGAAGAGGAGCGCCGCCAACCCTGAGGTGAACATGGCATAGGAAGCGCTGACATCCGGTTTGTTGAAGCAGAGGGTGTAATCGCCGCTGATGAATCCTGCTTTATGAACCAGGTAACCCAGCGGCATAAACACGGCCGCCAGTAACAGACTGCGCCGGGTGATGGTTTTTTTATCGCCGTGCACCAGCGCTTCGCCGAGCAGCACGCCGATCATGGTCATGGCGCCATAGGAGATGGAAACCCAGGGCAGGCAGTGGATGGTGAGCGGCCGTATCCAGCTTCCATCGGGTTGACTGATGCGCCAGAAGGGCGCGGCCGTATGACCGAATCCCAGCCACCAGCCGGCGTATTCGGACAGGATCATGTGCAGGCCCAGTACGCTGAAAATAGCTATCCAGCGCCCTCGTGGTGATAATTTCATGCTCGCCGCGCCCATCAAATTGGCAATGCCGATGGCCTGCAGGATGCCCCACCACCACGATAAGCCCAGAATGAGGCTGATGTAGAGGACACCGGCCAGGATCAATTTGCCGGTGCGGCTGAGCACATGATACCACCACTCCTTGCCATGGCGGCTGCGGCTCAGGGGAATGACCATGCCGACGATGAAGATGAAAAACGGTGCCACCCAGTCACAAATCGTCAAACCGATGTTTTTCAGCCGGGCTTCCGGCAGCAGGGCGATCTCCTCCGGCGTCATCCCTTGCGCTTCTTTCTCCTCGACAAAGCGTTCCCAGCCGACTTCGGCATGATTCCAGGTCGATATTGGCAGGCTGCCAAACCACGAGGCTGTCTGCGGCAGATTTTTATAGTTGCCGGCGCCCACGGCGATGACAAAGATCATCAGGGCGATGGTCAATCCTCGAAACGCATCCACGGATTCGACGCGAATTCTTTGCGAGCCACCCCGGGCAAATGTCACCTGCGACATGAATTCTCCCAAGCTGTTTCATTTGTAAACCGCCGAGCGCGCTGAAGCCGCCGAGCAATTATTATTATCGAAAAATTTATGATTCGAATTTCATCGCCGTCATCAAAGTTCTTATCAATGCCATTTTTATATAGTTCTTTTCTTTGCGTACCTCTGCGTCCCCGGCAATGAATAGTCCAGGCTAGGACTTTATTCTCCAGTATTCGTAAATATCCAGGACGGACGACGGCAGTTGCATGAGCATTTGCGTGGCCAGATCATCCCGGTCCTCTTCGGTTGGATTTGCCCCCAGAAACATCTTTTCAAATTTTGGGGCATCAATAAAATAATAGATGGGCACCAGAAGCGGGGCCAGGTCTTTTCTCTCGGGATCAAACCAGCGCTTCTCGAGGAAATGCATGCCCTTTGAAAATCCGATGCACCATAGATAGAGCTGTTGCGATTGCATATCCGGATCCAGGTTCTGGCCGAGGTATGGCTGGAAATCGCCGCTGTCGAGATAGGCGACGATATCATTGTACAACCCGAAAATGGACATCACGATGGATTCTGCATCAGCGATCCCATCCAGGCTTGGCATTTTTCCGTCCGCGGAAAAGACGTAATTCAGCCATTTGGCGGGTGCGAGCGCTTCAGGCCCGGCGGCCACCGCGGTCAACAGACCGTGGATGGACGACAACGGCGGCACTTTATCACCAATCTGTGCCAGGCGACTCTCCAATTCAGCGGGTTTGAATAATTTCGGTTGATCGGACACTGCCTGTCCTTTCACATTTTTAAGGAGTTATCCATCTGTTCTGCCGGCTGGAGGTGAACATGGCATCGATTACCCGCATACTGGCGACCCCGATGCGCGCGGTGCTGAGGACGCCCCAACGGATTTTATTCATAACTGTACACCTCCGCTATAAAATAAAAAAAGGAACGGACTTGTGCAATCCATTCCTTTTGTTTGCAACAAAAAAAAGACTATTCGCGTTTGCCGAACTGGGCATCCAGCATCATCAGGGCGTGCGGGGCCTTGGCAGCCATTTTTACCATATGCAGTGCCTTGTCCATGTTGCCTTCTTCTTCCACTTGTTCCTTGACGAACCAGTCGAGCATCTGCATGGACGCGAAATCGTTCTCCTTGGCCGCCAGCGCATAGATATCGTTGATGGATTTGGTGACGAACTTTTCATGCTTCAGCGACAGGTCAAAGATCTCCTCGACGTCTTTATAGGTGGCCTGCGGTTTTTCAATGGCATCCAGTTTGACGCGGCCGCCCTGTTCATTGATATAAGAATAAAATTTCATGGCGTGTTCCATTTCTTCTTGCGCCTGATGTTCAAAAAAGTGCGCAAAACCGTCGAGATATTTTTCCCGGAGATCGGCGGCCATGGACAGGTAAAAATAAGCGGAATACATCTCCTTGTTGATCTGCTCGTTCATGATCTTTTCCATTTTTGCGGAAATCATAATAATCCTCCTTGGTTCTGTTGCAGATTGGTCATTGTTATTTTTCTTCGCTTATGTAACAAAAGAATAAAGAAATTCGTTCCCGCAAATCCTGATTTGCGGCATATTTTTTTATCCCAACGCCGCAATGATCTGGACGCAGATGATTTTCAGCACCAGGGCGATGGGATACACCGTGGCGTACGCCACCTGCGGTGCTTCGCAGTCGCTCAAGTCGTTGATGGCTGCCAGTCCCGGCGTGCTGGTCATGGCGCCGGTCAACGCGCCCAGCGCGGTCAGCAGGTTCAAGCGAAACAGCTTCACCGCCACCAGGATGCCGGTGAGCATGGGTGCCAGCGTGATCAGCAGCGCAATTAAAACCAGAGAAAACCCATACTGGCCGATGGAAGCCTGTATATGAGTGCCGGCTTCCGTGCCCACAGAGGCCAGGAAGAGCAGCAAACCCAATTGCCGCAGCACCGTGCTGCCGCCGCTGGGGAGTGACCAGATCACCGGCCCGGTCTTGCCGAGCTTGCTGAGGATGAGTGCAGCGGTGAGCACACCGCCGGTCAAGCCAAGATGCAGCGAGATGCCGGCGAACAGCGGCAAGCGGAATGAGCCGAGCAGGACTCCGAGCACGATGCCCAGAGCCAACGGCAGAAAATCGGTTTCCGACAGGCGCTTGTCATTGTTGCCGAGCAGTTTGGCCACTTGTCCCATATTTTCTGCATCGCACGCCACCATCAACTTATCACCAAATCGCAATTGACTGTGCGGCTGCGGCACAAATTCCACTTCACTGCGGCGGATGCGCGTGACCGTCGCATTGTAATTACTGTGCAGATTGAGCTGCAAGAGTGATTTATTGATCACTTTTTTATTGGTGACGACGATCCACTGCACCTCATAACCCTGGCTGAGCGGTATCTCTTCCTTTGTCACCGGGCCGATGAGAAGCTTGATTTTTTCCAGGGCCTCACTGGTGCCGACCGCTTTGATGAGATCTTTACGAAATATACGGGTCTGCGGTGTTGGCGTAGCTGCCACACCAGCATGCATCACCCGCGAAATGGAGGCACCGGTCATGGATCGTATCGAAAGGGTATCAATGCTCTGTCCATCAATATTGACGTTTTCAACGATAAAATTTTTATTGATGATCTCCGGGTACTGGGTGCTGATCTTACGCAAATAGGCTTCCTGGGCACCCACCAGGTCCTTATTGAGGATGCGCGGCGCCAGACGCACGAACAGCACGATGACGATGATGCCAAAGGGATAGGCGATGCCATAACCGATGGAAGCCAGGGGGGATCCCGTGGCCTCGATGGCAGCAGCCAGTCCGGGCGTGCTGGTCAGTGCGCCGGTGAAAAGCCCGACCGCAAGCTTGAAATCCACACCCACGATATAAGCTAATGCGACGGTCGTCACGGCGCCGGTCACAACCACAACCAGCGGCGTAGAAATCAATTGCAGGTCGCGTTTTCGGAAGGCGTCAAAAAATCCGGGGCCCGCCTGCATGCCGATGGTGACGATGAAGAGCAGCAGGCCGA